>NZ_JBIAPW010000031.1:0-98784 GCF_042888505.1 Streptomyces sp. NPDC002870
CATGCCCGAGAGTCTGACCAGCATGCCGCCAACGCGCATCGCAATTTGCCTCATCGCGCGGCCGTCCGTCGCGGCGCGAGGTTAAAGGACAAGCTCAGTAGCTGTTGTCTTTCCGATCTTGAGAGATGCGCGTCGAACGGGAGTCCCAATTAGGTGGTCCTGGGTGCTTGGGGGCGCGTTCGCATCCCGCGGATCCGGGGTGACCCCCGTGCCGACGGTGTTGCCGCCGTCCGGAGCCAAGCACCGTGTTGACCCGCCTGCGGGCGATCACCCACTCCTGCCATTCCAGCTCGGCCGCGGCCAGCTCGGCCTGGATACGGCAGCCTCCTCACGCAGCCCGTCGACTCGACGGCGAGCGGCGAACTCGTACTGTTTCCAGTAGCCCGACCCCGACGGCATTCGAGGCCTCCCGGCGAGCGACAACACGACAGGCCACAGCTCCCACGGAATCACCGACCCTAAGCTTGACCAGCTGAAACGCCGTCCTCAAGTTCGGCAAGCCAACAGCCACCCACCCTTACCGCTTCAGGGGCGGCGGCGCCGTGCTGCTTCTGACCACCAGGCGGGTGGGAACGATGTCCGTGCCGGATCGGGGGACGTCGTGTTCGTGGATCTGCCGCAAGACCTCCTGGGCACTTTTCCGGCCCACCTCGGCGAAGTCCTGGTGGACGGTGGTCAGGGGCGGGGCGAAGTGGGCGGCATCGGGGAGGTCGTCGAAGCCGACCACGCTGATGTCGCCGGGGACGGCCTTGCCTCGTTCTTGGAAGGCGTGCAGGAGACCGAGTGCCATCTGGTCGTTGGAGGCAAACACCGCGGTGCAGTCCGGCTCTTGTGCGAGTTCGAGGCCGGCCGCGTAGCCCGATGCGGCGGTCCAGTCGCCGTGCAGGGGCGGTGGCACAGGCCGTCCGGCTTCCTCGAGCACGGTCTGCCATGTCTGGGCTCGGCGCTGGCTTGCGTACGACGTCTCCGGACCGGTCACGTGCCAGACGGTCTCATGTCCGAGTTCCAGCAGGTGGCTGATGGCCTCTCGGGTGCCGCCGGCCTGGTCGGTATCGACCACGCGATAGCGGTCTCCGGCGTCGGAGTCCACGACGACCACGCACACGCCGGGCGGCAGCTTCACGGTTCCCGCGTCAAGCAGGTGGACCTCGATGAAGACGATGACTGCGTCGACGGCCAGTTCGCCCATCCGGGTGAAGGCGCCCAGCACACTGTCCTGGGTCGGAATATCGACGGGGATCACCGTGATCGCGTATCCCTCGGCCGCGGCCTGGGCCGCGATCGCTTGCACGGTGTCGCTGTGGCCGGTGGCGGAGAGGCTGTGGAGGATCACGCCGATGGTCTTGAACTGCCCGTACCTGAGGGCGCGCGCGGCACTGTTGGGCCGGTAGCCCAGTTCCCGCATCGCAGCCTGCACCCGCTCCCGGGTCGAACCGATCACGCTGGGATGGCCGTTGGCCACCCTGGACACGGTCTGACGTGAAACGCCGGCAAGCGCGGCGACGTCGGCCCTCGTGACGTGCTGCCTGTGGCGCCCGCCCGGTACGGCCGAGCCGACTTGCTGTGCGCCCACCGCAGGACCAGGATCCTGCTGTCCCAGCTCACTCAGGTCCATCGAGCCTTCGCTCCTGTCTGTCCACTCGTCCCCGTCCGCTGAAGGCTCGGGCGGAAGTTTTAACGTGCGAGAAACCTTGACCTCCCACTGTGACGGGTGCCACGCTACCGCTTCATGTTCACGTGACCAACCGTTCTGCGGGCTGAATGGTCACGTGAACAAGGTTCAGGTCGGTGCGCTGAGCCGGACTCGATGTTCACGTGACCACGCAGTGTGGTCAGTGTTCGCGCAGCAAGGAGTGAAGCGGTGGTCGCAGTACCACAGGCAGGGGTTCTAGGTACCGGGAGGCCGTCGGCCTCGCGTCGGCGGTCATGGGTCGGCTGGCGGTTCGTCGGGCCGTTCGTGGCGGTGTTTGCGCTGGTCTTCCTCGCGCCGATCGGCTACTCGATCTACCTGAGCCTGTTCCGTACGCAGCTGATCGGCGGAACGGCCTTCGTCGGTGCCGACAACTACACCGAGGTGCTGGGGGACGCGCAGTTCTGGTCGGCCTTCGGGCGGGTGGCGGTCTTCCTGGCCGTGCAGGTCCCGATCATGTTGTTCCTCGCGCTTCTGCTGGCCCTGGCGATCGACAGCGGCCGCCTGTACGGGGCGGGCTTCTTCCGGATCTCGGTGTTCCTGCCTTACGCGGTGCCGGCCGTCGTCGCAACGCTGATGTGGGGCTTCATGTACGGAACCCGGTTCGGCCTGGTCGGCAACCTCAACGAGGCGTTCGGGATCTCGCTTCCCGACCCGCTGTCGCCCGGTCTGGTCCTCGCGTCGATCGGCAACATCGTGACCTGGCAGTTTGTCGGCTACAACATGCTGATCCTCTACTCGGCGCTGAAGGTGGTCGATCCGGCGCTGTACGAGGCCGCGGAGATGGACGGGGCCGGGCAGCTGCGGATCATCCGGGCGATCAAGCTCCCGGCGCTGCGCGGGGCTCTGTCGATCGCGACGATCTTCTCGATCATCGGGAGTTTCCAGCTGTTCAACGAGCCGAGCGTCCTCAAGAACCTGGCGCCGAATGCGATCACGTCCTACTTCACGCCGAACCTCTACGCCTACTCGCTGTCGTTTGCCGGACAGAAGTTCAACTACTCGGCCACGGTCGCCATCGTCATGGGCGTGATCACGATGATCATCGCCTACGCCGTCCAGCTGCGCGGCATGCGAAAGGAATCCTGATCATGGCGACCACGACTCCCCGGGTCGGGCACAAGCCGCGCACCGCACGGCACGCGGGTGCCTCTTCGGGCCCGCTGGTGGTCCGCCCCGCCCGGCGCGCCTCCCGCCGGAAGCGGCGCAGCGCCACGCTGACCGCCCTGACGGTGGTCATGCTGGTATACACGCTGCTGCCGCTGGCCTGGCTGGCGATCAACGCGACCAAAACGCAGAAGGGGCTGTTCGACTCCTTCGGCCTGTGGCTGGATGGCGACTTCGCCCTGTTCGGCAACATCGCCGACACCTTCAGCTACGACGACGGGATCTTCACCCGCTGGCTGCTCAACACCGTGCTGTATGTGGTGGTCGGGGCGGGCGGCGCTACCTTCCTCGCGACGCTCGCCGGGTACGGGCTGGCCAAGTTCGACTTCCCCGGCAAGAAGGCCGTCTTCGCGACCGTCATCGGAGCGGTCGCGGTGCCCGGTACCGCACTGGCGGTTCCCACCTTCCTGATGTTCTCCGAGATGGGGCTGACCAACACCCCGTGGGCGATCATCATCCCGTCGCTGGTCTCACCGTTCGGCCTCTACCTGATGTGGACCTTCGCCACCGACGCCGTCCCGAAAGAGATCCTGGAGTCGGCGCGCGTCGATGGCGCCGGCGAGTTCCGCACGTTCTTCCAGATCAGCATGCCGATGCTGGCGCCGGGAATCGTCACCGTTCTCCTCTTCAACGTGGTCGCGACCTGGAACAACTACTTCCTGCCGCTGATCATGCTGAAGGATCCCGACTGGTACCCGCTGACCCTCGGCCTGAACAGCTGGAACGCCCAGGCTTCCACCGTGGGCGGCGAAGCGGTCTTCAATCTCGTGATCACTGGATCACTGCTCACCATCGTCCCGCTGATCGCGGCGTTCCTGCTGCTCCAGCGGTACTGGCAGTCCGGCCTGTCCGCCGGAAGCGTCAAGGGCTGATCTGCGCCCGCCGACTGCCACCCCTCCCAGGTACACCGCACGAAAGGAAACACCCCATGACGAGAACCCGTCGTCACGCCCTGCTGCTGGGCGCCGCGGCCCTGTCGGTGGCACTCACCGCCACCGCCTGCAGCTCCTCCGGCACCGAGGACTCGGGCAGCGCCAAGCCGGCGTCCAACGCCGACATCCAGGCCGCCCTGAACACCGGCGGCGAGATCACGGTCTGGGCCTGGGACCCGACGCTGAAGAAGGTCGTCAGCGACTTCGAGGCCAAGTACCCCAAGGTCAAGGTCAACCTGGTCAACGCCGGTACCAACAACGACCAGTACACCGCGCTGCAGAACGCGGTCAAGGCCGGTTCGGGTGTCCCCGACGTCGCCATGATCGAGTACTACGCCCTGTCGCAGTTCTCGCTCGCCAAGTCCCTCACCGACCTCAGCGCCCTGGGTGCGGACAAGCTCAAGGGCACCTTCACTCCTGGCCCGTGGAGCGCCGTCCACGCCGGCACCGAGGGTATCTACGCCCTGCCGATGGACTCCGGCCCGATGGCCCTGTTCTACAACAAGGAGGTCTTCGACAAGCACAAGATCAAGGTGCCGGCCACCTGGGAGGAGTACATCGCCGCGGCCAAGAAGCTGCACAAGGCGGACCCCAAGGCGTACCTCACCGCCGACACCGGCGACGCCGGCTTCACCACCAGCATGATATGGCAGGCCGGCGGCAAGCCGTACACCGTCGACGGCACCGACGTCGGCGTGAACTTCGACGACGCCGGCACCAAGAAGTTCACCACCGCCTGGCAGCAGCTCATCAGCGACAAGCTGCTCGCCCCGGTCCCCGCCTGGAGCGACGCCTGGTACAAGGGCCTCGCCGACGGCACGATCGCCTCCCTCGTCACCGGCGCGTGGATGCCCGCGCCCCTCGAATCGGGCGTCAAGGCCGGCGCCGGCAAGTGGCGTGTGGCGCCCATGCCGCAGTGGAAGAGCGGGGACGCTGTCACCGCCGAGAACGGCGGCAGCTCGCTGGCCGTCATGCAGGCCAGCACCAAGAAGAAGCTCGCCTACGCCTTCCTCAAGTACGCCACCGTCGACGAGGGCGCGCAGACCCGCGTCGACGCCGGGACGTTCCCCTCCACCACCAAGCAGCTGAAGTCCGTGGAGTTCCTCAACAAGCAAGACCCGTACTTCGGTGGCCAGAAGATCAACAAGGTGCTCGCCAAGTCGGCCAACGACGTCCTCATCGGATGGTCCTACCTGCCCTTCCAGGTCTACGCCAACAGCATCTTCAACGACACCGTCGGCAAGGCCTACGTCAGCGACACCACCCTCCAGGACGGCCTCAAAGCCTGGCAGGACGCCTCCACCAAGTACGGCCAGGAACAAGGCTTCACCGTCAAGTAACACGCCCCCGGCCCGTGTCCCGCCCGCCTGTTGGCTGGACAGCAGGACCGTCCAACGGCACTTCTTCGCACCTCCACCCTGAGGGCACGAGGTCGCACCGACCGGCCCGCCACCGGACGCCGCTGACGACGACCTACGCGACCCGCCCCCACCATCGCCCCGCCGGCCACCTGACAGGCCGGCGGGGTCCCACCCCGGGCTCACCGAGCCACACGCGGCCTCCCTCCCCCATGCCCTGAGCCGCCCATTCCCGAAGGAGTAACCCGGATGCACGGACGCTCGCCCAGCATCCTGCCCAGGCCACCGCCCGCGCGGATTCGGCACCAGTGGTCGCGATCACCGCGGTCGGCCACGCAGCCGCCAACAGCATCCCGCGCCCGCCGCCCCGAGCAAGGACACTCAGCGGGCGGTGACAACGCCGTAGCGGGCCCCACCCGCAGTGGCTCCTTCTCCACAACAAAGGCCGTGCCCGCCAGCCCCCAGCGAGCACGTCAACTCAGCCGACCCCACGTTCCCCGGCTGCCCGGCGCCCATCACCACCTCGCGCTGTGCCTTCTCCGGAACACACCCAGGCGCCACCACCGCATCACAACCGCCCACCGCGGCAGATCGCTTCGTGGCGCCCAAGGCGGCAACGACCGCCTGCACAGAGCCGCATGCAGACAAGGAACACGACATGCCCAACTCCCCAAGCACCCGGCCAGGTCCTCACTCCGCCGTACTGCCTCCCGCCCGTACCCGCTTCCTCCGCCGCGCGCTGGCCTGCCTCGCGGCCGCACTGATCGCCGCGCCGATCACCATGCTGTCCACCGCGTCGCCGGCGGCTGCGGAAACCAACCCGACGGACGCCAGCAAGTTCAAGGGCGTGAACTGGGCCGTGCCGGGGGACAACTATGTCCACGGCGCCGTCGTCCCCGAGGGGTTGGACAGCTCCGACAGCTACGACACCGTCAAAGCCAAGGCCAACGCCATCCTCGGCGGATTCCAGAGCACGCTTGGCGCCAACACCGTCCGGCTGCCGATCAACACCCACTCCGTCCCCGGCACGACGTGGGGCGACAAGTACACCGGCGCCATCGACGCCGCAACCGCCAAGGGCTTCAAGGTCATCCTCTCCTACTGGGAGGACGATGCGGCCCAGAGCGGCAGGATCACCGATATGGCCGCCTTCAACTCGATGTGGGACTCGGTCATCGGTAAGTACGGCTCCAACAGCCTGGTCTACTTCGAGCCGATGAACGAGCCCAACGGCTACAGCGCCACCGACTGGGCGAACCTCGCCGCCAAGTGGATCACCGACCGCCCCTCGGTCCCCAAGAACCGGATCATCGTGAGCGGACCCGGCTCGAACGACTACGTCACGACCGTGTGCGCCGACTCCCGCCTCGACGGGACCTACCTCTCGCTCCACCACTACGCCTTCGGTAAGCCGGCGAAGACCTACAGCGAATGGGTCACCGACTTCAAGAGCAAGGTCGGCACCTGCGGCACGCGTACCATCCTGGACGAGTTCGGCGCGCCGATGGACACAGGTCTCAACTACAACGACGCGACGAGCACCGACAACTTCGTGCGGTACCTGCGTGCCGACACCGACACCGCCCGTTCCCTCGGCATGGGCGCGGTCTACTGGCCGGCCCTCGGCGGTAAGCGCATCGACCGGCCCACCTACGACTGGTACTCCCTGTTCGACCTCAAGGGCAGCGGCACCAACCTGGCGCTGGGCGTTCGCAACATCAGCGGCATCGACCGCCTGAAGTACGCCTGGGGCAGCGACCCCGGCTCGCACACGAGCATCCTGCGCAACGTCGGCAGCAACGGCTGCCTCGACGTCCCCGACCTCAGCCACAACAACGTCCCGGTCCAGGTCTGGGCCCAGTGCTGGGGCGGCGACAACCAGCAGTGGACCCTGACGCCCTCCGGGCAGATCACCGTCTACGGCGGAACGAAGTGCCTGGACGCCTACGGAGCAGGCACCAACGACGCCACCGTGGTCGGCACCTATGACTGCAACGGCGGGGCCAACCAGAAGTGGATGTTCTACTCCGACGGCACGATCCGGGGAGTGCAGTCCGGTCTTTGCCTGGACAGGGACGGGGCCACCTCCAAGGTCCAGCTCTGGTCCTGCTGGGGCGGCAACAACCAGAAGTGGCAGACCAGCTGAGAGGCCACCCCCCGCCTGACACACCCACAGGCCGGGCGCGGACGTCAAGAGCCGCGACCGGCCTCATCCCCGGGGCGCTCCCCTCCGGGCCCGAGCAGCCGACCGGTCCATCCACGGTCCCATCGGCACTCCGAACGTCTCCCCACCACGAAGCGAGGAAAGCTGTGCCCCTTGACGACCTGACCGCATTCCACCCCGGCTTTGCCTGGGGAGCGGCCACCTCCGCCTACCAGATCGAAGGCGCGGTCGCCGAGGACGGCCGAGCACCATCCATCTGGGACACCTTCTGCAAGCAGCCCGGCACCATCGCCGGCGGGGACACCGGCGACATCGCCTGCGACCACTACCGCCGGTGGCCCGACGACGTGGCGTTGATGAAGGCCCTCGGCCTCAACGCCTACCGATTCTCCATCGCCTGGCCCCGCGTCATGCCGGACGGGAACAGCCGCGTGAACCCGGCAGGGCTGGCCTTCTACGACCAACTGGTCGACGCACTGCTGGAAGCGGGCCTTGCTCCTCATGCCACCCTCTACCACTGGGACCTGCCCCAGGCCCTCGAGGACCGCGGCGGCTGGCCCGCCCGCGACACCGCCCTGCGATTCGCCGACTACGCCACCGTTGTCGCCGACAGGCTCGGTGACCGGGTCACCAACTGGGCGACGCTGAACGAGCCGTACTGCTCCGCATGGCTCGGCCACCTCCAGGGGGTCATGGCGCCGGGCCGCACCGACCTGACCGCCGCCGTGCGCGCCTCACACCACCTGCTGCTCGCCCACGGGCTCGGCGTCGAGGCCCTCCGGTCCACCGCCTCACAAGCGCGGGTCGGCATCGTCAACATCCTCACGCAGTCCGAGCCCGCGAGCGACCGGCCCGAGGACATCGCCGCCGCCCGCCGCGACGACGGGCACAACAACCGCTGGTGGCTCGATCCCATCCACGGCCGCGGCTACCCGGCCGACATGGTCGAGGTGTACGGGACCGAACCACCCGCCAAACCCGGTGACCTGGAGACGATCGCCGCGCCGCTGGACTGGCTCGGCGTCAACTACTACAAGCGGTCAGTCACCGTCGACGATCCGCAGGGGCCCGCACCGTTCGCCCGTCCCGTCACACCGCCGGGCACACCCCGTACCGGAATGGACTGGGAGGTCCACCCGGACCGGCTGGAACACCTGCTCGTCCGGATCAGCGAGGACTACGCACCGCGATCGATCCTCGTCACCGAGAACGGCTCCGCCTACCCCGACCGTGCAGCGCCCGACGGCAGCGTCCACGACGTCGAGCGCATCGCCTTCCTGGAGTCCCACCTGGCAGCCTGCGCGCGGGCTGCCAGGTGCGGCGTCCCGCTCGACGGCTACTTCGCCTGGTCCCTGCTGGACAACTTCGAATGGGCCTACGGCTACTCCCAGCGGTTCGGCATCGTCCACGTCGACTACGAGACCCAGACACGCACCATCAAGGACAGCGGCCACCGCTACGCCGAGATCATCCGCGCCCACGGGCGCACCACACAACACGCAGCTTCCGTCGCGATTCCCACCCCCGAGAAGAGAACCTCTATTCGGAGGAGCGGCGCAGTAACTGAAGACCCTCGTCACCAGGGGACTGTCTGACGCTCACATGTCCCGGGCCGACAGGACGCGGCGAAGCGGTGCGTGGATGCCGCCGAGGCCGAGGCTCTTGGTAGCTGTTGTTTTTCGATCTTGAGAGAAGCCCGTCGGACGGGAGTCCCGATTGGGTGGTCGCGGGATGCTTGGCGCATACGGGTGGGGCCTCCTGAACAACTCGTTGGTATCGAATCACCGAGCAGGAGGCCCCGGTGCCGCAGTGTTCCGTGTTGATGTCCGTGCAGTCCAGATCGGTCGCCCTGGAGTGTGACTGTCTGGCTCACCGGTTCGGAAACGCCGCCGACAACGGGTCCGGGCAGCCGCGTTATCCGACGGACATGACGGACCGGGAGTGGACGGCTGTCCGGCCGTTGCTGCCGGTGCCGGGCTGGCTGCGCGGTCGCGGCGGCCGGCCGGAGGCGTACTGCCACCGGGCCGTACTTGATGCGATCCGCTACCTGGTGGACAACGGCATCAAGTGGCGCGCGGCGTCGTTCACCAGAGCGTTGCCAAAACCGCTCCCCCTCGCGCGCATATTTCGGCAGCGGGGGAGCCAGTTGGCCGACGAGAGGGTCCGGATTACGGACCAGAAAGGTATGTCGATGAAGCTGCACACCCGCGAGTGGGGAACCGGCGACCGGGTCGCTGTCCTGGTCCACGGGATCATGTCGGACCACAGGACCTGGCGCCGTGTCGGACCGGCCCTCGCGGACAAGGGCTACCGCGTCATTGGTGTCGACCTGCGCGGACACGGTGCGAGCGGGCGCAGCGACTACAGCGTCGAGGGCTGGGCGGACGATCTTGTGGAGACCCTGCCGCGGGACGCGGAACTGGCGATCGGGCACTCGCTCGGCGGCATGGCGCTCGCCCTGGCCGTCGAGCGGCTCGCGCCCGCACGGGCCGCCTACTGCGACCCCGCGTGGGTGCTGAAGCAAGTGGACGGCGTCGACCGTTCGGTCTTCATGGACTTCAAGCACGCGACCCGGGAGATGATCGTCGCCCTCAGCCCGCGCTGGGAGGAGGCCGACGTCGACGTAGAGCTGGCCACGCTCGCGGCATGGGATCCCGATACGGCGCATGCGGTCTTCGGCGTGCACGCGATCGACCGTATTCCCGCGCGACCCGTGGTCCCCTCGCTGGTACTGGTAGCCGATCCGAGTTCCTTCGTATCCCCCGCGTTGAAACGAGAGCTAGTGGAGCGCGGTTTCGAGGTCCGGACGGTCGGGGGAGCGGGGCACACCATCCATCGCGACGACTTCGATGCATTCATGGGGGCGCTGGACGGGTGGGTTTGAGGGAGAGGAAAGGTACGCGAAGGGGGGTCGTGTGAAAGCCGAGGCGCGCCTGGCCAGTACCAAAGCGGCTACCAAGCCTCAACCTCGATCAGTAACTCTGCCCGGTAAGTTCCTGGGTCAGTGGACCGTCGGGCCGGTGTCGGTGATCCGAACCGTTTCGTTGTAGCCGATCGGCTCCCTGTTTTTGCCGACTTTCTCGCACTTGTACTTGGTCTCGCCGAAGGGAACCAGTACAGCCTCGGGGATGTCGTTGCACAGTGCGTATTGGAAGACGTCTGAATCGCCGAGCATGTGGCGTGCGACGCCGGCGCGTACCAGGAGCGCCTGTCGGGGGAAGGCTTCGTACTTCACGACGTTGTCCGACCATCCGGATTTCTCTCCGATGGTCACATCCCATACCACTTCCACGCCTTGGTAGGTGGTGGTGCAAGTGGCCTTCGTGCCGGTCTTCGAGCCCATGGCTTTCGGGCACTGACCGGTGGTCTTGCCTGAGGCGGAGGCCATGCTGAGCGTCTTGCGCTGCAGCTCGTAGGCCACCGTCTCGGCGAAGGGGGCATCGGCGGCCGGCGACGCTGCCGGCTCCAGGTCCACCCCGCCCGTCGGCTTGGTCAGCTTCTGCGTCAAAACGGTGCGCCCCGGCTTCGGCTTGGCGTCCGTGTTGTCGGAGCCACCCTCGCTTCCGCATCCCGTGGCCAGCAGACCCACAACACCGGCCGCTGCAACGGTCTGTATTTTCGTGATCTTCATGGCGGCTACCTTACGAGGTGTCAACAAGCGTGTCGGGGCAGCCGCTGTCCCGCCACGCCGACTGGCGTTGTCCGTCGCAACTGCCGGACCGGGCAAGCTCAAAGGTCACGGCACTCATCCGTGCTCGGGACTTTGCGAACGGCTGTGCAGTCTCGTGAGCACAACAGCCATCCGGACTGCCCGGCCAACGACGGCGGTCGCTGCGAGGCGGAGCTCGCGAAGCGCATCGTGCAACTTGCTCGCCGACACCGGCGGTGCGGCTTGGCTGGCGGTGCGGCGGGGCTGCGGGAGGGCGGTTTTCAGCAGGCTGGTCACGAAGACTCTGCGCGAGGCGGTCCGCCCGGTCGACGTGCGAAGGACGCCCGGGCGGACTCCGCTTCCCACACTGCCCTGTCGCTGGCCGGGACGCCGTGCACACGGCCGCAGTCTGGGCCG
Organism: Streptomyces sp. NPDC002870; assembly: GCF_042888505.1. Taxonomy (NCBI): domain Bacteria; kingdom Bacillati; phylum Actinomycetota; class Actinomycetes; order Kitasatosporales; family Streptomycetaceae; genus Streptomyces; species Streptomyces sp. NPDC002870. Next base: position 11,378 of record NZ_JBIAPW010000031.1, read on the forward strand.
AACGAGGCATCGACCGACGCTGTCCTGACCGCTGATGCCGCCGCCGTTGACCGGGCCGGTGCGTGCGCCGAGCGCGTCGGCCGCAAAGCCGCTGCGGTCAGCGACCGCGCACCCGGCCACGTCCACCCCTGCTCGCCGATGCATGATCTGCCGTTCCGCTTTGTGCCGCTCCTTCTCGATGCCACACCTTCGACCACCACCGTGACGCAGGGGGGACTGTTCCGTTGACTGATGACCGTAGGGCCGTTGAGCAGTCCGCGCTGGATGCTTCACAAGCACACACCGAGCTGGTCCGGGCGTTGGTCGAATCGCCGCTGGAGTACCCGTCGGAGGCGTACCGGATCCTGAGCGGCCTGACGCGCAGCGCCCATGAACTGCCGCAAACTGCTCGAGCTTCTCAAGGGGCGGCATCGACCGGTTGCGAGCGGCTGGCCGCCTGGAAACCGACTTCCGGGGCGCGTCGCTGGAGGAGATGCTGCAGGACTTCCACGCCGGCCTCGCCGCAGCCAGCGAGGCCTTGCAAGCTCTTGAGCGCGGCCTGGACCAGGCGTACAGGGCCATCGGCCACGTCTCGTACAAGGAAGCCGCAGAGCCCGAGCTCTAGCATCGCGCACCATCGAGATTCACGACATCAGGACCATGAACAAGGCCGCATCATCGTCCGCGCCCTGGACGCGGCGGGACGCTGCGGAAAGTCCGGAGATCCGGAGGTCCTGGTCCAGATACCTTTCCTTGGCCGGAATCAGGATCCGAGGGGGCGACGGCAAACGGCGTGTGTGTACGGGGGGTGTCCTGGGCTGACGACAGGGCAGGGGGAAGGGGACGCGATGGCGAGGGGATCCTGGCCGACGACACAGGAGCGCCAGCGGCCGGACGTGCGGTACCCGCTGGTTCAGAACGGTCTCGACTACCTGCTCGACGTCGTAAACCGGCTCGCCACGGATCCTGGTCAGTTGCCCAATGGCGGACGCTGAAGTACGCCGTGCTCCACCTGCAGGCCGCCACGGAGGTCCTGCTCAAGGCCCGCCTCCAGCGCGAGCACTGGATCCTGGTCTTCAAAAAGCCCGAGACGGCCACTCAATCCGCTTTTGACAGCGTGGACTTCGAGAGCTGCACGACGGACGAGGACTTCACACGGCTGACGCGGATCTGCGGTCTGGACCTGCCGGACAAGGGCATTGAAGCGGTCGGGAAGCTGGCGCGTGACCGCAACGCCCTTCAACGCTACGGGATGACCGCGCCGGCGGGTGCCGTGGAGGCCCGCGCCGCCGGGACTGCACTCCAGCAGCGAGGGGGAGCGAGTACGAGTCACGGGATCAGAACGGGACGGCGACTACACGCTTTCCGGCCGCGTGCCTCTATGCGGGGGTGAGGTGAGAGCGTGGGACGCGTAGAGGCGGCCCGGAACGGTTCTCGGAAGAAGGGCTGGGGATGGGCGGAGAGGTTGTCACGACGTCGGCGCGCGTGGGATGGCCCGTTCAGACACGCAGCTGGCGCGCCACCGTGGTGGCGCGGGTGACGGCTTTCATGAGCTCGTCGGCAGTACTGGCCTGCCGGTAGACCTTGGCGAACGAGCCCAGGCCTGCCGCGGCATCCGTGCCGGGTGGTTCCGCCGGATGCGCGACGCACTCGGTCATCAGACCATGCACGCGGCTCAGCTTGTCGCGCAGATTCCCCGCGCACTGTGCGATGGCCTGCTCGACGTGCGGGACAAGGCCGTCGAGCTTGGCGAGGTTCTCTGTGTTCGCGGTGCCGTTCAGGCGGGCGAGGCGCCGGGCTTCGACACCGACTTCGTTCAGCATATTGATCGTCTGTTCGAGGTCCCTGTTCGCCAGGTCGTCCATGCGCCACCGCCTCGCACGCCGGAATCCGGCCAGCGTGAGCAGCCCCATCACGTACCCCCCGAGAGCGGGCGCCACTACCGGGCCGTAAGCGGCACCCTGGGCCGGCACGGGGCTGACGGGAATCTCCTGCCGAGGCGTGTCCGTCACTGGCATCGGGTAGTCGACGTTGTCGATCGCAGGGACCTGATCGGCTGCAGCGCGCTCACTGTGATGGTGCGGCAACACCAGAGCCGCGCTCAGCGCGACGGCTCCGGTCAATCTGCTCACCCGTACCAGTAGCTTGTGCACCCTCCACTTCTGCTCGTGGTGGAGGGAGTCGTTGCCGGTCGAGGCAGCGTTGAACCGGGGCGCACCAGAACGCCGACTCAAGGTGCTGGCGGAGAAACGCCTCATGGGATGGTCTCCTGCGTCGTGATGCGCCCTCCTGCGAGGCGCGTGCAGGGAGAGCGTCGGTGAGAGGTTGCACCTGAAGCCATGGAAGCCCACTCTGGGCACAGGCGCGGGGAGGGAACACCTGCCGCCGACAACTACCCAGGGAAATTGGTATCGCTGGCTGCCATTGATGACTGCCATTGATTCTGGAACTTCTTCAGGCGTCTCCTGGTCCCCGACAACGGTTGCAAGGAGGAAGCCATGGGAAATCAAATCGAGACGTCGCCGGACTGGGAGGCCTGGCGAGGCTACGTCTCAGGTGACGAGGACGAAGATCTCGCTGACGTCTTCAAGCACGTGCGCATCCAGGCGATGCTTGCCACTCAGATGAAGTGGGCGCGGGACTGGCGGACGCAGCCTTTCTGCGACCTCGGCCTCTACCTGATCTACGAGAACCACATCCGGCGCGTGGAAAAGCGTGACACAGAACAGAGCCGGATCTTCGCAAACGTCCAGGCGAGGGAACTCCAACACCACGCCTTGCACAAGGAGTTCTTCGTACGCAATGAGGACCGAGAAGCGCTCAGTGTCGACCGCTTCAACGACACCTGGGGCCTGCAGTCTGCCTACTGCCGGGATCTCATCGCCTACCTGTTCCGTCCCACGCCGTATCTGCGCCGACTGAAAGGGATATACCCGGAACTCCTCCGCGCGGCCGAGACCATGCCCCTCGGGGCGTGGATCCGCCACACCTCGGCTACCGAGCTCGCGTCCGTCCTGGGCAATCCGCTCGTGTCGCTCCACACCTTCATCGAAACCGTCCTTCCCACCGATACGGAGGTACGGCAGTACGTGCACCGCCTGCGCCGACTGCGGCTGCAGGAGTGGGCCAGCCTGTACGAGACGGTCTTCACCGCCTACGGGGCACCGCTTCGCTCCGACCGAGACGATCTCGACTGGCTGGGCCTCGCCGAGCGGTTCTCGACCGCCGCCGGAGGTGCCTTCGTCCGGGCGCAGACTCGGCCCGTCGACGAGCCGGTCGACGCCACCCTTCTCGGACAGATGGTTATCGAAATCCTTCCGTCTCTACTCGACATCGACCCGAGCGACATCGAAACACGCTCCCTGCAAGAACCCACCGCGGCACTCTGATAGTTGCCAAGCTACCCGCGCCAGGTGGAAGTCCTCCAGCAGCGTCTCCCAGCGCGCCACCCTGGTCGTCGCCGGGGACGACGCGGGATCTAGGCGCGCTAAGGCCCAGGAGCTCGGCGTCCGCCTGGCCACCCGGACGAGTTCGCCGCGATGGCGGCGGAGCTCCTCCCCTGATCCAGCAAACGCCGCACCGCACCAAGTGACGAACTGGTACACGTAGGCACAAGCCCCTGGCTCGATGCCCGGGGCTTCTGCGCAGGTCGCTGCTGGTGCGGACGTCGTAGACGATCTTTGAACAGCCGGCGTTGCTGGTGGTGTCGCCCCCGACCTGGATGGTCCTGTTCTTCCAGCTGAGGTTGCCTCTCACGACGGCTGGTGGCTGGGAGAGGTAGCAGCTCGTGGTGCTCTCTGCCGGGACGGATTCGGTGGCCTCAGCGCTGGGTGACTGGCGGGTCTCAGGGGTGGGCGACCGCTCGATCTGGGGCGGGGCTCTGTCCGGACCGGTCACAGGGGGCTGGACTGGGCGGCCTCGGCGCTGGGTGACCGGGGGGCATTGGCAGGTGGGCTTGCGGACTTGGTCGCAGCGGGGCTGGACGATTGCGGATCGCGGGGGCGTTTATCTCGGTCAGCGGATGCGCTGTCGTCCGTCGTGGTGTGGGAAGGCCCCGGCAGCTGATACCAGCCCCCGATCAGAGCCAGGGCCAGGACTGCCAGGAGCACGAGCCACCGGCGTCGGAAAGGTAAGCGGCCTATGAGCCGTGCGGTCGCCGCGTGCGGGACGGGTGCGACAGGCGCTGCTGGAGAAAGGGCGGAAGGCGTTGATGTGCGCGGTGGCGACTGCTCGGGTGACCCGCTGATCTTTTCCGGGGTGCGAGGCCTTCGGTGGGTCCGTGGCGCGCCGTGTATGGGGAGGGGCTGTCGAGTCCGGTGGTCCGTGGTGCGCACCAGAGCGAGCTGGTGGGGTGAGGCGGAGGGCCCGGAAGGGGCCTTCCAGCGTCGCGGCCTGAGCGGCGCCGCCGACACCGGAGCGCGGTCGCGCCCCTGCGGTCTCATGGGCGAGTGCGACAAGCCCCCTGGCGCAGCTCGCCTCCGGCGAACGCTCAACGGCGGCCGACCTATCGGCCGGGTGGGTGCGGGAGTATCGCGTCCAGGGCGAGCTGGTACCCCGGCTCCAGACGGATTGGCCATCTGACGGTGCGGTGCTCAATGTCTCCTGCAGCTACGTCACACAGCCCGGGCAGCATCGCGAAGATGGCTCCTGCAAGCACGTTGTCGTCGTTATCCAGGCATGGCACGTCTCCGTGCAATCTCGCTTTGAGGAGAGCACCCTCGATAGCAGTGTCGAACAGGCGGGCCATGTCCCCCCAGCTGAAGCCGGGGCGTAATTCGATCCCATAGGCGGGAAACACCGCTGCGTACAGCGACGCCCACATGCCAAGTAACGCGTTCTCGATGGTCTCAGTGGCGTCCCGGATCAAGGGATGCCCTGGAAGTGCCGCCTGGAGGAATGTCTGCAGGCTGACTGTGGGGTCGTCAAGCGTCGATCGCAGCTCTGCTGCGGTGCCTTCTCTGACGAGCTGTCCCAACGTCAGGCCGGGTGCCTCGGCCAGCAGCAGCACCTGCACCTCTCGCACGCGCCCTACGGTGATGGCCGGACGGAAGAGATAGGCGATGAGGTCCTCGAGGAAAGCTGCGTGGTGGTGCCAGGTGTCGAGCCAGCGCTGCCGGTCGATTTCCTCCGCTGCCGCAGGGTCGGGGATCAGCAGTGCAGCGTGCCGCATGAGGTCTTCGGGGCCCAGGTTCCTGAACAGCTTGATCTCTGACGTCACCGAGCGGTGGGCTGCGCCAGCGAAGTGATGCTCGTGGAGCAGATGCAGGCCGAGATCCAGAAACATGCGCGTACGAGGATCTCGGGCGCACCTGATCTGCGTATCGCGTCGGGTTTGAACCTTGACATGCGATAACACCTGCGCCAGGTCTTCGCCCTCGGGGCTGGACAGGCGCCGTGTCCACTCTGCCCATTCCCAGGTCTGTCGCACCGGTCCCCCTCATCTTGCGCGGCCCTAGCGCGTAGTTGTCACCCAAGTCAATGGCAATCGACAGCAGCCACGCGGAGTGGCTCTGCTCCATGGTTGCGGGCTTCGCACCCGGAAGGCAGCCAAACGCGACATCCATCGCGTTGTGAAGTGAACGGAACCGAGACTGACCACACGAGCCGCCGCCCAACCAGCCGCCGGAGAGTGCAGCGATGACGTCTCCATCCGCCCGTTTCAGCCGCCCTCTTCTCATGACAGTCCGCTACGTGCTCGCCGGGGTGACCTGCCTGGCCGCGGTCGTCTGCAGCGTGTTCATGTTGTGGCACCTGTGGGCCCAGGACGGCGTCATGGCCTCGGCATCCGGTGCTGCATCCAGCGTCTTCTTCACCGCGTTCACTGCCATTGCACCGTCCGGCCGCACCGATCAAGGCACCGCTGCCTAAGGGACGCATCCTGAGAGGGCCGAGGTGGCCCACCACGTAAGGCTGACGGTCCGGCGGGTCAGGGGGCGTCCCAGTCGTCCATACGCTCATCACGAGCCCTTGCTGGATGCGGTCCGCGGGCAGCCGCAGGGCGGCTCAGGCGCCCGCTTCGCGGCCTCGGACCCTCCCCGCCCGGGGCGGGCCCGTTCGGCCTTCGCCTCTTGCTGCGTGCGGGGCGCTCCGCCGTGCTGCAGCCCCGGCCCGAGCGTCTGCTCCTCGCCCTCATGCACGGGGGAGGCCGGGAACAGCTGACCCGCTTTCCGGACTGGCAGGTAGCTGGTCCGGGAAGCGGGTGGCTGGGTGTTGGTGGCGGCTGCTAGTTGAGGTAGAACCGCTGGTTGGCCCGGTCGTTGCAGTTCCACAGGATGAGGCGAGCGCCGTTGTGCTTACTGCCGCCCTCTACATCCAGGCACGAGACGCCCACGTGGATCTCGTACGTGTTTTTGCCGCGAGGTACGACATGCCAGGCTTGGTTGATACGACTGTGGCAGGGCCACTGGATCACCTTGCGGCCCTTCTTGAGGTCTCCGCCGTCGAGACATTTGTTGCTGGACTCGGACTTCACCAAGTGCCGGAAGAATTTGTTGTGGATAAAGTTCCAACGCTGGTTCTGCTGGCCATGGCAGGTCCACTGATCGATTTTCGCCCTGGTACTCGTGTCCCAGCCGTGCACGGTGACGCACTTGTTGGGTGCGTGGGCCGGCCTGATGTAGTGAATACCGGGAATTGGCCCGGATCCCGCAGAGGCCGAGGCTGCGGGCGATGCCACCCCCAGCATGCTCGCCACGGCCAGCATGACCACCAGGAGATGCCTGACGTTCTTCACTGTCTTCCTCCTTTCCGAGGACTAACGGCACTTAGACGCGGACCATTCGGAACTGCTGGTTGCTGACGCTCTTGCACTTCTACAGAATCGCCTGCACGTTGTTCTGCTGGGACGCACCCGGGATGTCCAGGCACTTTTTTCCTGCATGGCGGGGCTTTAGGGCCACATAGCCAGTGAGGTTCGTCCTTACGCGGAAAGTCTGATTGTTGCGGCCGTTGCAGTCCCATTGGATGAACTTGGCGCCGTTGGCCTTGCTGCCGCCCTGTACGTCCATGCACTTCCCGCTGTGCTCGGCGATGACATAGGCGAATCCTTGCGTGTCGGTGTAGAGCACCTTCCAGCGCTGTGGACGAAAGCCAGGGTGTGGGCCAAACTCCACCGCCTGGTCCTTGATGAGCTCGGCTCCCGCGGCGAGTTGGACTGGTCCCGCTGTGCGATCGACTCGGTGAACATGCGGGCTCTGAAAAGGGGGATCTGACAGGTCCCAATCCTGTCGACCGGGGCAAGTACGGCTCAAAGATCCACTTGATCACCGAGCGGACCGGTCTGCCCCTGTCCGTCGGAATCTCGGGGGCGAACCTGCACGACAGCCAGGCCCTGATCCCCCTGGTGAAGGGCATACCGCCGATCCGCTCCCGCCGAGGACGCCGACGACGCAAGCCGGACAAGCTTCACGGGGACAAGGGCTACGACTACTCCCACCTGCGGCGATGGTTACGTGCGCGCGGCATCAGGCACCGCATCGCCCGCAAGGGCATCGAGACTTCGCAGCGGCTGGGCCGTCATCGCTGGACCATCGAACGCACCATGGCCTGGCTCGCCGGCTGCCGCCGCCTCCACCGACGCTACGAGCGCAAAGCCGAGCACTTCCTCGCCTTCACCAGCATCGCCTGCACCCTAATCTGCTACCGCCGACTCGCCAAATGAGATGACTTCTAAGACCGTGTCCTACATGGTGAGGCGGAGTAGTCGCTTGTAGCCACAGATGGCTGCGGCGGGGCCGGGGAAGGCCGGGTAGTTGCGGGCATGGCGCTCGTCGCGGTGGTGCCGAACACCTCAGCTCCTGTCGTGCGACGGCCACTGCCACGCTGGAACCGCGATGGTGCAGATCGTGGGAGGCATGCATAAGCATCTAGCGGCGATGGCACCGCACGCCATCGTGCGTCGTTTCCGTGTGGTTGTTCCCGTCGAGAACGGTGTGCGTGCCCTCAAAGCTGCAGTCAAGGTTGCTTGGAGACCCGCCGGACACCAGAGCGACAAACGCGACAGCTCCAACGATGGGTAGCAGCACTAGTGTCACCACCTCCCAGCCGCCAAGTTCAGCTTCCAGGGTCGAGCTGCTTTGTGTTGCGGTGCCTAGGGCATCCCAGTTGTCGCGGATCGCCTGCTCGAAGCCGCTCTCGTCCCAGTCTTCATCGCGGCCGTCCACAGATGTTGTACCGCCAACGTTGGCTTCGTACCGCGCCGCCACCGCCTTATCTGTTCCGGGAATCTTGACCGCTGTCGCCACGGTGCAGTACAGGCCGACGAATCCGCTGTTGTGTAGGTGGCCTCGATAATGGAAGCTGCCAGCGCTGGTGAGGACGAGCTGTACCCATCCGCCGATCGATGAGACTCCGATGTGGCTAGTATGAAAGACCTTTCGAGCCGGAAATTCTAGGGTCTCGCCGCTGTCGTTGACGAAGAAGATCGCGCCTCGATCGAAATGGCTGATCACTCCTGCCTTGTTCGTGTCCGGATCGGTCCAAGGCTGTTCGTCGGTGCGAGGCAGCCCCAGATAGCTTCCCTCACCCCCCTGCTCCATCCAGCGCTGGTAGATTGCGCCGTGAACCCAGAACGCATCTTGGCTCCGACGCCAGTAAATGGCGCTTCCGTTGTAGTGCTGAACGTAGGCGGTGCCACCGACCACGCGTTCGATATCTCCAACGGCTGCTCCTGGTGCGCCGTGGAGCTCGGCGTACTTACTGCTGATCGCGGAGCTTGCGAGAATAATTGGATTGAGGCCAATTCCGCCAATCTCGTGCATCTAACCCCCCTTGCCAGCACTCGATGCTGGCGGCCCAGGCTACTCGGGAATACGCGGTTGGAAAATAGGCCCGACCGCGGAAATGAGCCCCACCTGCAACAACCTTCCCATCGTGCCCGCAGGCCAACTAAGACCGTGTCCTACATGGCCAGTTGACAGTTGTCCTGATCATGGGGAGTGGACGGTGGGGTTGGATCGTTCCGGAGGGCCTGTGGGGGATTGCGAGGCCGTTGTTGCCGCCGGCTCGAGTGCGGCCGCAAGGCGGCGGGGTCGCGAACATCGATGATGAGGCGGTCTTCGCCGCGATCATCTACGTACTGGTCAGCGGTTGTGCCTGGCGGGCCTTGCCCCCGTGTTTCGGGGCATCGAAGTCGACCGTGCATCGGCGGTTTGTCATCTGGTCGCGTGCGGGGGTCTGGGGCCGACTGCATCAGAGGGTTCTCCAACTCCTTGACGAACGGGACCTGGTAGACCTCTCCCGCGCCGTCCTCGACTCTGCCCACGTCCGCGCTAAAAAAGGGGCGAACTTGCAGGTCCGAGCCCCGTGGACCGAGGTAAGCCCGGTTCCAAGATGCATGTCCTGTCCGACGCGGCCGGGCTGCCCCTACGCGTCGGACTCTCCGCGGCCAACACCCACGACAGCCAGGCGCTGAAGCCGATGCTGTCCCATTTCCACATGGGACACGAATCCCACGCAGCCGAGTCCAAGCCCCAACGCCTTCACGCGGACAAGGCTTACGACGTCCCTCACCTGCGGAAATGGCGATGGTGGAAGCACATCGGTGTCCGCATCGCCCGCAAGGGCATCGAGTCCAGCGAACGACTCGGCCGGCGCCGCTGGGTCATCGAGCGCACCATGTGCGCCACGAGGCGCTCTGTTTGTATCCCCGGCTCAGCCGGGAGGAACTCGGAAGGAGGTTCCTGGGCCTGATGACTTACCTGGATCCGAAAGGTGAAGGGGACAACAGCATGTCAGGAAAGCAGCGACCGGGCTCAGTTGTCAGAGACGGTGCGCTGGGGGGCCCGCGCGATATGGCGAAGACTGGATTGTTTGAAGCCCAATCTCCAGCAGATGCAAGTTCCCATCCGCCGGAAGGACAGCTGAAACCGGCGCCGCGCCCTGCACGGGGTTCGATTGTGCTCCCGTGCACCTCCGGGGTGCGGAGCGATGCCCAGCGAGGGCATTGAAGGAGATGAGTGGGACGCCTAACTCGCGCTAGAACGTACAGCAGAGACGAACGTGGGATCGCCTACGGGACGCGAGTCCTATGGCGACGGAGGCCCCGTAGTAGTCGCCGGAGTAACGACCGGCCAGGGAGGACGGGAAAGCCGTCCACATCGGGCGAAGGGGGCCAGGTGACTCGGACGCATCAGACCCGGGAGGTATGCGAAATGCAGATCGCCGCAACGGCGTTGTGTGTCCTGCGCGAGCAGCCTGAATCGCTCACGCTGTAGTCACTGGAGAGCCGGATGATCGGGAAACCATCATGTCCGGTTCGGCGGGAGGCCGCGCGGAAAAGGACCTGCTACGGCAGACACCTCGCCGCGCGGCCGACCCAACGTCCTGGCTGACCGGCTACCGCAGACTCAACCACCGCTACGAACGACATCCGGGCAACTACCTGGCCTTTCTCGGGCTGGCCGCCGCCATCTGCTGCTACAAACGCTTCCGCAACCTCACCGTGTAGGACACGGTCTAAGCCGTCGATCAGTCTCTGTCTCGTCAGCCGTACTTCAAGCCGAGGGCGCTTCTCGCCGCTCAGTGAACCGTCGCTGCCCTTCTGGGTGTCGTACGACGAACAGAGCGGGGAGCCCGGGGACTCGATGGGGCTGTTCGGCGATGGCGGGGACGCCGCCCTGCGGAACGTACCGCTGGGCCCCCTGCGCAAGAATCTGGCCGAGGCGGTGGACGCGCTGCAGCAGCTGTTCACCGATGTCGCTGCGCGCGGCGGGCCGTTGCCACTGCGCGAGGCGCACCTGTCCTTCCAGGTGACCGCGGCCGGCGGCGTGCAGTTCATCGGCACCGCCCAGATGCAGAGCAGCCGCGGCATCGTCCTGGTCTTCAAGCAGTGACTGGCCGGCCATGGGGCGCTACAGAGCCCTGCTGATCGGGGCGAGCGACTATGAGATGCGGGGCGTCCAACCGCTTCCCTTCGTCCCCGGCGACCTCGCGCGCCTCGGATCCGTGCTCGAACAGCGCGGCTTCCAGGACGTACAGGTCCTGTCCAGGAGGGCCGACGGGAAGCAGGTCTCGGCGAACTACGTGAACGCCCGCGTCATCGGCTTCCTCAGACGCGCGCGGCGCGGCGACACGCTGTTCATCTTGCTGAGTGGTCATGGGGTGCATGCCAGGGGCCGGGACTATCTGGTGCCGGAGGACATCGATGAGGACATGCATCCCTTCGAATCGGGATGCGTGCCGATCGACTGGCGGCAGCATCTCGACGAGACCCCCGCCGAGCATGTGGTGATCCTCATCGACGCCTGCCGGGAGGGCATCGACCAGGATTCGATGGGCGTGGCGGGGGTCAGGGAGTGGGGCAAGCAGAAGATCGGTGCGGCGTTGCGCCGCAAGGTGGCGTATGTGTACGCCTGTTCGCCCGCGCGGCTCTCTCTGTTCGTACGTACCCACGAATCGGTGCCGGACGGATCCGACCACGGCACGGGCCCCGGCGATTCGTTCAGCCTCTTCTCCCGGTCGGTGTCGGATATCGTCGCCGCGCATCCGGGGACCGAGGCGCTGGCCCTGGGGCAGTTCATGGAGGCGGTCCAGGACCGGGTGACCGAGCTGCACCGGGCGTACCGGAAGAAGGGCGATCCGCAGATCCTGCGGGTCGTCACCGACATTCCGTCCGACGGATTCTTCTTCCTGCCGGGGGGTGGGCAGCCGGTGCAACAGGTGCCACGGGCCACTCCTGTCGCGACGGCTGTGCGCGACGGCTCGGCAATGGGTCTGGACCTGGGGGGCGGGGTCCTGGATGGCTCGGCCTTGGGGACGTTCGGTCCGTCACCGGTCATACGCCCCGTCCCGCCGCCACCGGCGAGTCCCCCGGTCACCACCGCACCCGGCCACCGGCGCAGTTCGCGGATCGTGCGGGGCATCGTCGGAGGGGTCTTGCTCGCCCTCGTGACCGGCGGGCTGGTCGGCGGCTGGCAGTGGACCAGGACCCAGTACTACGTCGGCGTGGACGACGGCCATGTCGCCATCTATCAGGGGGTGAAGGAGAAGCTGGCCTGGACCAGCCTCTCCGAGCTCGAAAAGACTTACGTGGACATCGAGGTCAAGTACCTCCCCAGCTACCAGCGCCGTCAGGTCGAGCAGACGATCGCCGAGAACAGCCTTGGCCAGGCCCGCGCCAAAGTGGAGGAAATCAAGGTCCAGGCCTCCACCTGCAAGAAGGAAGCCGAGCGCCGCAAGGTGGGCAGCGGGGGCGGCCAGAGCCTCACGGAGGAGGAGCAGAAACTGGTCCCGATGTGCGACGCCTCCTGAGTCACCGGGCCCAGGCGTCAGTCACAGGCGTGATCGCCGGCCGCCCCTTCGGCCGCGCAGGGCTTGCCCACCGCACTGAACCAGGCTTGCCCACCCACCCCCCAGGCCGAGGCTGGCCCAGCCCCCGGAACTGCGCCAGAGCCCGGCGGCGACCTACCGGTGCCTGTTCTCCAGGCTTGCCCAGGCCCGCTGCGACGGCCGCCTCCTGGTCGACTTAATGCCGCCGGCGCGGACTGGGGCGGGCTGCGGCCGCGCTGCCGACGTCGGGACGCCTTCAGAAAGACGTCTCTCGCACACTGGCACGGTCCGCGGGAACGGTCGTCGCTGTGATCTCCGAGCGGTGAAGGTCACCGGCGAAAGTTACCGTCAGGGTGTTGGTCGCGCTCTGTGTGGTGCTTGCTGTGAAGCCCTGGCACCGCGGAGATGAGGCACACCTCGCTGCTTCCGTAGCGGACGGTGGCCTTCCCGCCCTGGGACGAGATGGTGTTCACACCTGGCCCGCCCTGTTCGCAGCCCTCGCCGCCCGAGTTCGCTCCGGACGGCTCCTGGGGAGGCCGAGGAGTTGTGCGGGCCGCGGGCGTTGGCGACCGGGGTGCCTTTGAGGGTTGGCTTGCGGACTTGGTCGCAGCGGGGCTGGACGGTTGCGGATCGTGGGTGCGTTTGTGTCGGCGAGCGGTTGTGCTGTCGTCCGTCGTGGTGTCGGAAGGCCCTGGCAGCTGATACCAGCCGCCGATCAGGGCCAGGACTGCCAGGAGTACGAGCCACCGGCGTCGGAAGGGTAAGCGGCCTATGAGCCGTGCTGTCGCCGCGTGCGGGACGGGCGCTGCTGGGGAAGTGGCGGGCGGCGAGGGAGTGTCCTGGCTGTCGGCTGGTGCCGTGGCCGGGTCTTCCTCGGGTGAGTGTTTTTCACTTGCCGGGGCCGGCGTTGAGGACGGTTCCGGCTCGGGGATGGTCGGTGTGGGTGTGGCGGTTGCCCTGCGCAGACGGGCTGCGTCGGCTTGGTCCCACAGCTGCAGCGGTCGGGTGGCGTCCAGACGGCGTCGGGCGCACAGCTTGGCGAGAGCATCGCGTGGGGGAAACGCGATGCCGTTGAAGACCCGGTGCCAGGAGGCTCTGGAGTAGCCGGTGCCGCGGGCTAGCGCCTCTAAGGAGACGCCCGTGCTGTGCCGTAACCGCCTCAGTTCCTCGTACAGCGCGCGCTCTTCCGGCAGCAGCTCTTCGGGGAGGGCCTGACTCACGTATCTCTCCATGGTCCATCTCGGTGCCGCGCGTCTCGTTGCAGTCTCTTGTCGCAGGTCAGAGCGGCATGAGACGTCGTGAGATAAGGCGGGATGAAGCGAAACGGGATCAGGCTACCGCTGAGACGGCGGCCGGTGGATGGTCATCTCGGCAGACGGCGAACAACCGCTGCCGATCACATCGGCACCCCAACTCCCCCCTGCAGCACAGCCCTTGGTCGCACTCAGGAGGAACGGGGCACAGCGATCATCCGCCCGGCGAGACCATGGCCACTTCGTCTGACCACACATGAGCCGGTCGCTGCCTTCACGTTCGTGCCCAGGAAGCAACCGTCCGGCCAACTCCTGGCGCAGGCGTTCGATGAGGCTACTGCTCACCTGGGCCTGCCGGGGTGTTGGAACCGTGGAGCTGCAGCGGGTGTGAGTGACGACGACGGCTTTTGTCGTTTCTCTCGAATGGGGAGGTTGCAGATGATCTCACTGCTGGGTGTGACACTTGGGGCGGTTATTGCACTTACCGCAACTTTGTTGGCGGAGTCGATAAGGGCGCGTCGGGAGCGTGCTGCCGTTTTCGCTAGGTTGCGCCACGATGCCTATCTCGGTTTCGTGTTGGCGTCTGTGCGGGCCAATGACGCTCTGCACGCCATTTCCGTCGGCGACCGGGACGGTAACGCGTGCGTCGCCGAGGCGATGCGGGATTCCGGTCTTTACCCTGCGCGGGAGCGATTGCTGGTCACGGGATCCCCGGAGATGGTGCTCGCGAGTGAGGCCGCGTTTCGCACTCTGTTGGATGTCCGCGATGCCGTAGCGCAGGGAGTGCCTCTGGCGTGGCCCGACTACCGTCCGGCCGCCGACGGGATGGCAAAGGGGGTGTGGGCTCTGCGCCAGGCCGCCCGGCGTGAGTTCGACGGCAGGCCGCTGGATCTGGAGCAGCTGTCCGCCGTCCAAAGCGCGGGAATCGCCGAACGTCTCCTGCCGCTGCCGGATCCCGCGCCTTGACCGGCTCCGGCGGCGTCCGGGGGCACCGGTCAGCCGGGCGCGGGGGGTGATGACCGGCTGGTTGATGTCTAGCCCGGTGCAGTCGGGCGCGCAGCAGTTCGAATCGGCGATGTGAGGGATCTGCGCGCCTGGTTGTCGCCCTGGTCTGGCCCCTCGGTGCGGATGCCGACGGGGGCGGCGTCGCCGCTCAGCAGGGGCAAGGCCTGGCGCGGCTCGACGTTTCGGCGAGCTCTGTCGCTCCGGCCGTCACGGGGCTTGAAGTCGGCCTGAGGATACGCATTTCAGGGTTTTCTTTGGCGCCTGCTGAGTGGCATGTCTGTGCGCTCGGGACCCACCTGGGGGCTGTGACCGACACACTGTTGGTGTGGATCGGGAGGACAGCGCTCGAGCGACGCCACCGCGCTCTCGGCACAGAGAGTGCGCCTGGCGTGCGGGGCAACTGGAGTACAAGGGCAGAGGGCGACTGCCTGTGTATTGTTCGTCAGCCTGTCGGCAGCGTGCGTACGAGATCCGCCGAGCGCGCACGAAGATTGAGAGCGAGCCGGCTACGAACGAGCCCCGGCCCCTTGAGGACGTCATCAGCGAGATAGACCGCCTCGCGGACATGTTCAAGGCGGCGCCGTCCGGTACATACCGCGAGCAGCACGAGGAACTGGCGGAGCTCGCTGCCGCCGTGGACCACTTGAGCCTGCTGATCGCAGTGCGCAGCCCTCGGACTTTCTACTCGGACCGGCAGAGCCGTGCGGGGGCTCGCTTCACCACCCCGGGGAAGTGACTGTTCGGGGTCTGCGGACCCGTAACGTCAGTGACGAAATGCTTTGCCGTGGCCCTTCTGGGCGGGAGCGGATCGGCCGTGTGCGCAGGTCCAGAAGGGGGAAGGGCCCACGGCTGAAAAAGCCCGGCTTCATGGGTCGCGAGGCCGTTCTCGATCATGTAGACATCTCTTAGCGAACCCCCGACGGCCCAGATGCTCCTTCAATGGAGAGGTCTGGGCCCGTTTGTTTTTCGAGCCCTGCACCTCGTCTGAGGAGGTGCAGGGCTCCTTGCCGTTCGGCGAGGGGCGATGTTGTTGCCTGCTCGCCCCGACTCTCACGCCCGGCGAGCAGGCCCCGGCCGAAGGGCACTGCGTTGAACGACAGCGCGTTTATCAGCCTCCAGGGCATTGTCCTGCTCCTGGTCGGTTTTCTTGCGGCGTACGCCGCGTACAAGTGGAAGGACTTGGCTGGCCCCATCACCGTTGGCGCGGTCGTCGCCACACTACTGATCCTGCTTATGGGGGCGCAGGAGGAGAACTCCACCGCGCCGCCGCCGGCTCCCTGCGTGGAAGCGGTAGTGACTCGAACAACCGGAGCCGCGTGTCAGACCCCCGTCTCGGGGCCGGGTACACCGAGGTAGAGCCCAGACGACGGCGGACGGGACGGCAGGAGAATGCCGTCCCGCCGGTTATCGGCGGAGCTCATTCCGACATGGTGACAGCCTCGACGAAGGCGGCGAACCGCGGCGCCTCCCCCGCCGCTGGCGGCGCCGCGAGGCACTCGGCCGCCGCCCGGGGCATCGGACCGAGTCAGCCCTGCCCCGTGTCGAGCATGTGACTGAGCGTGCTACTTGGCCACTGCGCATTTCAGTTGGCCACTCTGGTGCTCAGGCTTTCATTGACTGCCCTTCGTTTGGAGGTCGCCCGGAGAAACGCTGAAGCGGTCCTCCGGCGGGCGAGAGTCGGCGGCGCGCGGTGACGATGAAGCTGTTCCGCGCTGACTCCACGCGTGAACGCAGACTGAACCAGTTCTCCTCGGGGGTCAGACCGTGTCTGATCTTGGTGTGAACACGCCATATCTGCTCATCAAGGATGTGAGCGGCTTCTGCGATGTCCTTGTCAGCGACAAGGTTCACCATGCTCAGGGCCTCATTCCATGGCCGCCAGTCAATGGTGGTCGGGTGGACGACGCCTTGAGGGAGGGAGCTAGGGCGAGCCAATTCCGCGTCGCTGAGGCTCACGAGCAACCCTGATGATTCGCGAAGTACACGTGCGCACGCTGCCGCCAACTGCTCCCGGTCCCAATGTCGGTCTTGCGCCCTCCTGCTGACCGCACTTCCCGCAAAGACACCGATCAGCGTAGTCGCGACGGCCCCGGCGGGGGCAGCAAGCAAGCTCCACAGCGCAGACATGAGACTAGTTTGAAGCCTCCAGGATCTGCCGGTGGTTCGATTCGCTGCTGTGGCACTCCTTGTCCGGACGTTGATGGATAACGGTCAGGCAGACCTGAAGCCCAACGGGTGTGCGGCCAACTGCAACCCACGGAAGCGCCGACACCCTGCAGGGCAACCTGCTCGCCCTCAACCCGGCCTTCCTCCTGGACGCGCTCGGCACGTTCACCGGCGACAGCATCACCCTGCACATCCGCGAGATGAAGGACGGGCAGACCACCAAGCCCGTGCTGCTCACGGAGGGGGCCGACATGGCCGATGACGGCTACAGGCACCTCCTGATGCCAGTACGGTTCGACGCCGCGGCGAAGTAGCCAGCTCCGCGGGGCGGGAGAGTCCTCCCGCCCCGCCGGTGGGGGGAGCGGCACCCCCGCCGTGCCGTGGTAGCCGGTGCTGGCGGGCCTGCGGTCCCGCCTGTGTGGCCGCGGCACGGACCGCGCGGTGGCGGGCGTGTGGTCGTCGGCGGTACTTCCGCTGGCGGGGCGCCCGTTGTGCTGTATCGCTGTGGGAACGGCGCTACAGCGCAACGGGGTTCGGTGGTCGTCGCAGTGACAGCGGGTGGTGGTGGCGAGCATGGCGATGAGGGTGATCATCAGGGTGATTGCGCCGAGTGCGGCGTGGAGTGGTCCGGTGAGGGTGGGGCGCGAGTGGACGAGTGCGCCGAGGTTGAGGGCGAGGAGGAGGGTCACGATGACGACGATGGCGGCGAGTACGAGGGTGAACAGCAGGGGCATTGGAGCTTCCTTCGGGGTGGTGTGCGGAATGCACGGGCGGGTAGAGCGGTCGCGCTCCACGGGTCTGGGTTGTGGACCGCTCTGCAGCGGGGCGGGTGGGGTTGTCGTAGAGCGGGGCGACTGTGGGGGAGGCATGGGTTAGCTCCGCAACCTGCTGTCGAGCTGGGCTTTTTGGGTCGGGGCGGCGGGTTGTGGTGGCTTACACCGGCCGGTGGCTAGCTGCGCAACCTGCTGCTGAGCAGGGCGTTTTGGGGCGTCGGCAATGAGCTGCGGGTTTTCTGGCGTCTGCGGTGGGTGGTGGTGACCTGCACCGGCCGGCCGTGCACTCCAGCTCAGGCAGCGCGAACTCGCCCTCGTCCGTCGCGTTCAGCAGGTCGTTGGGCAGGTTGATGTCGCTCTTGTCGAGCTCGTCGATGAGCAGCACCCGGGGCCGCCTGGCGGGTAGCGGTGCGGTGCTGAGGGCTGCGGGGTTGTAGAGGGGGGCGAGTGTGGGGGATGCGTGCGTTAGCGGCGCAACCCCCCGGTGAGCAGTGTCTTTTCGGGGCCGGGCGGCGTGCCGTGGTGGCAGGGGCCGGCCGGTGGTTGGGTGCGCGCCTCCGTGACCGGTGCCCCGGTAGACACGCCGCATCGCGTTGTGTCGTGTCGCCGGGCGTGCGCAATTGCTACGCGCTCTGGCGTGGTCGGGCGCGGCCGTGTTCGACGGGCCTGGACGGGGTGGTTGGAGTGCGCTGCGGCTGGCGCCGGCAGGCGCGCTGCGCCGTCTCCATCGCGGCCGCGTCCTGCTGGTCGACGTGAGGGACAAGAGCGATATCGGTCTGCTCAACGGCCTGGGGCATTGCCGGGACGCGCATCGCCTTGGCTGCCACTCATCCAGGGGGCCCAACGGGCCCGGCCCGCACTTTGTCTCGCGGGCGCCGTCAGGGGCCCGGTCCTCACCGTCCCGCTGGCCCCGGCAGGGGGCAGCCCCCTGCCGGGGCCAGCGGCCGGCCCCCGGTCTGCTGCGCCCGCACTTTGTCTCCCGGCCCCGTCAGGGGCCGGCCGCTCACCGTCCCGCTGGCCCAGGCTGGGGGCAGCCCCAGCCGGCCAACGGCCGGCCCGCTTCAGATCCAAGCTAGCTGCTCCGCACTTTGTCTCGCGGGCGCTGTCAGGGGCCTGGCGCTCACCGTCCCGCTGTCCGCGGCAGGGGGCAGCCCCAGCGGCCTACGGCCGGCCCGGCGTCTGTTGCCTGTTTCTGTGTCAGGACTGCTGCCGTGTCCGGGGCGGGGGCGCTCACGGGTCACACGACGGAGGCCGCCGCCGTCGGGGTCATCGGCGGTGCCGTCTGCGCCGGCGGTGTCAGTGTGACCGTGGTCATCCGCCGCTAGCTGCTGAGGGCTCGGAGGTACGGAACCTCCGAGCCCACACCAGCGGCGTCAGCGCTTCGGCAGCCCCGCACCTCTTGCACGCCTGGGCACCCGGGCGCCGTAGCTCGGCCGGCGCCTGGTCGATGTCGAGGCACGTGACTTACATGCCTGCACCTCGGCCAGTGACCTGACGTGGATGGACACCTCCGAGCTCCAGATAACCGCGGAACCGACGGCGGTCTGCCCGGCGGGCGTTGAGGCAGTCCGGGCTGCACGGGGGCCCGCCCCGCGGTACAGACCGCGGTTCACGGCTCCAGCACCCTCCACCCCGGCCGCGGCGTAGCCGCGGCATGCATACCCATGCGGCCTGGTGTGCGGAGAAGCGCCCCGAGCAGAGATGGTGCGCGTCTACGGTGTGCCGGGTGAGTGACGAGATGCCGGAGCCCGGTGTGGACGTGCCCGTGGTCGACGAGGTCCTTGCTGGTGCGCTGCTGACCCAGGGCGAGGCCGGCGCCCGCGCGCTAGGCCTGCTGCGAGATGCACACCGGATCCTGGCCGGCGCCGGGCTTGAACGGCCCGACGAAGTCGCCGAGTCGTGTCTGCGGGGCGCGGCCGATGCACTGCTGAGCCTGCCCGGAGCGCCGGTCATGGTGGGGCTGAGGTCCGCGGCGGGCAACCTGCTGGACGCGGTCGACGCCTGCTCCGCCCCGACCGACGGCACCGCCCCCGCGCTCCCGGGGCCCTGCCGCCTGGACCGGCCGCGCCGCCGGGGGCCCTCACCGTCTCCGGAAGCCAGGCGGCGGTGGCCGCCGTGGTAGGCGCCTGCCCGCGCGCTGGGCTGCCTGCTGGAGTACGCCGTCCACCGGGCCCGCACAGACGGCGCGATGCGTGGCCGGACCCGTCATGCAGGCCGCGACGGTCTCAACGTGGTCGGCCAGCCACGCCGCGCACAGCTGGAGCGCCGCGGCGATGGCCTGGCGCATGCTCAGTTCCGGCAGGCGCCGGGCCGGTAAGCCCGCTACCGAGTCGGAGATCGCTGCGGTGACCGTCATGTGGCGTGCCGCGCTTGCCGCCGACCTGCCGCCCGGGGCGCTCGACGGCGCCGGCTGGTTCGCTCCGCGACTGTTCTGTTGCCACTCTCGCAGCGGGCACAGGCTCCGGGAAACCGGCTGCGTCTGCTGGTCGGCACACGCGATGATCTGCGGTCCCGCAGCCTCCTGGCCGTCGCCCGCGACCAGGGCGCCTGCACGGACCTCAGCGCAGCCGAGCCGGAATCCGTCTGCCGGAGCCTCACCACGTACGTCAAGCGGCTCTTGACGACCGAAGGCTGCCCATATGCCGACGGCGCCAGGCGAGCTGCCCGCGACGCACTCGCGCAGGCCATCGCCGCACGGCTCACCGAACAGGGCCGCCATGGCGGTTTGGCCGACGCCGACGATGCTCTCGAGTGGGGCGAGTTCCTCACTGCGGGACTCTACGTCCACTACCTCCTGGCCACCGAGAAACCCCGCAGTGCCCCTGAAGAGGCAGCAGCCCTGGGCCAGGCCGTGCCACGCAGCCTGCCCGTACTGCTGGAACTCGACCTGCAACGCCACACCGGCCAGCCCCTCCTGGGCCCAGTGTTGACCGCGCTGGCCTTCGCCCAGGGCCGGGGCATGCCAGAAAGCGTCCTGGCGCACGCGGCGACGGCCTTCACCACCACCGCCGACGGCGGTCCGCTCCCCCATCGGCAGCTGCATGCGCTCCTTGACGGCGAAGCACGCTCTGACCACCGGCACCCAGACTCGTCGGCTGACCGGCCACCCCGGCAGGGTCACTGCGGTGGCGGTGGCGGAGCTGGAGGGCCGCCCCCACGCGATCACCGGCAGCCAAGACGGGTTCATGCGGGGATGGGACCTGACCACCAGCAGCGAGCCCCTCATCCTTTTCGGCCACTCCGAGGGGATCACTGCCGTGGTGATGGCGGAGATTGAGGGCCTCCTTCACGTGGTCACCGGCAGCGACAACGGGGCGGTACGGGTGTGGGGTTTGTCGACGGGCATCGAGACTCATCGGCGGACCGGCCACACCAGTTGGGTCACTGCGGTGGCGGTGGCGGTGGCGGAGCTGGAGGGCCGTCCCCACGCGATCACCGGCAGCAACGACCGGTCGGAGGGGGTATGGGATCTGACCACCGGCATCGAGTTCCGAATCGAGTTCCGCACCCGGCTCGGCCACGTCGAGGGGGTCTCTGCGGTGGCGGTGGCGGAGCTGGAGGGCCGCCCGCACGCGATCACCGGCAGCGACGACGGGTCGGTGCGGGGGTGGGACCTGACCACCGGGTCCTGCCGCACCAATTTTCACCTCCCTGACGCAGCATTGGCCGCAGCCATCGCCCCTGACGGCACCGTCGTACTCGGTGTCGGCCACGAGGTCGTCGCCCTCAGCCTCAAACCCCTGGCAGGGAGGCTTCATTGACCAGCCCCGATACTCTTCCGGTCCGGATCGTCGCCGTACACGGTGTAGGCAACCACTTCGGCGACGACATCCACGAAACCCGTCTGGAAGAGCTGCGCCTGCTTAAAGCTGCCCTCTGGACCCGGCACCTGATCAGCGGTCTCGGTATCGCCCCGGACCGAATCGCTGTCGACCTCGCGTACTACGCGGACAAACTGGTCACCGGTCCGGTGGCTCATGGCGCGGGAGATCCCGACCGCCTGGACGATCCGCTGGCGCAGGAGATGCTCGCGGCCTGGGCGCGGGAGCCGGGAGTTCCCGAGGCGGTGTCGCAGGGCCACGCCACGGTACCGCTGCGGGCGCTGTCCTCCTGGGTTGCCCGCAGGTTCGACCTCGCTGAAGGACCGCTGCGGGTCTTCATCCGGCTGCTTTTCAGCGAAGTCGCTGTCTACCTGCGGGCCGAGGACGCCCCGGAACGTATGGCGGCACGTGAAGAAGTGGCCGCGCGGATCGCCCGGCACCAGCCGCGCATCGTCATCGCGCATTCGCTGGGCTCCGTAGTCGCCTACGAAGCCCTGCACGCCCACCCGGAACTGCAGCCGGAACTGTTCCTCACCCTGGGCTCGCCTCTGGCGCTGCCCCGCGTCGTCTTCCAGAGGCTCATCCCCACACCGCAGCACGCTGGCAGCGCGTAGGCCGGGCAGGATCCCGCGTTCTTCGGCCCGGGCGCTGCGCCACCGCCGCAGTGCTTCGTGCAGTTGGGCTTCGGTTCCTGCGCACCCGCAGACGAATGCGGTGACGGTGGCTTCCTTGGGGACGGTGCCGGTGATGCTCTCCGCCCGCTGGAGTGTGGCCTTCGACCGGCCTGGCCCGTACTGCCTGGTGCGGTTGGCGAGTTCCTCGAAGGTCAGTGCGGCCCGGTCTCTCAGGGCGGCCAGGAAGTCGGCGAGCGCGGCGTGCCGGGGCGCGCGCCATGGGCGCCGGCGGTCGGTGATCGAACTTCGCATGCCGGGTTCCTACTTGCCCGCAGCGGTGCGCAGGAGGGCTTCTGCGAGGGCGCCCGCGAGCCGCCGTCCGCCGCCGGCCGCGGTGAAGGTGGCCGCGCCGATGGCTCCGCAGCCGCCGAGCAGGACGAAGACGTCCGCCACGGCCATGCCCGTCCAGCACAGGCCGCTGCCCATGAGGGGGAAGGCGACGAGCCCGGCGACCTACGCGGAGTCGGGCCCGCTGCGTCCGGTCCGTGACGTAGTCTCGTTGGCAGGTCCGGGGCCGGGCAGGGGTGTGCTGCTGTTCGTGGGCATGAGGGGTCTCCTGAGTCCTGGGTCGTCACGGCTGTGGTGACGGCCGTCCGCTACTGGCCGCAAAGTCCCCAAGACCGCGGGCAGTTGACGCTGCCGGTGCGGCTCGGTGCGCATGAAGCATGCCACCGACGGCACCGCACCGCGCGCCCGACCGGCACGCAATGCGCGGTATGCGCGCTTTCTGGTTCGCCGGTGTTCCAGACGTCCCATCGGGGAGGGTCGTCCCCTGACGTCCGGCCTGCTGGGCCTCTGCGCCTCTCACCTCGGCCGTGTCCGCTGCAGCTGGGTCGCGGCGCCGGAGATCTGTCTCACAGGCGTTCCAGTCCGGGTTGCCTGAGTACGTCTTTGAGGCGATGCTGCGGCTGTACCTTCTGCCGGACGCTTGGCTGGCAGGAGGGTCCCTGACCGCTACTGGCCGCAAAACCACGCTGTGTGCGGGGACTTCGACAGGTCATGTTGACGCGTGCCTGTCCCCGGCGGAGCCGGTGCCCACTCGGCGCCTGGCTCCGCCTGTACGCCATGACACAGCTCCTGCAACGCGTACCGACAGACGTACGAACCTCGCTGCTGCAGAACGCATCGCGCTCTCCTCCTGCGCCGGCTCCGGGGAAGCCACCGGCATGGTGGCAAAGGAATGGCACGGCCGTGTCGACCCGCTAAGCGGTTTTGGTGAAGTTCGCTGCTGATCCTTGGATGCGGGTCGGTTGGCGGGTCAGCGCCTGGTCCATGGCGGTCCCGATCGCTTCGAGACTGGGCTGCGGTGTGGCGGGTAGAACAGCTCCACCACGATCCCTTGTGCCTTCGCTCAAGCCCCCGCCGGTGTTTGAGGAGCGGGGGCTTGGGCGGAGCCTGGGTTACGGGGAGGGGAGACGTCAGCGTGCCGTTCGGCGCGCCGTGTTCTCTCGCCACTCCCGGCCGATCGATCGCATCAGGGCCGGGTACACCCCCAGGTACCGGAAAGGTTTGATGCCGAGCATGTACAGGGAGCCGAGGCGGCCGTTGGGCTTCACCAGGACGGCCATCTGGCCGCGGTAGCCGCCGTTCCCGTCGGAGACCCAGCCGATGTGCATCACCCCGTGCATGGTCTTGTTGGCGTACTCGGCGGCCCACTCGTCGTGTGTCTGGAAGACCGATGTGAAGGGCGCCGCGCTGAGGTCGGGCCCCCGCGGCCCCTCGCGCAGGTCGTCCGGCAGCCGGTCGCGCAGCGTCGCCACCCGGCCGCCGACGCCCGAGTCCGGCTTGTCCCAGCCGAGCAGCGCGCCGAGCTTCCAGCGCACCGCGAAAAGGAAGCGGCCCACGGGGTTGCCGCCGTCCGGACCGTCCTTGCCGTCCGCCATCTGCTGGACCAGGAGGTGCAGGTCGTCCGGGCCGCCCGGCGTCGGCAGCGCCCACAGATCCTCGAGCCGGAAGTCTCCGGCGATCTCGTGGATCCGCCAGGGGCGGGACACGTGGTCGGTTGAGGGAAGGCGCAGATCGCTCATGGCAGACCCCTGTCTATACGGTGGCGTATAGAGCGAGCATAGACCCATCCATACGGCTCCGTATACTTGGCCGGGGCATGTGAGGGGAGACACGGCATGGGCGCGATCCGTACGCCGCGGGACAAGTGGATCGAGGAGGGGCTGCGGGCGCTCGCCGCCGGCGGCCCCGAGGCTGTCCGGGTCGAGGTCCTCGCCCAGGCGCTCGGCGTCAGCAAGGGCGGTTTCTACGGCTACTTCCGCAACCGCGCCGCCCTGCTGGAGGAGATGCTCGGCACCTGGGAGCGCGGGGTCACCGAGGATGTCATCGAGCGGATCGAGAACGACGGGGGCAACGCCCGCGAGCGGCTTGGGCGTCTCTTCGACTTCGTGGGGTCGGGCGAGACGCCCGTGACCAGCGCCGGGGTCGAGCTCGCGATCCGCGACTGGGCCCGGCGCGACGAAGGCGTCGCGCGTTGCCTCCGCCGGGCCGACAACCGGCGCATGGACTATCTGCGCGAGCTCTACGGGGCCTTCTGTCCCGACGAGGGCGATGTCGAGGCCCGCTGCCTGATCACCTTCTCACTGCGCATCGGCGACCACCTCATTGCAGCCGACAACGGCCCGCGCAGCCGCACGGAAGTCCTCGCCGCGGTCAGGAACCGGTTGTTGGGCTAAGCGGCTCGGTGAAGTCCGCTGCTGTCCTCGGATACGGGTTCGTTGGCGGGTCAGCGCCCGGTCTACTGCGGTACCGATCGCTTCGATGCTGGTGTGGGCACGGTCGGGATAGTCCTCGTACTTGGCCGAGCGCCAGACGTGCTCGATGTCGTTGAGCTCGGGGCTGCGGGGAGGCAGGTAGAACAGCTCCACCCCGATCTTCGCCAGTTGCTCGCGGCGGCCCTTGAACACTTTGTCGATGTGCGCGGAGGCGTTGTCCAGTACCACTGTGCACCGCCGGGGCCGCCGCCAAACGGGCAGTCGGGCGCCGACACCGTCCGCGGCCAGGGACAAGGCGCCGGCTCCGCCGGGCAGGCCGGCCAGGCGTGAGCAGACGAACTCCAGCAGCCCGGCCGCGTTGATCTTGCCGGGGGTGTGCTCCCACAGCAGTTCAGGATCGGCGCCCACGACCAGCGCACCGAGCACGTTGACCCGCCGGTCGCGGGTGTCCTCGCGCGCCACCACTGCGCGCTGCCCTATCCGTGACCAGGTGTAGCCGGTGGGCATGGTGGGCGCGAAGCCGGACTCGTCGAGGAAGATCACATCGCGCGTGCCCGCGTCGGCCTCCATCCGTAAATCCGCAAGTCCTCCAGCTGGTCCCGGGCGGCCTGCTGAAGGACGGGGTCGGCCTTGTGCCGGAGGCTGTCGCGGGTGCGTTTCCACCGAAATCCCTCGCGGTGCAGCAGCTCGGTCAGCCACGCCGCCGATACGCGCACGTCTCGCTCCATGGCCAGCCAGTCGCACAGCTCGGGGCTGTCCAGGTCACCCCTGCCTCGGCCGAGGCATCCAGTAACACGCCCAGCGCCTTCAGATCGTCGTCGGTGATCTGGGCGGGCCGTCCCGGACGCGGGGCATCGGCCAGGGCGTCGAACCCGCCGCCGGTGAAACGGTGCACCGCATCGCGGACCGTGACCGGGTTGCATTCCAGCAGGTCGGCGACCTGTGACACGGTCAAGCCCCGGCCAACATCCGGATGCACTCCAACCGCCGCCGCTCGTTACACGACAGATCACGCCCGGCCAGCCGTCGGCGCACCTCGGCCTGCTGCTCGGACGTCAACTCCACTGTCAGGATCTTCGGCATCATCACCACTTCCCGCCAAGGCTCCTACCCCAACAGGGAGTTGACTTCACCGAGACCGCTTAGTCATCGCCCAACTGCCCCGGCTCCACCACTACATCAGCCTTACCTACCAAGGCCACCTGATCGGGCCGCTCCTCATCCGCAACCCGCGACTTGACGAGGTGTTCGGCGCCCTCGCCCGCCCCAACAAGACACGGCTCCTGCCCCTGACCGCGGACACCAACCTAGGGCTGGATCTTCACGCGGGGGACGTCGTGTCCGACGCGGCACGCGCGGCCGGCACCACGACGTCCGGCTGCGAGGCGGTGAGCGCCTGATCGACGAAGCCCCGTACGAGCGCCACGGTCTCGGGGATCGTGACGTCCTTCGTCCACATCTCTCTGTGCCACCAGCATTCCAGCTCGAAGTGGCGTGCGCCGTGGGCGAGTTCCACGTGCCTGATCCACGTCTGGCGTCGGCATCGGCGGTCGCGGTGGCGGTGGCGCTCGGCCGCCTCCAGATGCTTCTGGGTGATGCCGACGTGGTACCGGCGGGGCAGGGTGCGCCGTTCCAGGCAGCCGCGGCACTCCAGTAGGTGCAGCACGGCACCCTCCTGCCGCACCAGGAAGCTGCGCGGGGAGCTCTTACCCTCGAAGGTGTTGTAGCTGCCGCACAGAGGCCCGCGCAGAAAGCCATGGTCGTGGCAGTGGTCCCAGGCCGCCGCCCGGGTCTCGGCGCACAGGCGGCACAGGTAGTTGTCGGCGCGGGTGCCGCGCACGCGGGGCGAGTCGTACAGCACGCCGCGCAGGTGACCGGTGTACTGCTGGAAGGCGGCTCCCGAGCACAGCGGGCACAGGGTGACGTAGCCGAGCGGGCTCTGCGTACGCCAGCCACCCCAGCGCGGGCCCTGAGCAGCACAGCCTTTACAGATCCGGGCCCGGGCGACCAGGTCCTCCTCCACCTGCTCCCAGCGGTCCAGGAGTTCGGCGAAGGCCCTCGGCAGGAACAGACTGCCGCCGGAGACGGTGATCAGCTCCAGCGGCCGGGTGTTGGCGATGTTCTCCCGCAGCCGTTTTCCGCTGCGCGCCGCGACGAATTCGTCCCAGGTCAGCTCGCCGGGCAGCCCGCTGGCGCCGATGCGTTTCCAGCTGTCGTCCCACTCTTCGTAGGGCCGCCTCCTGGTGCTTGTCGCGGGCCTGCCAGAACATCCAGGACGCGATCTTCTGCCGCCAGTCGGCCCGGCCCCAGTCCTCCGGGTCCCGGTCGTCACGGTCACGGAAGGCGCCGTCATCGGCATCGCAGTCGGCCGCGGAGGCGACAACAGCGACAAGCCGTCCGAAACTGCTGCGGCCCGCGCCAGAGAAGTCGGCCGAGGAGAAGGAGTCCGACGCCAAGACCGCCGTTAGGTAGGCCGCTGCCATGGCGGCGAGATCGGCGTCGGCCAGCAGGCAGGCCGCCCAGAGAGTAAGGCGGCCGCCTGAGCGGCAACAGGACGTACGTCAAAGCCGGGGTGCCCGTCGCCCTGGCCGGTCTGCACCTCGCAGGCATCTTCCTGTGCTCCGCACGCTGATCCGACACTGCTGCTCTAATCTGCGGTGACCCCCAGTAGCCAATCTCCGTGGGCTCACCGTCGCGGTAGAGCACCGTGCAATTCCCGCAGGCGCGTCCGGGGTAGGGCAGTCGCTCGGTTTCCAGGGCATCGACCCACTCGGCGTAGTTTGGCCGGCCGCTGGGAGCCCACCCCAGCACCTCACGATCGGTCAACGGCCGCATGAAGGGACCCCATTCGGTATCTGTGGGATCCACAATGTGGACGAGGTCCAGCACCGTGCCGGTGCCGCCGGTGAGGATGTACTCCTTCCACTCCTCGTCCTGCCACAACTCTTCTATGGTCCGGCCCTCAAAACCGTGGTTGTCCTTCGCCAGCTCCCGATGCCTGCCGGAACGCCGCCGTCAGATCATGCTGATGTGGGCCTGTCTGCCACCACGCGTCGCCGCCCAAGTCATATCCCTTCTCACCCGAACCGTTCGAACAGTGGCGCAGCTTGGGGTGACACCGACAGCGAAGCGCCTGGGGCTTGATCCTAAGAGAGGCCCTGGACAGAGAACCCTTGGACGGTTGTCCGCGGCCTCTGCTCATCACTGTCAGTCGGCCACCGGTAAGCCTCGGCTCCACAGCTCCTCGGCATGCTCCGCGAAGCGGTCGAACATGCCGCCGTCTCCGTGACGGCGCAGGTGCAGCAGCGGGGAGTCGTGGCCGACCAGCCGTGCCAGGTGCGGGGTGACCATGGCCTGATCATCGAAGCGGAAGACCGACAGGGACACGTGGTTGACGGCGTCGTCCGAGGCGCTGAAGCGTGCCTCAAGCCCCTCCAGCGGGCCGAGGCGGCCAAGTGCCTCAAGCGTCATGCGGATGCGTGTGGAGACCGTCAGGGCAACGTCTTCGATGGCTTCCCGCTGACGTGTCACTTCGCCTTCGGGGTCCCCGAGCAGGAAGCGCACGCGACATCCTGACTCGGTCTTGCGGCGCAGCATGTCGGCGAACGCCGGGATGGACGTCCAGAAGAAATAGTTCGTGTATCCGCTCAGGAAGATCTCTTCCGTGGCGTCGCCAACCAGCTCGCCCCACACCGTGGACGGGCAGGCCGAGCGGTACGGGTACGAGCGGATCAGCTCGCGATCGTTGCCGGTCTTGATGCGGTCCGTGACCGCCGTCGTCCAGAGCATTTCCTCGTCCACTCCAACGCCCGGCAGGCGTCCTCGCGGTTTCGTGCATGCGGTGTCAGTCCGGCGTCGGCCAGCCACCGCTCGACGGTCTTGCCCGTCACGCCTACGCGCAGGGCGAGAGTTGCCGAGGGGTCAGACCCGCCGACTCCATAGCTGATCGTAATGCCGCGTTCAAGGCATCTCCCCGGGACGTTTGGGCCGTTCTCTGACCGTAGCGACCTATGGCTCAAACGTCCCTGGTTCGGGGGGAGATACGTCCGCGAGGGCGATGCACGCTCCACCCATGAGCAGCCCACGGACCACCATGGACAAGCCCGCATACCTTGCGCCCCCACCTGAGCAGCCTGTTCCGGGGGCCGCGTGCGGCGTCTGCGCAGCCCTTGTCAGACAGCGTGCTGAGGCCGTAGCCGCAGGCGACTACTCCCGTGCCGCTGATTGCAATGTGGAGATCCGCAACCACGGCGCACACAGGAAGGGGAGGAGGAACCAATGACCGGCGCCCTGCCCGTCGACAGCCCGACCATGCGTGAACTCGTATCCCGGCTGCTCGGGTCCGACTCTGAACTGCCGTCTCATGACGAGCTGGAGATATGGACGCTCCAGCTGCGCGGTCACCTCATGCTGCTGATCCCGGAGGTGGAGAAGGTGACAGCCGGGCGCTCCCTGGACGACATCCCTCGGGCATGCGCCTTGGCTGGAGTCGCCGAGGCTCGCACCCGGCTGGACCTCACTCCCGGTGCCGGGCTGCCCGCTGGCATCGCGCACGCGCAGCGTCTCGCCCGTTCGGTGAACGCGCTGCTCGACCATCTGCAGAACTTGCCGCCCCGGCCACTGTGAGCGCGGCTGGACGGACAACACGAGGCCCCGGGCAGATGCTGGGGCCTTACGCATGTAGTGGGAGCACGGGAATGTGGCGATTGTCGATAACAGCAAGGGGAGGCGCTGGCAGGTCCGTCAAAGGTCCCCACTGCGTCGGCGAGTTGAAGACCAAGGAGAGCTACCGCACGCCCCGCCGGCGAAGTCGGCCGTCGAATGCCTAGCTGCGCATCTCCAGTCGTTGTTTCCCAGGTGATCGAGGACCGGACCGACCCGACCGAGCCTCGGCATGACCAGTGCGTCGCCGACCGCTGAGCTACGACCGTGCCGATCACTCGATCCATGCGGCGCATCGAGCCGGTGTAAAGAGCCGATCAAGGGATCACCGGGTCGACCAACGAGCCTGCCGTCCCCGGATCCAGTCCAACGAACCACACGGCGACCTGTCGAGCCGCTTGCCGCATCGCCGTGGCGGTTGCGGTGCCGGCGCACTTGACCGCCGCGGGCACTACCGCACCGAGCGACCGCGGGCCGCCGGCCCGGCCTTCTCCTCACGGCGGGTGCGCAGCAGGAGCGCGACCCAACTGCGGTACGGCGCCCAGTGATCGCCGATCTCGGCGAGCCGGCGCACATCGGAGGCGTCAGGATAGCCGAGGCCGTAGGCCTCGGCCATCGAAGCGTGAAGCCGGCGTTCATGGCGGGGGAAGACGTCGGGGTGTCCGGTGCCGCGGATGAGGATGAGCTCCGCCGAGAAGGGGCCGATGCCGGGCAGGGTCCGCAGATGAGCGATGGCGTCTTCCACCGGCATCGCGCGCAGCCGGGCGGCGTCGAGATCACCGGCGAGAGCCGCGTCGGCGAGGACACGCAGCCGTTCGACCTTCGTCTCGGGCAGGCCCGGAACACGGCTGAGTCCGCGCAGGACCAGCGGGGTGGGGAAGGCGTGCAGCGACTCCCCGGCGACGGTGACGCGCTGTCCATGGTGCTCGGCGATGCGGGCCTTGATCGCGGCGGCCTGGACCATCCGGATGCGGTGGCCGATGACCGCCCAGGCCGCGGCCTCGTACGGCGAGAAAAAACACACCGGCCGCAATCCCGGGTACGCCGCGATGAGCTCGGCCACGACGGGATCGTCCTCGGCGAGCCGTGGGAACCCGCTGCCGTCGACGTCGAGCGAGAGGATGCGGGCCAGTTGCGCCCGCACCGCGCTCATGCCATCCGATTCCGCAGCTGCCCTGCCCATCCCGTCCTTGCCCGGGGTCCCGGTGTGCACGGTGACATTCGCCTGTACGGTGCCCTCCGAGCGCTGCGCCTGCCGTACCTCCGCGCTCACCGTCGAGTGGCCGTCGTCGGCGGGAAAGGCCAGGCGCAGCACCCTGCCGTCTGAGGCGTCGCGGTGCCCGGCGGGTGTAAAGCCCTCCAGGAACCGCACGCCCGCCGCAAGTGAGAACGGCCCGTGCGGCGTGATGACGATGGCGGTCATGGTCAGTCTTCATGCGTAGTGATGGCGTAGCCCCCAGGGCCGACGAACGTGAACATCCTGCCGAACGGACCATCCTCGGGTGCCTTGACGA
The DNA here is from genome assembly GCF_042888505.1 of Streptomyces sp. NPDC002870. NCBI lineage: Bacteria > Bacillati > Actinomycetota > Actinomycetes > Kitasatosporales > Streptomycetaceae > Streptomyces > Streptomyces sp. NPDC002870. Next base: position 42,212 of record NZ_JBIAPW010000031.1, read on the forward strand.
TGTGGATCCCGGCGGCGTGGAGCCTGTCGTGCAGAGCCTGCGCGTCAGTGGTCCGAAACCACAGGGCGATCCCTAGGCCGGGCCGCTCGACGGCGTCGAGATCCACTCCCGGCAGCGGCTCGCGGACGGCGAACGGAACCGGCTCGGTGGCGAACACCACGGCGCCGGGCGGCGAGGCAGGCGCCCGGCGCAGACCGAGATGCTTCTCGTAGAAGGCGGCAGCCGTTTCGATGTCGCGCACCTGCAGAGCGATGAAGTCCGGCCCGCTGACGGTGACAGTCATAAGTACTCCTCGATCGTGGTGCATGTCAGGACTTTGACATAGGAGAAGCTAGACGACGCCTCGCATGCATGTCAAACTCCTGACATGCATGATGGGACTCCCTCCAGCCAGGCCCCGGCCGCCGACGTGACCGAGCGCCTGGGGTACCGCCTCAAGCGCACCGCCGCGACCCTGCGCAGCGCGCTGGACAGAGCACTGCGTGAGTACGGCCTGACGGTGCCGCAGTACGCCTGCCTCGAACTCCTCGACCAGCGCCCCGGCCTGTCCAATGCCGAGCTGGCCCGCGGCACCTTCGTCACGCGGCAGTCCATGAACGTCGTCCTTCGCGGGCTGCAGGAGGCCGGCCTCATCACGCGGCCGGCCACCACCGACCGCGGTCGCGCTCTGCCCGCCCACCTCACCGAGGAGGGCCACCGTCGCCTCGCGGAGGCACGCTCCGCCGTCTACGCCATCGACCAGCGCATGACCGGCGCCGTCCCGGAGCGGCGTCTCGCCGAGCTCCTCGCCGACCTCGACCGCATGGCGGCGGCACTCGACGGCTGGAACGGGCCGGGTGAGAACGGCCGCGCCTAACCCGTGAGTGCGTTGAAGGAGAAACCGGCGGCGAAGGAGCGTACCGCCCCATGCTGCGGTTCGGCTCCTGCCGGTAGCCGAAGCCGACCGGCGCGGCTGCGTCGCCGCCCTGGCCGGTCTCCGGAGGGTCAGGTCCTACGTCCGTGGGTGCGGTGGCGGTCATGGCAGCCCCCTGTCGCTGTTTCCCGTCGGGTGACAGAAATTAGGGACGAGCTGTTTCACCGGCGTCACACGCCATGTCCGTACAGGGCCCAAGTCCTCACGCCCGAAAGATCTCCCACTCGACCAATCCGGGGCCGCCGTCGCACCGAATCAACTGCGTCTCCGTCAGCTTTCCCTGGAGGGTGTGAAGTGAGCGTGTCCGTGTCTCCGGCGTCCTCAGCGTCCTCAGCGTCCTCGGTGTCTGCGCGAATCGCGTCCGTCGACGCCCGGAGGTGGCCCGATGTGGCCACCCTGCCCCGAGCCTCCCGGATGCGGACGGCCGCCGCCGAACGGCACGTCCGCCATGCCGTCGGCAGGCTGCCGCTGCGGGTGCGCCTCGCCGGTGGCTCCCCGACCGGCCGGGGTGGACCGCTCATGGTGGTGCACGACCCGCGCGCCTTCTTCCGGCGCATCGGCTGCGGCGGCCTCGTCGGCTTGGGCGAGTCGTACATGGCGGGGGAGTGGGAGGCCCACGACCTCGTCGGTGTGCTGACCGTGTTCGCCGAGCATGCCGGCACTCTCGTCCGCGGGCCGCTCCAGCGGCTTCTCGAAGCCGGACCGGCCGGGCAGCCTGCCGAACACGCCTGCGGCCTGCCCAATGACCTGCTCAACGAACTGTTCGCGCTCTTCCTCGACGAGACCCTTACGTACTCCTCCGCCCTCTTTCGCGGCTTCCCGGCAGAGCAGCATCTGCTCTCCGCCGCGCAGCACCGCAAGATCGACCGGCTGCTCGACCTGGCACGGGTCGGGGCGGGCACCCAGCTGCTCGAAATCGGCACCGGCTGGGGCGAATTGGCGATCCGGGCGGCACAGCGCGGCGCGCGCGTGCTGACCGTCACGCACTCGCGCCAGCAGCAGGATCTGGCCCGGCGGCGCGTCCGCGAGGCCGGTCTCGAGCACCGCGTGACCGTCCTGCTGCGCGACTTCCGCAAGGTGCTCGGCCGTTACGACGCGATCGTCAGCGCGGAAATGATCGAGGCCGTCGGCGAGGAGCACTGGCCGCAGTACTTCATGACGCTGGACCGGCTGCTCGCGCCCGGCGGCCGGGTCGCCCTCCAGACGATCACGATGCCGCACGACCGGCTGCCCGCCTCCCGGACCACGTACGCCTGGACGCAGAAGTACATCTTCCCTGGCGGGCTGCTGCCATCGATTGAGGTGATCGAGCGGATCGTCACCGGCCGCACCGGGCTGCGGCCGGCCGAGCGGGTCGCCTTCGGCCCCCACTACGCCGAGACGCTGCGGCTGTGGCGTGAACGCTTCACCCAGCGCGCCGCCGACGCCGAAGCTCTCGGCCTCGACGAGACCTTCCGCCGGATGTGGACCTTCCATCTCGCGGGCTCGGAGGCGGGTTTCCGCGCGGGCTGTCTGGATGTGCAGCAAGTGCTGCTGACCAAGGACGAGATGGCCTCCTGAGCCGCGCGGATCAGACGCGGATCAGACGCGGATCAGAAGCGGATCAGACCAGGCCGCGTGCCCGCTCGAAGCGCGCCCGCCCCTCCGACACTTCCACCAGCGGGTCCGGATAGTCGAGCCTGGCCCGGTCGATGCCGTCGAGCTTCCACGGCTCGTGGACGGCGGCCCCGGCCAGCTGCGCGAGCTCGGGGACCCAGCAGCGTACGTAGTCCCCGCGCGGATCGAACCGCTTCGCCTGCGCGAGCGGGTTGAGGACGCGATTGGGGCGGGTGTCGGTCCCGGTGCCCGCCGCCCACTGCCAGTTGAGCTGGTTGCTGGCGATGTCCCCGTCCACCAGAAGGTCCAGGAAGTGACGGGCGCCGATGCGCCAGTCGATATACAGCGTCTTGGTGAGATAGCTCGCCGCCAGCAGCCGCGCGCGGCCAGGAATCCACCCCTCGTGCCGCAGTTGGCGCATCGCCGCGTCCACGATCGGGCAGCCGGTTCTGCCGTCCTTCCAGGCGGCGATCTCCTTCTCGTCCCTGCGCCAGTGGTCGCCGCGGGCACGGTAGTCGGCGTGAGCCGCGTCGGGCCGGGCGGCGAGGACCTGGTAGTGGAAGTCCCGCCAGGCCAGCTGCCGTACGAACGCGTCCGCGCCCGGGCCGCCCTTGCCGCGTGCCCGCTGGACGAGTTCGGCGGCGGAGAGCGTCCCGAAGTGGAGATGGGGCGAGAGCCGGGAGGTCGCGTCACCCGGCAGATCGTCGTGGAGCCGCTCGTACGCCGCGATGCCGCCGCTCTCGTCGGCGAGCCAGCCGCTGAGCCGCCGCCGGGCTTCCGGCTCGCCGCCCCTGGCGAGCTCGGGCGACACCCCGGCGACCGCTGTGCGTCGCGGCAGCGGATGGCCCGCGAGCTCGGGGACCGGAACGGTGCGCGGCGCGGCCACTGGCTTCCGCGGCCCGGCCGCCTCCCACCTGCGGTAGTACGGCGTGAACACCGCGAAGTGGTCCCGGCCCGTGGGTGTCACGCGCCCCGGTGGCAGCGCGGTGATCACCCCGTCATGGACGTGCAGGGAGCACCGGACCGCCTCCAGCGCCTCGCGCAGCCGCTCTTCCCTGCGTACGGCGTAGGCGCTGACGCCACCCGCGACATGCACCGAGCGGGCCCCGCTCTCGGCGACCACCCGGCAGACCTGCTCGGTGACTTCGCCGATACGGATCACCAGCCGGCCGCCGCGCTCGCGCAGCCCGGCGTCCAGCGCGGCCAGGCAGTCGGCGAGAAAGGCGCGGCGGTTGGGCGCGTCGAAGCCCGCTCGTTGCACGCCCCGGTCGAGCACGAACAGCGGCACCACCGCATCGGCGCCGCGCAGGGCGGCGAGCAGCGCCGGCTGGTCGTGGACTCGCAGATCGGAGGTGAAGAGCATGACCGCAACGCTCATGTGCCGTCCTTCCTCGAGGTGGGGAAGTGCATCAGGCGGGGAAATGCATCAGGCGGGGAAGCACATCGGGTGGGGAAGCGCGTCAGGGGAACGGCGCATCAGGTGGGGAAGCGCATCAGGGCGAGAGGATCGGTGGTCGGCTCGGGGGAGCCGCCGGCCGGCTCGACGGTCAGGCCCATGCCCGAGGCCGCACCCACCGGTCCGTCCATCAGTACGGCGTTGTCGGTGACGGCGGGGTCCATCAGGCCGGCGGGACGCATCTTTCCCCCGTCCTCGAACCAGAGTTGGTAGACCTTGCCCTGCGGCGGCTTGGGCAGCCCGGAGGTGAGGAAGGCCGCCTTGTTCCTGCTGTGCGAGACGACGACCGTTCCGCGCGCCCCCTCCGGCAGCTTCGTGGTGCTCACCCTGGCGTCGGGCGCGGCGAGCACCGAAGCCAGCTCCTCCGCCTGCCGCTGCGAGCGCTGCGCGTCCTGGCGTGCGTCCCGCGCCTCCTGGTGCTGCCAGGCGGCGACCCCTCCGAAGGCCGCGGCGGCTGCGACACAGGCCGCCAGTACGAAGCGCGACAACGCCCGGCCACGGCGGGTGGCACCTCGGCGGGCCCGCGAGACGCGCGGCGCCTCCTGGCGCTCGGCGGAGATCCGCCGCAGCACGTGCTGCTTGAGCGCAGGCGGTGGGGTCACGGCCACGGCGAGTCCCAACTTGCCGACGGTGGCGGCCAGTTCGCGCACCTCCTGAGCGCAGGCCGGACACACCAGAAGGTGCCGTTCGAACTCGGCGCGCTCGTCGGGCGACAGCGCGTGCAGCACATACGCGCCGGTCAGCGTGTGCAGATCAGCGGCGTTCATGCGCTCACCCCCAGGCAGTCGCGCAGGCGGATGAGCCCGTCGCGCAGTCGTGTCTTGACCGTGCCGAGCGGCACGGCGAGCAGTTCGGCCACTTCCCGGTAGGCCAGCCCGCGGTAGTAGGCGAGTGTCACCGACTGCCGCTGCAGCTCGGTCAGGCCGCGCAGACAGCGTCGTACCTGCTCACGCTCCAGTCGGGCCTCGACCTGTTCGGTGACCTCGTCGTAGGCGGGGGTCTGCTCCAGCAGCGCCGCCCGCCGCTCGCGGTCGGTCGCGGCCTGGGCCGACCTGACCCGGTCCACGGCGCGTCGGTGGGCGAGCGTGAGTATCCAGGTCATGGCCGATCCGCGGGACGGCTGGAAGCGCGCCGCGGTACGCCACACCTCGATCAGCACCTCCTGCGTCACCTCCTCGGACTGGGCCGGGTCGCGCAGCACGGCGCGCACCAGCCCCAGGACCGGACCGCAGACCGCGTCGTACACCCGGGAGAAAGCCTCCTGGTCGCCTCGGGCCACCAGGCCGAGCAGCTGCTGCAGATCGGGCCCCGCCGAAGCGGGTCCGCCGATGTGTACGGCTTGGTTCACGCGGCTTTCCTCCACTGTGCGGGCATGTCGTCCGGACAGATTCCACCAGGCATTCGGAGCCCATGGAGCGGCGGATTGGTCCGGGTCCGCAGATGGTTGCACGTGAGGCGCGCGGAGCCGCATCGGCGCCCGCCCCGCGGACAGTTGCGGTGGTCCGCATCGCGAAGCCCCCGGCCGACTCGCCACAGCCTGCCGCCGCATCGCGAAGCCCCCGGCCGTGTCGCGAAAGCCCGCCGCCGCATGCGAAAGCCCCCGGCGCGTCACGCAGCCGGGGGCCGAGAGTGAGCGGGCGTCAGGCCGCCTTCTCCTGTTCGCGCTCCACCTCTTCGTTCCACTCGCGCTTGACCGCGCGCCACGCCTCGTCCGTCTGGCCCAGCCGCCAGTACCCCGAGATCGACAGCCGCTCGCGCGGAATCTGGCGGTCCACCCGCAGATGGCGGCGCAGCTCCTTCACGAACGCCGCCTCGCCGTGGACGAACGCGCAGACGTCGCCCTCGGGGAAGTCCAGCGCGCTCACCGCCGCCACCAGCGCCTCGCCCACCGGCCGCGCCCCGCGGTGCAGCCAGTTGATCTCCACTCCGTCCGGCGTGACGATCTTCTGCTCCTCCTCGGGGCCCGCGACCTCGACGAAGGCATGAACACGTGCGCCTGTCGGCATCCGCTCCAGCGAAGCGGCGATCGCGGGCAGCGCGCTCTCGTCGCCCACCAGCAGATGCCAGTCGGCTGCCGGGTCCGGGGCGTAGCCGCCGCCAGGGCCCTGGATCCGGATCGTGTCGCCCACGCGCGCCCGCGCCGCCCACGGGCCCGCCAGACCCTCGTCGCCGTGGACAACGAAGTCGACCGCGAGCTCGCGGTGGGCGGGGTCCCAGCTCCGGACCGTGTAGGTGCGGTTGGCGGGCCACTGATCGCGCGGGAACTCCTCGCGGATCCGCTCGATGTCGAACGGCTCCGGATACGTCACGCCCACGGGCGCGAACAGCAGCTTGACGTAGTGATCGGTGAACCCGTCGAGAGCGAATCCGGCCAGCCCCTCACCGCCGAGGACGACACGCACCATGTGCGGGGTGATCCGCTCGGTGCGCACCACGCGCGCCTCGTAGGGCTTCGGTGCCTTGCGGGCCGGTCGTTCTGCCACGGCGGTCTCCCCTGGGCTCGTACGCTGCTTAGGCTTGCCTAAGTTAACACCTCAGTGCTGAAGCGTGGACAGCAGCCGCGTCAGGGCGCCGCCGAGCCCCCACCGGGCGGCCAGCTCGTCGAGCGTCGCCGGATCGCGGGGCTCGGAGGGCAGTGCGGGGTCGAAGTCCGGCAGCGGTACGTCGGACGCGACCCGTACGACCTTCGGCGCGACCGCGACATAGTCCCTGGCCTCGTCAAGCCGCTTGCGCTGGGAGGGCGTCAGCTTCGCGGTCCGGTCGTCGACGGCTGCCATGATCCCGGCCAGATCGCCGAAGGTGTCCAGCAGCTTGGCTGCGGTCTTCTCGCCGATCCCGGGCACGCCCGGCAGTCCGTCGCTCGGGTCGCCGCGCAGCAGCGCCAGGTCGATGTACCCCGGGCCGTCGACGCCGTACTTCTCGCGCAGCCACGCCTCGTCCGTCACCTGGAGCGTCCCGACGCCCTTGAGCGGATACAGCACCCGCCGCTCGCGCGCGTCGTCGACCAGCTGGAACAGGTCGCGGTCGCCCGTGACGATGTCGACGGGGCCCGTCGCACGCCCGGTGAGGGTGCCGATGACGTCGTCCGCCTCATAGCCGTCGGCCCCGACGCGCGCGATGCCGAGCGCCTCGAGCACGTCCATGATCACCGGGACCTGGGGGGCGAGGGTGTCCGGGATCTCCTCGTCGTCAGGACCCGTCGGCGTCTCCACGGCGACGCGATGCGCCTTGTACGAGGGGATCAGCTCCACCCGCCAGTGCGGCCGCCAGTCGTTGTCCCAGCAGGCCACGAGGTCGTCCGGGCGGTGGTCCTGGACCAGCCGCGCGATGAAGTCGAGCAGCCCGCGCACGGCGTTGACCGGGGTGCCGTCGGGGGCCCGGACCGAATCCGGGACCCCGAAATAGGCGCGAAAGTACAGGGAAGCGGTGTCGAGGAGCATCAGGCGTCGCGTCACAGACCCGATGATGCCGCACCCCACTGACAGCCACCCCGCGCAGCCCCCGTGCGATGGATCGCCGCGGATGAAACAGAACCCGGGCATCGCGGAAAAGATGGCTCCGCAGTAGCCCGCAGCGTGTACAAGGGGTGGTCCCGCCAGTGGCGGGGCAGCCCTTGTGGCTTTCCGGTCCGCGTGCCGGCCGGCCCGCACAGGGAGGGGCTTGCAGGGAGGGGCTTGCAGGGAAGCCCGGGCAGGAAGCTGCGTAAGGTGAGACTGGACCAGGGAAGGGGAGCCCGGCGGATGGACGCGAAGGGCGCGAAGGACGCGAAGGACGCGATGGACGCGATGGACGCGATGGGCCCGAAGGACCCGAAGGAGACCGAACCCCTTCGGGTGGGCGCAGCTGTGCGCAGGCGCCGCCGTGCCCTGGACCTCACGCTCGCCGCGGTCGCCGCGCGCAGCGGCCTCTCCGTGCCCTTCCTCAGCCAGGTGGAGAACGAGCGCGCCCGCCCCAGCATGCGTTCCCTCCAGCGGGTCGCGGACGCCCTGGAGACCACGCCCGGCCGGCTGCTGGCCGCGTCCGACGCCGCGCGCACCGTCAATGTCGTACGCGCGGCGGCGGAAGGGGCACCGCCACCGGGCGCCAGGACCCGTCGGCTCGTGCGCGGGCACCATCAACTGCAGGCCCTGGAATTCACCGGGGAGCATGACCCGGGACGCGAATTCCAGCACCGCAACGACGAGCTGATGTACGTCGCCGACGGGGCCGCGGAGGTCGAGGCGGAGGGCCGCGCCTACCGTCTGGCGCGCGGCGACACCCTCTTCCTCTCCGGCGGCGTACGGCACCGGTGGCGCGCCACCGCACCCGACACCCGGATCCTCGTCGTCTCGGTCGCCGACCACATCGACGACGCGGGCCCCGAGCCCCGGCGCTGAGGGGCGGCCGACGTGCGCGTCGTGTCACTGGTGCCCTCGCTGACCGAGGCCGTGGCCGTCAGCGCGCCCGGAGTGCTGGTCGGGGCCACCGAATGGTGCAGCCACCCCGCCGAACTCGATGCCGTACGGATCGGGGGCACCAAGAACCCGGACGTGGCGGCGGTGATCGGGCTGCGACCCGATCTCGTGATCGCGAACGAGGAGGAGAACCGCGCGCCCGATCTGGCCGCCCTGCGGGCCGCAGGCATCGAGGTGCTCGAGACGGAGATACGCGACCTGGAGCAGGCGTTCTGCGAGCTGGAGCGGGTGCTGGCAGCCGTCTGCGGGCAGGCCCGGCCGCGCTGGCTCGACGAGGCGCGGCAGGCGTGGTCCGCGGTCGAGCCGGTGGGGGAGTGGCGGGCGATCGTGCCGGTCTGGCGGCGGCCGTGGATGGTGCTCGGCCGCGACACCTTCGCCGGCGATCTGCTGGCCCGGCTCGGCGTCCGGAACGTGTACGCGGGGCACGCCGAGCGCTATCCACGCATCCCGGTGGACGAACTGCGGGACAGCGGCGCCCAGTTGGCGGTCCTGCCCGACGAGCCGTACCGCTTCGCGGTGGACGACGGGCCCGAGGCCTTTCCGGGACTGCCGGCCGCGCTGGTCAGTGGCAGGCACCTGACCTGGTACGGGCCGTCGCTGGCCGAGGCACCCTCGGTGCTCGGCGCGGCGCTGCGACGAGCGACCCGGCAGGCGGGCTGATCCCACCCGTGCCACCGGCCGAGGCCGGCCGGCCGACCGTCGTAGCGGCGAGGGTCGGAAGGGACCACATGGTTGACAGGCGGTCAGAGAATCCGGTGACCGCCGGATGTCGGGCTGCCGCACCGCCGCAAACCTGCTAGCTGTGAGCGCGGTAGCGAAGCAGACATGCCATGAACTCCCCAGAAGCACCGGGTTGAGTCTCGGCTCTCACATGCCCTCAAGAAAGGTCCGGGATGCCCAAAACTTTCCGTATCGCCCTCTTTGCGCTCGTGCTTGCGGCCGCATCACCGACCCCCGCGATGGCCAAGGCGCCCGCACAGTCCGACCAGATCCCCGGCGCGTACATCGTGACCCTCGAGGACACAGCCGCCACCGAGGGTGCCGATATGAACGAGGCTGTGGACGCCGCAGTCGAGCAGGCCTCCACCCTGGGTGCCAGGGTGCAGCACGTGTACCGCTACGCCCTTCACGGCTACTCGGCCTCCATGAGCCCCAGCGTCGCAGCGGAGCTCGCCGACGACCCCCAGGTGCGTTCGGTGGAGCCCGACCGGGAGGTGCATGCCACCGCCCAGTCGACCCCGACCGGCGTGGACCGGGTGGCGGCCGACCAGAGCCCCACCGCGGCCATCGACGGTGTCGACACCCGGGTGGACGCCGACGTCGCGGTCATCGACACCGGAATCGCCCCGAACCACCCCGACCTGAACGTGTACCGGGCCGGCGGCAAGAGCTGCTGGCTGTCCCTGCTGCCACCCTCCGACTTCCACGGCCATGGCACGCATGTCGCCGGAACCATCGGCGCCCTGGACAACGGCACCGGCGTGGTCGGTACGGCACCGGGCGCCCGGCTCTGGCCGGTGCAGGTGCTCAGCCCCCTCGGCAGCGGCAGTATCTCGAACGTCATCTGCGGCATCGACCACGTCACCGAGCACGCCGACGAGATCGAAGTCGCCAACATGAGCCTGGGCGGATCGGGCACCGACGACGGCAACTGCGGCAATACCAACAACGACGCCATGCACCAGGCGATCTGCAATTCCGTCGCCGCGGGCGTCACGTACGCGGTGGCGGCCGGCAACGACCACTCCGACGCCGCGGACATGATCCCCGCCGCATACGACGAAGTGATCACCGTGAGTGCCCTGGCCGACTTCGACGGCAAGCCGGGGGGTCTCGGCCAGGCGACGTGCCGCAGTGACGTGGACGACACCTTCGCCAACTTCTCCAACTACGGCTCCGATGTCGACCTGATCGCGCCGGGCGTGTGCATCCGCTCCACCTCCAGCAGCGGCGGCTCCACCACGATGTCCGGCACCTCGATGGCCGCGCCCCACGTCGCGGGCGGCGCAGCCCTGTATCTGGCCGGCAACCCCGCCGCATCGCCCCAGAACGTCAAGGCGGCTCTGCAGGCTGCCGGCAGCTTCGACTGGACCTGGCCGTCCCAGGACGGCGACGGCACCAAGGAGCCCCTGCTCAACCTCGCGAACTTCTGACGGCGGCCGTCCTTCTGACGGCTGTCACCTGAGTCATGATTTGGGCGCGCACCGGCATCGGTGCGCGCCCACACCTGTCAGCGGGCCTTCACAGGCGCTGCGAGCAGCGCCCCGCCCAACAGGCCGCGCAGCGTACGGACGCCGGTCACGGCCCACGCGGCGACGAGAAACGCGTACAGGCCGACCGCGAGCCATTCGAGGGCCACCAGGCCGGTGTGGCGCGCAAGGCCCTCTGCGCCCGTCACGCAGGTGCCGACGGGGAAGGTGAAGGCCCACCAGGTCAGCGCGAACGGCATGCCGCCGCGCGCGGCCCGCACGACCATCGCACCGGCAAGCGCCAGCCACATCAGGGCGAAGCCCAGCACGGGGATTCCGTAGATCACGGCGAAGGCGGCGAGCCCTTCGGCGTACGGTGCCTGGACCGCGCCCGGCGCCACGTCCGCCAGCTTGCTGACCGCGGTGGTCGACTGGCCGAGCGGGCCGAGCACCAGGAAGAGGGTGGGGGTCAGCGCGAGGGGCAGCGGGCCGTGGTGGACCAGCCGGGCGAAGACCATCGGCAGGATGAGCAGCGAGGCCAGCAGGCTGACCCCGAACATCGCGTAGCTCCCCAGCAGCATCGCCTCCCGCCACTGCCCGGCAGGCAGATGCGGGACCAGGAGAGGGCCGAAGGACGCGGAGACCATCGGGGCGACGACGGGCAGCAGCCACACGGGAGAGGCCGTGCCGGGCTCGACCTTGTGGCGTACGACCATCAGATACGGGACGACCACGGCGGCGGCGAGCCCGGTGAGGGTGCCGGCGCCGAAGAGCGTGGCCGCCGTCGCCACGGCCGCGGGTTCGCCGATCACGCCCTGGCCCACGGTCAGGGTGCCGATGCCGACGGCCAGCAGCGCCATCGACAGACAGCCGTAGAAGGGCGCGACCGCCGGGTCGAGGAGGTGCGCGCGGGCCTGGTCGCGGTGGTGGGTCCAGTGCGTGGCGCGGGCGGCCAGGACGACGGCCAGCAGTACGGCGGACAGCGCCCACACCGCGGCGCAGGCCGTCCGCAGGCCGGGGATGCCGACGGGCAGGGCGGCACCGGCGTTCGCGACGATGGCGGTGCCCATGACGGTCGCGTACCAGTTGGGTCCGAAGTGGCGGAGGGCCTGCAGCCGTACGGTGGCGAGGGTCGACCCGGCAGCGCTGCGGCGGGGGTGGGGCTGCACGGCGATGACCATGTCTGCACTCTCACCCGGGCCAGGGGTCCCCACCAGGGATCTCTCCCCTATGAGCCCATAAACTGGATTTATGAGCGACGAGGATGAAGAGCGGGTGCCGTTGGCGCACCGGGTGCCGGATCTGGGGGCGCTCGAGCTGCTGCTGGCCGTCGCGCGACACGGCAGCCTGGGGCGGGCGGCGCGCGAGCTCGGAATCACTCAGCCGGCCGCGAGCAGCCGGATCCGCTCGATGGAGCGTCAGTTGGGGGTGGCACTGGTCGACCGCTCCCCGCGCGGGTCGCGGCTGACGGAAGCGGGGGCGCTGGTCACGGACTGGGCGTTGCGCGTCGTGGAGGCTGCCGAGGCCTTCGACGCGGGGGCGCAGGCGCTGCGAGGGCGGCGCGATTCGAGGCTGCGGGTGGCTGCTTCGATGACCATCGCGGAGTACCTGCTGCCGGGGTGGCTGATCGCGCTCAGGGCGGCGCGCCCCGGCACTGCGGTCTCGCTGCTGGCAGGGAACTCCGCGGTGGTGGCTCAGCGCCTGCTCGCGGGCGAGGCGGATCTGGGCTTCGTGGAGGGGCTGTCCGTGCCGGACGGCCTCGACGGGGCGGTCATCGGCCACGACCGCCTCCTGGTGGTCGTGGCCCCGAGCCATCCGTGGGCACGCCGCCGCGCCCCGCTGACCCCGGCGGAACTGGCGGGCGTGCCGCTGATCCTTCGCGAACGGGGCTCGGGCACCCGCCAGGTCCTCGACTCGGCCCTGTCCGCCTGCGGCGGCCTGGCCGAACCGCTCCTCGAACTCGCCTCCACGACGGCGGTCAAGTCAGCGGCGGTGAGCGGCGCGGGCCCCGCGGTCCTGAGCGAACTGGCGGTCACGGAGGAACTGACGGCACGCCGCCTGACGAGCATCCCGCTGGCCTCGGTCGACCTGCGCCGCGCGCTGCGTGCGGTCTGGCCGACCTCCCACCGCCCGACGGGTCCGGCGCGCGACCTGCTGACGCTGACGCGCGGGGGGCCCAGTCCCGGCTGACGGGGCCAGGGGCCGAGTCCCGGGCTGGCGGGGCCACGGACCGAGTCCCGGGCTGACGGGGCGGGCCCCGCACCGGTACCCCGCCGCTACCCCGCCGCCCGGACCAGCGCCGACATCACCCGCAGGTCGTCCCCCGCCTCCGGATGCCACTGGACCCCCAGCGCCCACCCCGGCCCCGACAGCTCCACCGCCTCCACCGTGCCGTCCTCCGCGTGCGCGCTCGCCACGAGGGTGTCGGCCAGGCGGTCCACCGACTGGTGGTGGTACGTCGGGACCGACGACTCCTCCGGGACGATCTCCGCGTACCGCGTCCCCGGCACCGGCTTGACGGTGTGGGCGCCGAAGACGCCCACACCCCCGACGTGTCCGTCCAGGTGCTGGACCAGCGTCCCGCCGAGCGCCACGTTCAGCAGCTGCAGGCCTCGGCAGATCCCCAGCAGCGGCGTCCCGGACGCCAACGCCGCCCTGATCAGGGCGAGTTCCCACGCGTCCCGGTCCCGCGCCGGCGGGCCCGTACGCGCCTCGGGCTCGGCCCCGTACCGTACGGGCTCGACATCCGCTCCGCCCGCGATCACCAGGCCGTCCAGCCGGGACACGACCACCTCGGCCTGGGCCGGGTCGTCGGGCGGGAGGAGCGCCGCGAGGCCGCCGGCCGCCTGGACCAGGCGGGGGTATCCGGCCGGCAGCAGCGCCGCGGGCATCTCCCACACGCCCCACGCGGCCGACTCCAGGTACGTGGTGACGCCGATGAGCGGCTTGGACACAGTGACCTCCGTTCAGTTCCGTTCGAGTCCGTTCCGGTCGAGTCGGTTCCGTCGAGTCAGTTCCGTTCGAGTTCGGCCTCGGCCGCCGCCAGCGCCGCGAACTCCTCCTCCGGAGCTTTCGCCACCAGATGATGGCGACTGTAGATCGCGAAATAGGCGAGTGCGACGGCGTAGACGCCGAGCGCGATGAAGGCCGCGTCCTTGTCCACCAGGAACGTGGCCACCAGCGCGGAGAGTGCAAGGACGAAGGCGACGGACGAGGTGAGCATGCCGCCGGGCGTGCGGTACGGGCGCGGCAGGTCCGGCTCGCGGCGGCGCAGCACGATGTGCGAAAGGGCCATCAGCGCGTAACTGATCGTCGCCCCGAAGACCGCGATGTTCAGCATCCGCGCGCCGTTACCCGTCCCCGCCGCCAGCGCGAAGCCGATCGCCCCGGGGATCAGCAGCCCGAGGTAGGGCGACTTGCGGCGGCTGGTGAGGGAGAGGAAGCGCGGGAGGTAGCCGGCCCGGGAGAGCGCGAAGAGCTGGCGCGAGCCCGCGTAGATGAGCGAGAAGAAGGACGCAACCAGGCCCGCCAGGCCCGCGTAGTTGACGAAGCGGCTCAGCGGCGTCGGATCGCCGCTCCCCTGCAACGCCACCACCAGCGGATTTCCGGCCTCCTGGATCGCGTTGGAGCCGCGTGCGCCGGTCGAGGCTATGAAGGTGACCACGGCCAGCAGCACCAGGATGCCCATGGAGATGGCGAGCGCCCGCGGCATCGAGCGCACCGGGTCCTTCGCCTCCTCAGCCGCCAGCGGCACGCCCTCGACACCGAGGAAGAACCACATGCCGAAGGGGAACGCCGCCCAGATGCCGAGCAGACCGAACGGCAGCCAGGAACCCGAGCCGAACGCGTCCTTGTCGACGGGGATGTCGTCCAGGCCGCCCGCGCTGAACTCCGTCAGCGCGCCGACCGCGAAGATCAGCAGCGCCGCGACCGCGATCGCCGTCACCACCAGGCTGAAGCGCAGCGCCTCGCCGACGCCCCACAGATGGATGCCGATGAATATCACGAAGCAGGCGAGATAGACCGGCCAGCCGGACTCCAGGCCGAACAGGCCGAGCGATTCGACGTAGTCACCGATGAAGATGGCGATCGCCGCGGGCGCGAGTATGTACTCGATGAGGATCGCGGTGCCGGTCAGGAACCCGCCCCAGGTGCCGAGCGCGCGGCGGGCGAAGCCGTAGCCGCCGCCCGCCGTCGGCAGGATCGCCGACAGCTCGGCGAGTGCGAAGACGAGACAGGCGTACATCGCGCCCATCAGCAGGGTGGCGATCGCGAGCCCGCCGAAGCCGCCCTTCGACAGGCCGATGTTCCAGCCGGAGAAGTCGCCGGAGACGACATAGGCGACGCCGAGCCCTGTGAGGAGCAGCCAGCCCGCGCTGCCTCTGCGCAGAGTGCGGCGGTTCAGGTAGGTGTCGTCGGCGGGGGACTGTTCGCGTGTGGTGGTGCCTTCGGCCATGAGTCGCTCCTGGCAGAGGTCAATGGTTTGTGCGGACACCATTGCGGCAGTGATCTGTGATGCGCAAGCCCTGCGCGTAAACCTGCGGTTACGGTTCGGTCGCGAGGAGGGTGTCAGGGCAGGAAGCCGCGCAGCAGTGCCGCCGTCCCCTCGCAGTGCTCCCGCATCACCTCGCGCGCAGCGTCGGCATCCCCGTCGAGCACCGCTTCGACCAGCGCCGTGTGCTGGTGCTGCGAGTGCTCGAGGTTGCGTACGAGCAGCGGAATGCAGTCCAGCAGATCGTTCAGCGTGGCGCGCACCGCGGCGTACCGCGCGGTCAGCGTGGGAGAGCCGGAGAGCTCGGCGATGGTCAGATGCAGCAGCGTGTCCTGGCGCCGGTACTCGGTGAGCGGCGCGTCGTGCGTCGCGGCCAGGGCCGTACGCAGCCGGTCCGCGCCCTCGTCGGACAGGCCGTGCGCGGCGCACAGCCCGGCGGCTCCCACTTCCAGGACCTCGCGGAAGCGCAGGGTGTCCTCGACGTCCACCTCCGCCACGCGTCGGCGCAGTTCGTCCTCGCCATGGGCGTCGGGGCGGTGCAGCACGAACGTGCCGCCGTAGCGGCCGCGCCTGCTCTCCACGAGCCCCTGGTCGGCGAGCACCTTCAGCGCTTCGCGCAGCGTGACCCGGCTTATCCCCATCCGCTCGGCGAGCTCGCGCTCCGCGGGCAGCCGTTCGCCGCCGGCGACCAGTCCGAGGCGCAGCAGCTGAAGAATCTGTTCCAGTGCTTCCTCGAAGCCGTTGCCCGCGCGCACAGGGCGCAGTACGGGCATCAGCGGGTCGGCCGCATTCGGGTCGGCCGCATTGGGGGCGTCCTCTTCGGGGGCGGCCGCATCGCTCTTCTTCACCACGTCGCCGTTTCCTCTTCCCATGCAATGGTCTTCAGTAATACCTTATGGCTTCCGGCTGACCCAAGGAGGCGTAATCCCGTGGCAGACCGCAAACCCCCGCTCGGGGTCGAGGAGCTTCGCGTGCTCGTCGCGAGCGGTGAGATCGACACAGTCGTCCTGGCCTTCCCCGATATGCAGGGCCGGCTCCAGGGCAAGCGGTTCGCCGCACCTTTCTTCCTGGACGAGGTCCTGGAACACGGCACAGAGGGCTGCAACTACCTCCTCGCCGTCGACACCGAGATGAACACCGTCGACGGCTACGAGATGTCCTCGTGGGAGCGCGGCTACGGCGACTTCGCCATGCACCCCGACCTCACCACACTGCGCCGAGTCCCCTGGAACGAGGGCACCGCGCTGCTCGTCGCCGACCTCGCCTGGAACGACGGCTCACCCGTCGTGGCCGCGCCCCGCCAGGTCCTGCGCCGCCAGCTGGACCGCCTCGCCGAGCACGGCTTCACGGCGCACGTCGGCACGGAGCTCGAATTCATCGTCTTCAAGGACACCTACGAGGAGGCCTGGGACCGCAACTACCGCGATCTCATCCCGGCCAACCAGTACAACATCGACTACTCCGTCCTCGGCACCGGCCGCATCGAGCCGCTGCTGCGCCGGATCCGCAACGAGATGGCGACCGCCGGCCTGATCGTCGAGTCCGCCAAGGGCGAGTGCAACCCCGGTCAGCACGAGATCGCCTTCAAGTACGACGAAGCCCTGGTCACCTGCGACCAGCACGCCGTCTACAAGACCGGCGCGAAGGAGATCGCCTCCCAGGAGGGCGTCTCGCTCACGTTCATGGCCAAGTACAACGAGCGCGAGGGCAACTCCTGTCATATCCACCTCTCCCTCCAGGACGAAACCGGCACGAACGTCATGGCGGGCGACGGACCCGGCGGAATGTCGCAGGTCATGCGCCACTTCCTGGCCGGACAGCTGGCGGCGCTGCGTGACTTCTCGCTGCTGTACGCGCCCAACATCAACTCGTACAAGCGCTTCCAGCCCGGCTCCTTCGCGCCGACCGCCGTTGCCTGGGGCTACGACAACCGCACCTGCGCGCTGCGCGTCGTCGGCCACGGCCGGTCGATGCGGTTCGAGAACCGGCTGCCGGGCGGCGACGTCAATCCCCACCTGGCCGTGGCCGGTCTGGTCGCGGCCGGTCTGTACGGCATCGAGCAGCAGCTGGAACTGCCCGACGAGTGCTCCGGGAACGCGTACACCGCCGGATACGCGCAGGTGCCCACGACGCTGCGCGAAGCCGCCGAACTCTGGGAGAACAGCCCCATCGCCAAGGCCGCATTCGGCGACGAAGTCGTCGCGCACTACCGCAACATGGCGCGGGTCGAGCTCCAAGCCTTCGACGCCGCGGTGACCGACTGGGAGCTTCGCCGCTCCTTCGAACGTCTGTGAGGCACGTCTTGCCATACGCGTACCACGAGGTGCTCAACCCCGCGACAGGACAGGTCGTCGAGACCGTCCGGGCGACGACGGCCGCCGAGGTCGACGCCGCCGTCGCACGGGCCGCGAAGGCCCAGCAGGGCTGGGCGGCCGCCGCACCCGCCGACCGGGCCAGGCTGCTGCGCCGCTTCGCCACGGTCGTCGACGAACACCTCGAAGAACTGGCCCGGTTGGAGGTGCGGGAGGCCGGGCACACCATCGGCAACGCCCGCTGGGAAGCGGGCAACGTCCGCGACCTCCTCGACTTCGCGGCCGGGGGAGTCGAGCGCCTGAATGGCCGTCAGATCCCTGTCGCGGGCGGCCTCGACATCACCATCCTCGAACCGCTCGGCGTCATCGGTGTGATCGCGCCCTGGAACTTCCCCATGCCGATCGCCGCCTGGGGCACGGCTCCGGCCCTCGCCGCCGGCAACGCCGTCCTGCTCAAGCCCGCGGAGACCACCCCGCTCACCGCGCTCCGGCTCGCCGAACTCGCCCTGGAGGCAGGCCTGCCGGAGCACCTCTTCCAGGTGCTGCCGGGAGCCGGCGACGAAGCGGGCAACGCGCTGGTCGAGCACCCGGGCGTCGCGAAGATCGTGTTCACCGGCTCCACCCGGGTCGGCAAGCAGATCATGGCCAAGTGCGCGGCCCGGGTGAAGCGCGTGACCCTCGAACTCGGCGGCAAGAGCCCCAACATCGTCTTCGCCGACTCGGACCTCGAAGCCGCGGTCGCCGCCACCCCCATGTCCTTCCTGGACAACAGCGGCCAGGACTGCTGCGCCCGCACCCGCATCCTGGTGCAGAGCTCGGTCTACGACCGTTTCCTCGACCTTCTCGCCCCGGCGATCGAGTCCGTCGTCGTCGGCGACCCGGCCGACGAGAACACCCAGATGGGCCCGCTGATCTCGCAGGCGCAGCTGGACCGGGTACGTGCGTACGTCCCCGACGAGCTGAAGGCGATCCGCGGCACCGCCCCCGAGGGCCCCGGCTTCTGGTTCCCGCCGACCGTCCTCACCGACCTGGCGCCGGACGCCCCCGCGGCCTGCGAAGAGGTCTTCGGCCCGGTTGCCGTCGTCCTCCCCTTCGACGACGAGGCCGACGCGATCCGGCTCGCCAACGCCACCGAGTACGGCCTGTCCGGCTCGATCTGGACCCGCGACGTGGGCCGCGCGATCCGCGTCTCCCGCGCCGTCGCCGCCGGCAACCTCTCCGTCAACTCCCACTCGAGCGTCCGCTACTGGACGCCGTTCGGCGGCTACCGGCAGTCCGGCCTCGGCCGCGAACTCGGCCCCGACGCCCTCACCGCTTTCACCGAAACCAAGAACGTCTTCATCAGCACGGAGGCCTGAAGCAATGACCGCCCAGAACATCTGCCGCCGCCTGGTCGGCCGCACCGCCGTCATCACCGGCGCCGGCAGCGGCATCGGCCTGGCCACCGCGCGCCGCCTCGCCTCCGAGGGGGCGAACGTCGTCTGCGGCGACATCGACGAGACCGCGGGCAAGGCCGCGGCCGAGGAGGTCGGCGGTACGTTCGTACGCGTCGACGTCACCGACGCCGAGCAGGTCGAAGCGCTGTTCAAGACCGCGTACGACACCTACGGCAGCGTCGACATCGCCTTCAACAACGCGGGCATCTCGCCGCCCGACGACGACTCGATCCTCACCACGGGCCTGGATGCCTGGAAGCGCGTCCAGGAGGTCAACCTCACCTCCGTCTTCCTGTGCTGCAAGGCCGCCATTCCGTACATGCAGCGCCAGGGCCGCGGCTCGATCATCAACACCGCGTCGTTCGTGGCCATCATGGGCGCGGCGACCTCCCAGATCTCGTACACCGCGTCCAAGGGCGGCGTGCTCGCCATGTCGCGCGAACTCGGCGTGCAGTTCGCCCGCGAGGGGATCCGCGTGAACGCGCTCTGCCCCGGGCCGGTCAACACCCCGCTGCTGCAGGAGCTGTTCGCCAAGGACCCGGAGCGCGCCGCGCGCCGCCTGGTCCACATCCCGGCCGGACGGTTCGCGGATGCGGACGAGATCGCCGCCGCCGTGGCCTTCCTCGCCAGTGATGACTCCTCGTTCATCAACGCGACGGACTTCCTCGTCGACGGCGGAATCGCGGGCGCGTATGTCACTCCCGTGTAGCACTCCCGTGTAGAGGCACGGAAGCGGCCCCCCTAGGGTGGCCGGATGAGCATGACGACCCCGGCGGGCTGGTACCCGGACCCCAACGTGCCAGACGGCGAGCGCTGGTGGGACGGGGCCGCCTGGACCGCGCACACACGCCCGGTCCAGGCGCAGGCCCAGGCGCAGGCGCAGGCCCCAGGCCAGGCCCAAGCCCCGGGCCAGGCCGTCGGGTTCGGTTCGCCTACCGTGCCGATGCAGCAGGCGACACCCGCAGGCGCAGCGGGTGGCAGGGCGCGGGTGGTGGCGCTCGGCACGGCGGGCGTGCTGCTCGTCGCGGCGGTCGCCGCCGGCGCGGTGCTGCTCGGGAAGGACGACGGGGGTACGAAGCCCAAGTCCGCGCCGAGCGTGTCCGAACCGGCCCCGACGACGGACCCGAAGAACAGCCAGGCCGCGACCCCGCCCGCGAGCGGCGACTCCGCGCTGCTGACCGACCAGCTCAACGGCATAACCATGCTCGTCCCCGAGGGGTGGGAGAAGTCCGACAGTTCCCTCGACGAGGGCACCACGATGGTGACGGACGAGACCTACGACTGTCCGGGAGGCGGCTCCTCGCTCTGCCGGCACGGCCGGGTCTCGTCGATCACCGCCGCCCAGACCGATGTGCACTCGCCCGCGGCGCTCGCCAAAGAGGACATCGTGACGGCGGCGGACAAGGCGTACGAGGAGGACGCCCTCGGCAGCCGCATCCACGGCGGCATCAAGTCCCACACCGTGCTCAAGTCCCAGTCCATCGCCGTCGCCGGGCGGGCGGGCTATCTCGTGCGCTGGCGGGTGACCACCGGAGCGGGCCCCAGCGGGTATGTCCAGTCGCTGGCCTTCCCGTCGACGGTGGGCACCGGGGCGATGGTCGTCGTCCGGTTCGCCTTCGACGCGGGTCCGGACGGGCCGAAGCTCGCAGAGATGGACAAGATCGCCGCGAGCATCCGCCCGATCGGCGACTCCACGAGCGGCGGAGTCGGCAGCAGCATCGGCCCCGGCTGAGGGCCCACCGTGGCGTACTGAGCCCCGGTCCTCAGAGGAAGGTGCGGCCCTCGCCCCGGTACGTCGGCGCCGTGCCCGTCACGTGGTCGCCCTCGATGAGATGCAACGTGTCGAAGCGCTCGCACAGCTCCCCGGCCTTGGCATGCCGGAACCAGACCTTGTCGCCGATCAGCAGATCGTCGGCGGCCGAGCCGAGCAGCGGGGTCTGCACCTCGCCGGGCCCCTCCTGCGGGTCGTAGCGCAGACCCTCCGGGAGATACGGGACGGGCAGCCGGTCCGCGCCGGCCGCACCCGACGCCGGATAGCCGCCACCGAGCACCGTCACCACGCCCACGCCCGGCCTGCGCACCACGGGCTGGGCGAAGAGCGCGGCGGGACGCCCCGTGAACGAGGTGTAGTGGTCGAACAGCCGCGGGACGTACAGCCCGGACCCGGCGGCGATCTCGGTCACCGCGTCCTCGGCCGCGGTGTGCTGGACGCTGCCGGTGCCGCCGCCGTTGACGAACTCCAGGTCCGGCGTCACGGCCCGCACCGCCCGCACGACCGCGGCCCGCCGGGCCGCCAGCTCCTTACGGGCCGCGGACTGCATCAGCCGGACGGCCCGCGAACGCAGCGGACTGCCCGCCACGGCGTCCCCGACACCCGCCACATGCCCCTCGTACGCCATCAGGCCCACCAGCCGGAAGCCCGGGCGGCGCGCGATCGACCGCGCCAGCTCGGCGAGCTGGGCGGGCTCACGCAGAGGGGAGCGCCGGGCCCCGATCCGTACCCTGCCGCCCAGCAGTTGCAGCGCGGTGTCGAGTTCCAGACAGACCCGGATCTCCTCCTTGCCGCCTGCCCTGGAGCGGTCGATCAGCTCCAGCTGCGCCGCGTCGTCGACCATCACGGTCACGGCGGCCGCGAGCTTGGGGTCGCCCGCGAGCTCCCCGAACCCGGCCCGGTCCGCGGACGGGTAGGCCAGCAGCACGTCGTCGAACCCGGCCCGCGCCAGCCACAGCGACTCGTCCAGCGTGAACGACATGATCCCCGCGAACCCGTCCCGCGCCAGCACCCGCTCAAGGAGTGCCCGGCAGCGTACGGACTTGCTCGCCAGCCGGATGGGCTTGCCGCCCGCTCTGCGCACCAGATCGTCGGCGTTGGCGTCGAACGCGTCGAGATCGACTACGGCGAGCGGCGCATCGAGATGGGCGGTGGCCCTGTCGTAGCGGGCCCGGTCAGCGGCACGGGGAGTCATGGCCCGAGCTTGCCAGACCGGATTACCGCAGGGTAGGGGGACGTTTTGCGCAGATCCCCCCGGACCCCTGGTCTCGTTGCCGCGGCGCGTGTTCCAGCCCGTAGAGTGACGCACACGCGGTGACGAACGGGCCTGCCCCGAGAGGCGATCCGTTGGTGTACGTGGACGAGAATTCAGGGGGGCGGGATGAGCACGGAGGCGCAACGTCCTCCCGGCCCGGCCTCGCCTCAGCCCGGCGGCGGGGAGCCGACGCCGAGCACGTCACGCATCACGGATGAGCTGGGCCCGCCGGATCCGGCCCCGAGGACGCTGCGGGCGTCGAGCCTCACGGAACTGGTTCACCCGCAGCCTGTGCTCCCGCCGCCGGGGCCGTCGGCCCCACGGCACCCGGATGCGCCGGCGCGCGAGCCGTCTGCCGACGCACAGGCCGGCCGGGCCGCATCGCCGTACTCGGATACGCCGGCGGGTGCGCCGTCGCCCGACGCCCGGGCCCGGCCGAACGCGCCTGCGCGCCGGCCCGAGTCCGGGTCCGGACGGACCGAGCCGGACGCGGCCACCCCCGACGTGCGGCCCGCGTCCTCGGGCAGTGGCTCCGCCGGGCCCGAGCCGTACGCCGGCAACTGGCCTGCTGACGGCGGCCGCCGACCGTCCTCCTCCCCGCCGTTGCCGCAGCCGTCGTCGGGCCTTCCGCCGCGTCCGGAGGTACCGCCCGCGCGCTCCGGCGTACCCGCGCCACTGCGCCCGCCCGCCGCCGAGCGCCCCGCCGCGCCCCGCCCCGGTGGCGTCCCGCCCGTCGAGACCACCGCCCGGCTGCGGCCCATCGCCGCGCCCCCCGGCCCCCGCACCGGTTCCGCGCCCCTGCCCGCAGAGGCGCCCCCGCTGCCCGCCGCCGCACCCACGCGGCGCAGGCCCGTCGGGGCCGTCGACCTCACACCGAGGCCCGGCGCACGACCCGCGCACCCGGGCCACGGCCCTGGCCACGGAGCCGACGGCTGGCCCTGGATGCCGCCGGAGAGCCCTGCCGAGATGACCACCCGGCTCCGTCCCGTACGGACCCGGCACCCCGCGCGCACCCTCGGCGCCGTCGCCTGCGTCGTCCTCGGCCTCGGCCTGATCGGCGGCGCGGTCACCGGCAGTTGGCTGACCGGTGACTCCAGCGCCGACGCCGCCGCACGTACCGGGTACACCGAGACCCGCACCCTCTGGCACAGCGTCCCCGTGGACACCCTTTTCCCCCGCACCCTCAGGGGCGAGGGCGCGGGACCCGGCGGCGCGGACCGGGCGTGGACCCGGATCGCCGTCGCGCCCGACGGCGGCTGCGCGGGCGCCCTCGACCCGCTGCTGGTCAGAACGTTGCAGCCGGTCGGCTGCGCCCGCGTGCTGCGCGCCACCTACGCCGACGCGACGTCCAGCAGCGTCACCACGGTCGGGCTGATCTTCACAGAGGCCGATGCGGCCGCCATGCACACGCTGGCATCCCGCTTCACCGCCGAAGGCCTGGACGAGCGCCCCGATCTGATGCCCCGCACCCTCCCGGCAGAGGGCACCGTCGCCGCCGGTTTCGGCGACCGGCAGCGCGCCAGCTGGACCGTGAACGTCCTGACCGAGGCGCCCGTCGTCGTGTACGCCGTGTCCGGCTTCGCCGACGGCCGTACCGTCAGCGACCCGCAGCCCGCCGACGAGGCCAGGGCCAGGGGCGCGACGTCCGCGCCCGCCCAGGCGGGCCTCGGCCATGAGGCCAAGGGCATCGCGGACCGTATCCAGCGCGTACTGCGCAGGACCGTCAGCACGGCCACGGAGAAGCCCGAATGACCCGCCGCCCCGTCACCGGACACCGCCTCCGCCACCGCATCGCCGCCACCCTCGCGGCCGCCGCCCTCGCGCTCCTGCCGGCGACGCCCGCGCACGCGGACGGCATCCGGACCCAGCAGTGGGCGCTCAGCTCCATGAATACCGACCAGGCCTGGAACACCACCAAGGGCGAGGGCATCACCGTCGCGGTCCTCGACACGGGCGTCGACGACCGCCACCCCGACCTCGCGGCCTCGGTGCTGCCCGGCAAGGACTTCATCGGCTTCGGCGCCCAGCGCGGCGAACGCGCCTGGGCCCGCCACGGCACCGCCATGGCGGGCATCATCGCCGCCCACGGCCACGGTCCGGGCAGCGAGGACGGCGTCATGGGCATCGCGCCCGAGGCGAAGATCCTCCCGGTCCGGGTCATCCTCGAAGGCACCGACAAGGCCCGCGAGAAGGCCCGCAAATCCCGCGGCAACGCCCTCGCCCAGGGCATCCGCTGGGCCGCCGACCAGGGCGCCGACGTCATCAACCTCTCCCTCGGCGACGACAGCGAGTCCGCGCATCCCGAGGCGGCCGAGGACGCCGCCGTGCAGTACGCGCTCGCCAAGGGCTCCGTCGTCGTCGCGTCGGCCGGCAACGGCGGCGAGAAGGGCGACCACATCTCGTACCCCGCCGCCTACCCCGGCGTGATCGCCGTGACCGCCGTCGACCGATTCGGCACCCACGCAGCTTTCTCCACCCGCCGCTGGTACGCCACCGTCAGCGCACCCGGCGTCGACATCGTCATGGCCGACCCGGACCAGAAGTACTACCAGGGCTGGGGCACCAGCGCGGCCGCCGCCTTCGTCTCCGGCGCGGTCGCCCTGGTCCGCTCCGCCCATCCGGGCCTGGCCCCGGCCCAGATCAAAAAGCTCCTCGCGGACTCCGCCCGCAACGGCCCCAAGGGCGGCCGCGACGACGCCAAGGGGTACGGCGTCGTCGACCCGGCCGCCGCGATCAAGGCGGGCGCCAAGCTGCGCCCGGCCGGCCTGAAGGCCGCGTCCTCGGGCTACGGCAAGAAGTACTTCGGCCCCGGCCCCGTGGCCGAGAAGAAGGACGCGGAGCCGGCCGGCTGGCTCGCCCCGCTCGCCGGCGGCATCGGCGCGCTCGTGCTGGCGGGCGCGGTCGTGCTCTGGCGCGGCGGCCGGGTCAGAGGCGCCTGACCGCGCCGAGCGAGCGGCGCCCGGCCGGGTCAAGCCAGAGGCACGCGGGCGGCGCCCGACCCGGGCCGAGCCGGCGGCGGCCCAGCCGGCCGGGTCAGAGGCGCCTGACCGCCTCCCACACCGCCGCCTCGACGCACGCGATGCCCTCCTCCTTCGTCTCATGCCCGTCGGAGAGCACCGCGAGGAGCCGGCCACCGGCCCGCCCCACGGAGTGCACGACCCACAGCCCGGTATCCCGCATCGGCATCCAGCCGTTCTTGAGCGCCCACGCGCCGCCCGCGGCCGACACCCCCCAGTCCTGCCCCTCGACCACCTGGCCCATGAGGTCCCGGAGATACGCGTACGGGCCGTCGAACACGGCCCGCATCAGCGCGAGTTGATCCGCCGCGGTGGTCCGCGTCAGCCCCCACGCCGTCTCGGCCCGCGTCTGCGTGAGCCCGAGCCGCGCATGCGCCGCGTCCAGCCCCGCCGCGCCGCCGATCGTCTCCCACAGCGCCGTCGCCGCGTCGTTGTCGCTCCGTACGATCATGGCCCGCGCCAGCTCCCGCTCCCGCGCGGTCAGCGGACGCCCGTCGCGCAGCAGCGCGGCCAGGATCGAGACCTTCACGATGCTCGCCGAGGGATACGCACGCTGGTCGCCGTACGACCGGCCGGCCACGGCGACCGCGACACTGACACTCATACCAAGGAGGCTAGGCTCCTCGCGTGGCGCTCAAGAACATCCCCGACTCCGGTTTCTCCGACGACGACGGCACCGCCGATCCCCGGCTGACGGCGGCCCTCGCGGCCTGGTCCGCGGACCGCACGGCCCAGCAGCCGGTGCTCGAAGCCCTCAAGGACGCCCGGCTGCTGGTCCCGGTCGTCGCATTCCTCGGCGAGGTCGAGGAGGACGAGAACGGCCTGCGCCGCGAGAAGACCAGCGACATGGCGGTCCCCACGCTGACGGCGGGCGACCGCCGTGCGCTCCCAGCGTTCACCTCGGTCGACTCGCTGGCCCGCTGGGACCCGCACGCGCGCCCCGTGGCCGTACCGCTGCATCAGGCATTGCAGGCCGCCGCCCACGAGCAGGCCGACACGCTGCTGCTCGACGTCGCGGGTCCCGTCCCGTACCAGGTGACCGGCAGCGCGCTGCTCGCCCTCTCCGAGGGCCGCATCAGTGCCGACCCGCTCGACGACCCGGCGGTCACCACGGCGGTACGCGACGCGGTCGCCGCCGAGCCCGCGGTGCTCCGAGCCCACCTCGGCCCGGGCCGCGCGGACGGCATCCTCGCCCTGGTCCTGGCCGCGGACGCGGTCCCGGCCCAGGCGGCCCGCCGCGTCGCCGAGACGCTGGCGGCCGACGACGTACTGAGGGCCCGCCTGGTGCGGGGCCTCGACCTGGCTTTGCTCCCGGCCGAGGCCACCCCGCCGGGCGAGCCCCTCTTCGTACGCGGTTGAGGAAAGGATCCGGGCTCAGCCGTACACCGGGCCGGTGTACTTCTCGCCCGGTCCCTGGCCCGGCTCGTCCGGGACCAGCGACGCCTCGCGGAAGGCCAGCTGCAGCGACTTCAGCCCGTCGCGCAGCGGCGCCGCGTGGAAGGAGCTGATCTCGGTCGCGCTCGCGTCCATCAGACCCGCCAGCGCATGCACCAGCTTCCGCGCCTCGTCCAGATCCTTGTGCTCCGCGCCGTCCTCGGTCAGACCGAGCTTCACGGCGGCCGCGCTCATCAGGTTCACCGCGACCGTGACGATGACCTCGACGGCGGGGACCTCCGCGATGTCGCGGGTCATGTCGTCGAAGCCGGGGGACTCATTGGGGGTGGTCGCGTCACTCATGACGCACACGATATGCCCCGCCGCGGGCGACCGGGTCCCGGCCACCGGTTAGCCGCTTCCGGCCAGAGCTGCTAACCTTGTGTAACGACCGGCCGGACACGTGTGTGCCCGGCCCACAAGTGGAGGCTCCGATCTCCCACCTGGCTGTCCTCCGGGACGGCGGGTCACCGGTCAGGCGGCGCCCATCGTTCCGTACGGACGATGGAGCCGCCCGATAAGCCCCGCGGTAGCACGCGGCGGTGTTCCGGTATTCGAGGAGCTCCCGCCTGTGTCCCGTCCGGGGCATTTTTCACGTTCCGGTGCGGTTGGTCTCAGGAAACAGACGTTACGCGGCTGCCTGCCAGACATCCGTGTGGTGCTACTTAGGAGGATCCATCAGCGCCGAGCCCCGCATCAACGACCGGATTCGCGTTCCCGAAGTGCGACTTGTCGGTCCCAGCGGCGAGCAGGTCGGGATTGTTCCGCTTGCCAAGGCCCTCGAGCTTGCGCAGGAGTACGACCTCGATCTGGTCGAGGTCGCGGCGACCGCCCGTCCGCCCGTGTGCAAGCTCATGGACTACGGGAAGTTCAAGTACGAGTCGGCCATGAAGGCCCGTGAGGCGCGCAAGAACCAGGCGCACACGGTCATCAAGGAGATGAAGCTCCGGCCGAAGATCGACCCGCACGACTACGACACCAAAAAGGGTCACGTCGTCCGGTTCCTCAAGCAGGGTGACAAGGTCAAGATCACGATCATGTTCCGTGGTCGTGAGCAGTCCCGCCCCGAGCTTGGCTTCCGCCTGCTGCAGCGGCTCGCTTCCGATGTCGAGGATCTCGGATTCATCGAGTCGAACCCGAAGCAGGACGGCCGGAACATGATCATGGTTCTTGGCCCGCACAAGAAGAAGACCGAGGCCATGGCCGAAGCGCGTGAGGCCCAGGCCGCCCGCAAGGCGGAGCGCCAGGGCTACGCGCACGAGGAGTCGACGGACGAGGCCGCCCAGGCCCCGGCCGAGGCCCCTTCCGAGACGCCCTCCGAGGCGTGACCTGGCGGGGCTGCCACCCAGGCAGCCCCCGGTCCCGCCCGGAACCCACAAACCAAGATCTGACGCTCCTGTTGTCCGGTGTCCGCACCGGGGGAGTGCCACTGACGAGGAGATAACGGCGCTATGCCGAAGAACAAGACGCACAGCGGTGCCAAGAAGCGCTTCAAGATCACCGGCTCCGGCAAGGTGCTCCGTGAGCGCGCCGGCAAGCGCCACCTGCTGGAGCACAAGTCGTCCAAGCTGACGCGTCGCCTCACCGGCAACGCCGAGATGGCCCCGGGTGACTCGAAGACCATCAAGAAGCTTCTCGGCAAGTGACGTATGTGTCCCCGGTGACCGGGGGCACGCGCCGAGACCGGGACCAATTCGTTTCCGGGCCGGGGTGAGTCGAACTCTCACTCCCAGCCCCGCTACAAGGAGTTAACAAGTGGCACGCGTCAAGCGGGCAGTCAACGCCCACAAGAAGCGCCGGGCGATCCTCGAGCAGGCCAGCGGCTACCGCGGTCAGCGTTCGCGCCTGTACCGCAAGGCCAAGGAGCAGGTCACCCACTCCCTGGTCTACAACTACAACGACCGCAAGAAGCGCAAGGGCGACTTCCGTCAGCTGTGGATCCAGCGCATCAACGCCGCTGCCCGCCAGAACGGCATGACGTACAACCGCCTCATCCAGGGTCTGAAGGCCGCCAACATCGAGGTGGACCGCAAGATCCTGGCCGAGCTCGCGGTCAACGACGCCGGCGCGTTCGCCGCGCTCGTCGAGGTTGCCCAGAAGGCGCTTCCGAGCGACGTCAACGCCCCGAAGGCCGCGTCGGCGGCCTGACGGCCGCGTCCAGCCGGACCGCTTTTGGACCCGCAGGCCTTCGGCCTGCGGGTCCGGTGCGTTCTGAGCTGTATACCAGCTGTATCCGGGGGCGCCCCCGGCCCCCCCGGGCCCCCGGACCACCCCGCCCGGACCGAATCAGAGAGCCGCAGGCACATGGCCCCCGAGCTGATCTCCCCGCGTTCCCCGCGCGTCACCGCCGCCAGGCGGCTTGCCAAGCGCGCCTTCCGGGGCAAGGAGCGCCTGTTCATCGCCGAGGGGCCGCAGGCCGTGCGGGAGGCGGTCGGCCACCGCGGCCCCAGCGGTGAGCCCACGCTGGTCGAGCTCTTCACCACCGTCGAGGCCGCCGAGCGGTACGCGGACATCGTCGACGCCGCCCGTGCCGCCGGGGCCCGGGTTCACCACGCCTCCGACGCGGTGCTCGCAGAGGTCTCCCAGACCGTCACCCCACAGGGCCTGGTCGGCGTCTGCCGGTTCCTCGACTCGCCGTTCGAGGAGATCCTGGCGGCGCGGCCGAAGCTCGTCGCCGTACTCGCGCATGTACGCGACCCCGGGAACGCAGGCACGGTGCTGCGCTGCGCGGACGCCGCGGGCGCCGACGCCGTCGTCCTCACCGACGCCTCCGTCGACCTCTACAACCCCAAGTCGGTGCGCGCGTCGGTCGGTTCGCACTTCCATCTGCCCGTCGCCGTCGGCGTCCCCGTCGAGCAGGTGGTGCGGGGACTACGCGACGCCGGAGTGCGCGTACTGGCCGCCGACGGCGCCGGTGACGACGACCTGGACGACGAGCTCGACGCCGGGACCATGGGCGGGCCCACCGCATGGATCTTCGGCAACGAGGCCTGGGGACTGCCGGAGGAGACCCGTGCGCTCGCGGACGCCGTCGTGCGCGTACCGATCCATGGAAAAGCCGAAAGCCTGAACCTCGCGACCGCGGCAGCCGTATGTCTCTATGCCTCGGCGCGTGCGCAGCGCGCGGTGGGTACTCCCTGAGTGGGAGTACTCGCTCAGGGGGTCCGCTCCGTCACCTTCAGCTAGTAGTGTGACGGGCTCGGGGGCCCACTGCGGCGGCGCGAGAGGTGGGGTGCGGGGATGGCTGTCGGGACGAGCAGGCTCGCGGAGACACACGGGGCGATGCTGTGCCGGTCCGGCGGCCTCGACGCGTTCGGGATCGACCCCGACGAACTCCCCGACGGACTTGTCGTGGCCGACGAGACCGGCCGCGTGATCTGCTTCAATGCCGCGGCCGTACGGATCACCGCCGTGTCCAAGGGCGAAGCGCTCGGCCTGCCGCTGGAGCGCGTGCTGCCGCTGGAGGACCTCAAGGGCTGCCGCTGGTGGACGCTGACCGATCCTTACGGCGGACTCGCCACCCGCGTCGGCCAGCCCGAGCGCAATCTGCTGCTGCCCGGCGGCCGGGAGGTCCTCGTCGCTGCCCGCTATGTGCGCGAGTACCCCACCGGGCCGGTACGTCGCGTCGTCATCAGCCTGCGGGGCACCGAGGCCCGGCGCCGCACCGAACGCAGTCATGCCGAGCTGATAGCGACCGTCGCCCATGAGCTGCGTTCCCCGCTGACCTCCGTGAAGGGCTTCACCGCGACTCTGCTCGCCAAGTGGGAGCGTTTCACCGACGACCAGAAGCGGCTGATGCTGGAGACGGTCGACGCCGACGCCAACCGCGTCACCCGGCTCATCGCCGAACTCCTCGACATCTCCCGTATCGACTCCGGACGGCTCGAAGTGCGCCGCCAGCCCATCGACATCGCGGCGGCCGTCGGACGCCACATCCAGGCGCACATAGCCAGTGGCCAGTCTCCCGACCGCTTCTTCGTACGCATCCAGTGCCGACTGCCCGACCTGTGGGCCGACCCGGACAAGGTCGACCAGGTGCTCGGCAATCTGCTGGAAAATGCGGTGCGCCACGGCGCCGGAACCGTCACCATCGAGGTGGCGCCGGCATCGGCGAAGGACGACGAGAAGGGCACGGCCGTCACCGTGAGCGACGAAGGCCCCGGCATCCCCGAGGAGTCGATGGGCCGTGTCTTCACCCGCTTCTGGCGGGGGAGCAAGCGCGGCGGCACCGGCCTGGGCCTCTACATCGTCAAGGGCATCGTCGAGGCGCACGGCGGGACGATCACCGTCGGCCGCGGACCCGGCGGCGGCGCCGAGTTCCGATTTATTCTGCCCGTCGGCGCCCCGGCCTACCTGGCTTGAGCAGCCCGCGGGCTCATTCGCCTCTCCACACCCCGTTAGACTCGACCTTTGGCACCTTTGCGTCCTCGGTCGACGAGCGGGGGCCCCAGCCAGCCCATCGGAAGTACGGGAAGAGATGTCCGCACCCAATAAGTCGTACGACCCAGTTGAGGTCGAGGCACTGAAACCGGAAGAGATCGAGCGCATGCGGGACGAGGCGTTCGCCGCCTTCGCCGCCGCCGGCGACCTCGAAGAGCTCGCCCACGCGAAGGTCGCGCACACCGGCGGCGGCTCGCCGCTCGCGCTCGCCAACCGGGAGATCGGCGCACTGCCGCCGCAGGCCAAGGCCGAGGCCGGCAAGCGCGTGGGCCAGGCCCGCGGCGCCGTGAGCAAGGCGCTCGCCACCCGCCAGGCCGAGCTGGAGTCCGAGCGCGACGCCCGGGTGCTGGTCGAGGAGGCAGTGGACGTCACGCTGCCCTACGACCGCGTTCCGGCCGGCGCCCGCCACCCGCTGACCACGCTCTCCGAGCGCATCGAGGACGTCTTCACAGCCATGGGCTACGAGGTCGCGGAAGGCCCCGAGGTCGAGACCGAGTGGCTGAACTTCGACGCGCTGAACATCGCCGCGGACCACCCCGCCCGCGGCGAGCACGACACCTTCTTCGTCGAGGGCCCCGACGGCGGTGGGGGCACCACCCAGGCCGAAGGCTCCGGGGGAAATTCCGGCGTCGTACTGCGTACGCACACCTCGCCCGTGCAGATCCGCTCGCTGCTCGACCGTGAGCCGCCGGTGTATGTCATCTGCCCCGGCCGCGTCTACCGCACCGACGATCTGGACGCCACCCACACCCCGGTCTTCCACCAGGTCGAGCTGCTCGCCGTGGACGAGGGCCTGACCATGGCGGACCTCAAGGGCACCCTCGACCACATGGTCCGGGCGCTGTTCGGCGGCGAAGGGATGAAGACCCGGCTCCGGCCGAACTTCTTCCCCTTCACCGAGCCGTCCGCCGAGATGGACATGGTCTGTTACGTGTGCCGCGGCGAGTCCGTCGGCAACCCGGACCGGCCCTGCCGCACCTGCGGCAGCGAGGGCTGGATCGAACTCGGCGGCTGCGGCATGGTCAACCCGAAGGTGCTCATCGCCTGCGGCGTCGACCCCGACAAGTACAGCGGATTCGCCTTCGGGTTCGGCATCGAGCGGATGCTGATGTTCCGCCACAACGTCGAAGACATGCGAGACATGGTCGAGGGCGACGTCCGGTTCACCCGGCCGTTCGGGATGGAGATCTGATGCGGGTCCCGCTTTCTTGGCTGCGGGAGTACGTCGACCTGCCGGCCACGGAGACCGGCCGCGACGTACAGACCAAGCTCATCGCGGCAGGTCTCGAGGTCGAGACGGTCGAGCAGCTCGGCGCGGGCCTCAAGGGCCCCCTCGTCGTCGGCAAGGTGCTGACCATCGAGGAGCTGACCGAGTTCAAGAAGCCCATCCGCTTCTGCACCGTCGACGTCGGGCAGGCAAACGGAACCGGCGAGCCGCAGGAGGTCGTCTGCGGCGCGCGCAACTTCTCCGTCGGCGACAAGGTCGTCGTGGTCCTGCCGGGCGCCGTGCTGCCCGGTGACTTCGCGATCGCCGCGCGCAAGACGTACGGCAGGACCTCGCACGGCATGATCTGCTCCGGCGACGAGCTCGGCATGGGCGACGACGGCAGCAGCGGCATCATCGTGCTGCCGCCCGAGCACGAGGTCGGCACCGACGCCATCGAGCTGCTCGAACTCGTCGACGAGGTCCTCGACATCGCCGTCACGCCCGACCGCGGCTACTGCCTCTCGATGCGCGGCGTCGCTCGCGAGACCGCCATCGCGTACGGCCTGCCGCTGCGCGACCCGGCGCTGCTGGACGTGCCCGCACCGAACTCCTTCGGCTACGTGGTCAAGGTCTCCGACCCGGTCGGCTGCGACCGCTTCACCGCCCGTACGGTCGTCGGCCTGGAGCCCGAGGCCCGCTCCCCGATCTGGCTGCAGCGCAGGCTGCAGAAGGCCGGGATGCGCCCGATCTCGCTCGCCGTGGACGTCACCAACTACGTGATGCTCGAAGTCGGCCAGCCGCTGCACGCCTACGACCGGACCCGTCTCGACGGGCCCATCGGGGTGCGCCGCGCCGAGCCCGGCGAGAAGCTCACCACCCTGGACGGCGCCCAGCGGGTGCTGGACGTCGAGGACCTGGTGATCACCGACAACCGCGGGCCGATCGGCCTCGCGGGCGTCATGGGCGGCGCCAACACCGAGATCGCCGACCACGACCTCGGTGCCACCACCGAGGTCGTCATCGAGGCCGCGCACTTCGACGCCGTGTCCATCGCGCGTACGGCCCGGCGCCACAAGCTCTCCTCCGAGGCGTCCAAGCGCTTCGAGCGCGGCGTCGACCCGCAGGCGGCCGCCGCCGCCGCGCAGCGGACCGTCGACCTGCTGGTGCTGCTCGCGGGCGGCACCGCGGAGGCCGGCGTCACCGAGGCCATCGCGCCGTCCGCGCCGCGTACGGTCTCGATGCCCGCCGACCACCCCGACCGTGTCGCGGGCGTCCACTACGGCCGCGAGACCGTCGTCCGCCGCCTCCAGGAGGTCGGCTGCGACGTGCACGGGCAGGACGAACTGGTCGTCACCGTCCCGTCCTGGCGTCCCGACCTCGGCGAGCCGAACGACCTCGCAGAAGAGGTCATCCGGCTGGAGGGGTACGAGAACCTGCCCTCCACGCTGCCCAAGCCGCCGGCCGGCCGCGGGCTCACCGGCCGCCAGCGGCTGCACCGCCGCGTCGGCCGCGCACTGGCCGGCGCCGGCTACGTCGAGGCGCCGAACTACCCGTTCGTCGGCGAGACGGTGTTCGACCAGCTCGGCCTGGAAGCGGGGGACCCGCGACGCACCGTCGTCAAGCTGGTCAACCCGCTCTCCGACGAGGAGCCGGCGCTGCGCACCACGATGCTGCCGGGCCTGCTCGCCGCGCTGCGGCGCAACGATGGCCGTGGCTCGCACGATCTGGCCCTCTTCGAGACGGGTCTCGTCTTCCGGCCCACCGGCGAGGAGACGGTCCCGGGCACGCTGCCCGTCGACCGCCGCCCGACCGATGAGGAGATCGCCAAGCTGAACGCGGCGCTGCCGCGCCAGCCGCGCCGCGTAGCCACCGTTCTGGCCGGTGCGCGCGAGCAGGCCGGCTGGTGGGGCAAGGGCCGCCCGGCCGACTGGGCCGACGCGGTCGAGTCCGCCCGTACGGTCGCCCGCGAGGCCGGCGTCGAACTCACCGTCCGCGCCGACCAGCACGCCCCGTGGCACCCGGGTCGCTGCGCCGCGCTGTACGCCACCGTGGACGGCGAGGAAACCCTCGTCGGCCACGCCGGCGAACTGCACCCGCGCGTCATCAAGGCGCTCGGACTGCCGGAGCGCACCAGCGCCATGGAGGTCGAGCTCGACCTTCTTGAGCGGGCGGGTGAGGGTGCCCTCCGGGCCCCGCGGATCTCCACCTTCCCGGTGGCGACCCAGGACGTCGCGCTGGTCGTGTCCCAGGACGTGCCGGCCGCCGAGGTCGAGAAGGCGCTGACCGAGGGCGCGGGTGAACTGCTGGAATCCATCCGGCTGTTCGATGTGTTCGTCGGGTCGCAGATCGGCGAGGGCGAGAAGTCCCTGGCGTACGCGCTGCGGTTCCGCGCCCCGGACCGGACGCTGACCGTCGAGGAGGCGTCGGCCGCCCGCGACGCCGCCGTCGCGCTCGCCGCCGAGCGCACCGGGGCGGTGCTGCGCGGGGCCTGACCGGCCCCCGATCCCCTGAGGGGCGTGCCCGGACACCGGGTGCGCCCCTCACGCCTTTGCGCCGGCAGCTGGGCGGCCGACGGCCGAGACCTACGATGTGGCGCTGCTGGCGCTGCTGGTGCCGCGCTACGGCCGCTCGCGGGTGCCGGCGCAGTGCGGGGACACCGCCCTGCGCCGTACCCGGTCAGAACCCTCCTATCGCCGGCGGTCATCTGCAGCCATGTGCAGCGATCGGCAACCAAGGGATTGCCGTGCGGCCGGCGCCGCCCGCCCTGCCGCGGAGTGTCGGGCAGATCAGCAGGGCAGACGACGCGATCGAGGGCCGCCGCACTGTACGAGGGGGAGCCGACGGCCCGGCCGCCTCCATGAGAGGCATTTCAGTCAACCGGCGCGAACGGTACGGCGGCAGAGCGCGCGAGGCACAGATCGGGGCACTCCAAACACACCCCGTGCGAATCCCCCTCTACTACGCTGAGCGCACCGAGCCGACAGAGGGGCCCACATGCAGCCCAATACCCTGCTCGACGCCCTGCTCGACGAGGCAGGAATCTCCAACGCGGGACTCGCCGCCCGCGTCAATCAGGCGGGCCGGGCCAGGGGCCTGTCACTGCGGTACGAACACACGGCCGTGGCACGGTGGTTGAAGGGCCAGCGCCCGCGCGGCCAGGTGCCCGACCTCATCTGCGAGGTGCTCGCGAGCCGGCTGCACCGGGCCATAACGCTGGGCGACATCGGTCTGGGCGTGCCCGGCGAGTCGGGCTCGCCGCCCGGCTCGCCGCTCTCCGGTTTCGTGGAGCGCGCCACCGCGCTGTGGCGCTCCGACGAACAGCAACGGCCGCACATCATCGAGGCGCCCGCCGTCACCGGAACACCCGCGGTGATGCCCGTATGGGAGTGGGAGAACCCTCCGGAGGACTCCGACGTCTCCCGCTCCGGACGGACGCACGTCAGCATGGCCGACATCAAAATGCTGCGCGCCGCCCGGGCGCACTACGAGCTGATGTACCGCAAGGCGGGCGGCATCGCCACCCGCGCGCGGATCGTCGGCTTCCTCAACGCCGAGACCGCGCCTCTGCTGCGCGGCGCCTACAGCGACGCGCTGGGCCGCCAACTGCACCGTGCGACAGGCGGTCTGGTGGCTGTCGCCGGCATCTGCGCGTACGACTCCGATGCGCACGGCCTCGCCCAGCGCTACTTCCACCAGGCGCTGCGGCTCGCAAAGGCCAGTGGGGACCGGGGACTTGGCGCCTATGTCATCGCGCTGCTGGTCAACCAGTCGCTGTTCATGGCCGAGCACCGGCAGGCGGTGGCCTTCGCGGAGGCGGCGCTGCGGGCGGCCGGGCGGCAGCTCACCCCGGCGCTGGCCGCCGATCTGTACGCGATGCAGGCGAAGGCGTACGCACATCTCGGCGACAGCGGCAGCGCGCTGCGGTGCATCCGGCGCGCGGAGCTGGAGGCGGAGCGGATCCGGCGGGGGCACGAGCCGGACGAGACCGGCTATGTCCAGCCGGGGCTGGTGAACGTCCAGGTCGCGGAGGCACTGCTCAGCCTCGGTGATCTGCCGGCGGCACGCGAGCACGCCACGGCGGCCGTCGGCACTCCGGCGCACGACCGCGGCCGGGTCCACCGGCTCGCCATGCTCAGCCAGATCGAGCTGCGCCAGGGCGAGGTGGACCGGGCGGCGCGGACGGCTGCGGAGATGGTGGAGCGGGCGAGGGGGATGGAGTCGCAGCGGCTCAGGGACCGGCTTCGCGCGGTGCGCGAGCATCTCGTGGCGAGCGGTTGCAGCAATGCAGACGAGGCGGCCGAACTCATCGACGGGGCGCTGCGCGTTCCCCTCTGACCGAGCTCCTGCTGCGATATTGCCATCTACTTGTCGGAAGGTGGCAGAAAAGTGCAGTGGACGAACTTAAGCGAACAAACTGTGTATGAAAACCGCTGGTTCAGGGTCAACCTCGCGGATGTCGTGCTCCCCGACGGCCGGCACCTGGACCACTTCCTCATCCGGCTCCGTCCGGTCGCCGTAGCGACAGCGGTCAACGGGGCCAACGAGGTGCTGATGCTCTGGCGGCACCGCTTCATCACCAACAGCTGGGGCTGGGAGCTCGCGGCGGGAGTCGTCGAGGACGGCGAGGAAATCGAGGCCGCCGCGGCCCGGGAGATGGAGGAGGAGACGGGCTGGCGCCCCGGCCCCCTCCAGCACCTCCTGACCGTCGAACCGTCCAACGGTCTGACCGACGCCCGGCACCATCTCTACTGGGCCGAGGACGCCACGTACATCGGCCACCCCGAGGACGACTTCGAGTCGTCGCGCCGCGAGTGGGTACCGCTCAAGCTGGTGCCCGACATGATCTCCCGCGGTGAGGTCCCGGCCGCCAACATGGCGGCCGGGCTGCTGATGCTCCACCATCTGCGGCTGGGCTGAGCCCCGGCGGCTAGTGGCCGCCCAAGGCCTGCCACACGGTGACCGCCAGCGCTCCCAGCGCAGTGAGCGCAGCGACGGCGGGCAGCGGCCACCTGGCGTGCTCGAGTGCCCCGACGCGCGCGGCCAGATCGGTGAGTTCCCGGTCGATCTGGTCGTTGCGCTGTGCGAGCAGTGCCAGATGCCCGTCGATCCGGGCAAGGCCGACGTCGAGGCTGCGGCGTAACTCGGCGAACTCTTCGACGACCACTAAATGATCAGGGTCGGTGGTCACGGATGGGCTCCTCTTCGACAGAGTTGTACTGCGGACCCTTGACTGAGCGGAACCGAGTCAACTCGCCCTGATCGGAGGGCGGGAGCGTGTGCGCAGGGCATATGCGGGCACGCCCCGCACACTCCGTGTGAATCAGGAGTAGGGGTAGAACCCGGAGCCCGTCTTGCGGCCGAGGCGCCCCGCGTCCACCATCCGCTGCAGCAGCGGGGGAGCGGCGTACAGCGGCTCCTTGAACTCCGCATACATCGAGTCGGCGACCGAGGCGACGGTGTCGAGGCCGATCAGGTCGGAGAGCTTCAGCGGACCCATCGGGTGGGCGCAGCCCAGCTCCATGCCGTTGTCGATGTCCTCGCGGCTGGCGATGCCCGACTCGAACATCCGGATCGCGGAGAGCAGATACGGAATGAGGAGGGCGTTCACCACGAAGCCCGAGCGGTCCTGGGC
Organism: Streptomyces sp. NPDC002870; assembly: GCF_042888505.1. Taxonomy (NCBI): domain Bacteria; kingdom Bacillati; phylum Actinomycetota; class Actinomycetes; order Kitasatosporales; family Streptomycetaceae; genus Streptomyces; species Streptomyces sp. NPDC002870. Next base: position 79,816 of record NZ_JBIAPW010000031.1, read on the forward strand.
GCGGATCGGGTGCTTGTCCAGCACGTTCTGGACCACGGCCTCGGAGCGCTTGACCGTCTCCTCTGAGGTGGTCAGCGCCGGGATCAGCTCGACGAGCTTCTGCACCGGGGCGGGGTTGAAGAAGTGGATGCCGATGACCTGGTCGGGCCGGGAGGTCGCGACGGCCAGCTTCACCAGCGGGATGGAGGAGGTGTTGGAGGCGAGGATCGCGTCCGGGCGGGTCACCACCTGGTCGAGCACCTGGAAGATCTCGGTCTTGATCTGCTCGTTCTCCACGACGGCCTCGATGACGAGATCGCGGTCGGCGAACTCCCCGAGGTCGGTGGTGAAGCTGAGCCGCTCCAGTGTCGCGTCGCGCTCTTCCACGGTGATCTTGCCGCGCTCGGCGGCCTTCGAGAGGGAGTTGTAGAGCCGGGTGCGACCGATCTCCAGGGCCTCGCCCGTGGTCTCGGCGACCTTCACCTCCAGGCCACTGCGGGCGCACACCTCCGCGATGCCCGCGCCCATCTGGCCGCAACCCACCACTCCGACGCGTGCAATGTCGGCCATTGAGTCCGTCACCTCGTGCCTTTCGCTGATCTCTGCGGCAGGCGCCCCCGTGTGGTTCCGGTGCCCGCCTCGACCCCCTGACGTTACTCCGGATGCATCTGTGCCCGGCGGCCAGGGGCGGGCATGCTGGGCGCAGCACGGTGACCGGCAACGAGCGCGGACGGGGCGACATATGGGGCATATCGGGAGAAGAAGGTTCGTGCTGACGGCAGCCGGAACACTCGCCGCGCTGGCGACGGGCGGAGACGCGGCCGCCCGGCCCGTCGGCTCGCCGGCCGGCGCCGCGCGACGCCGGCACAAGCCGCTCCCGGAGTTTCGCGGCATGTGGCTCGCGACCGTCTCCAATCGCGACTGGCCGTCCCTGCCCGGCCTCCCCGCCGCCGAGCAGCGCGCCGAACTCCTCGACCACCTCGACACCGCCGTCGCCCGCAAGCTGAACGCCGTCGTCCTCCAGGTCAGGCCCGCCGCGGACGCCCTGTGGCCCTCGCCGCACGAGCCCTGGTCGCAGTACCTCACCGGCGCACAGGGGGAGCACCCCGGCTGGGACCCGCTGGGGACCGCCGTGTGCGAGGCGCATCGGCGCGGTCTCGAGCTGCACGCCTGGTTCAACCCGTACCGTGTCGCGACTCACACCGACCCGTCCCGTCTGGTCGAGAACCACCCGGCCCGGGTTCACCCGGAGTGGGTCCTGCCGTACGGCGGGAAGCTGTACTACAACCCCGGCATCCCCGAGGTCCGGGCCTTCGTCCAGGACGCGATGATGGACGCCGTCAACCGCTACGACATCGACGCGGTCCACTTCGACGACTACTTCTACCCGTATCCGGTGGCCGGTCAGGTCTTCGACGACGACGGGACCTACGCCCGGTACGGCGCGGGCTTCCCGGACAAGGCAGCCTGGCGGCGGAACAACATCGACCGGCTCATCAGCGAGATGGCCGACCGGATCAAGAAGGCCAAGAAGACAAAGAGGGCCGAGAAGGACATCGCGTTCGGAATCAGCCCGTTCGGCGTGTGGCGCAACGTCGCCACCGATCCGCTCGGCTCGGACACCACGGCGGGCGTGCAGACCTACGACGATCTGCACGCCGACACCCGTAAGTGGATCAAGCAGGGCTGGATCGACTACGTCGTACCGCAGCTGTACTGGCACATCGGTTTCGGCCCGGCCGACTACGCCAAGCTGCTGCCCTGGTGGAGCGATGTCGTACGGGGCACGGGCGTCGGTCTCTACGCCGGCGAGGCCCTCTACAAGGCGGGCGACCCCGCCCAGCCCGCTCCCTGGCAGGACCCCGCCGAACTCTCCCGGCATCTCACGCTGGCGCGCACATACGCCGAGGTGGGCGGCCACTGCTTCTTCTCGGCCAAAGAGGTCATGACTGATCCGGTCGGGGCGATGGCCAGGGTGGTGGCCGACCACTATCCGGACAGGGTTCTGCCGCCCGCCTGAGGGACGAGCCGGGTCAGGGGGCCGGCCGAGGGATCCGGCTCAGCTCTTCTCGCGGTGGCGCACGACAGTGTCGGGGCCCGGAGACAGCAGCGCCTCATGCCCGTCGTCGAAGCGCACGCGGTACGGGGGATTGCCCTTCTGCCCCAGTACCTCCACGACTTCGGCGGTCTTGTCGTGCTGTCCCACGGTCCTGCCGTGTACGAGCAGCGTGTCGCCCACGTTTGCTTCCATCGGGAGTGACCTCCTCGAAGGCGGTGGTTCGTGCTTCGAGTCTACGGCCGGGGCCGGGAGTTGCACCCTCAGCTGCGGGCCCGCTGCGTCACGGCGATGCACACCAGAACCGCCACGGCCGCAACCGGGGCGGCGGGGGAGAGCCGCTCGCCCAGCAGGGACACCGACCAGACAAGGGTGAGCAGCGGCTGAGCGAGCTGGAGCTGGCTGGCCTTGGCGATGCCGATGGAGGCCATGCCCCGGTACCAGACGTACAGACCGAAGAAGGTCGAACCGGCCGCGACCCAGAGCAGTCCGACCACGCCGTGCGCCGTCAGCCGGACGGGCTCGAATGTCAGGGCGAGCGCCGATCCCGACAACGCGAGCGGCAGGCAGAGCATCAGCGCCCAGCCGATCACCTGCCAGCCCGGCATATGGCGGGCCAGCCTGCCGCCCTCGGTGTAACCGGCCGCGCAGACCAGTAGCGCGCAGAAGAGATACAGGTCACCGGTCTGGAGCGCGCCGCCGCTCTGCTGCACGGTGAAGGCGATCACCACGGCCGCGCCGGCGAGCGCGGCCAGCCAGAAGGTGCGTGAGGGGCGGCGGCCGGTGCGGACGGCCGCGAAGGCGGCGGTGGTCAGTGGCAGCAGCCCCACCACCACCGCGGCGTGCGAGGTGGTGGAGGTCTGCAGTGCGAGAGTCGTCAGCAGCGGAAAGCCCACCACGACACCGCCGGCCACCACGACGAGCCCCGCCCAGTGCCGGCGGCCCGGGAGCGGTACCCGCATCACCAGCAGAAAGCCGCCGGCGATCAGGGCGGCGAGGGTGCTCCGTACGGCGACCAGGGACCAGGGGCCGAAGCTCTCCAGGCCCCAGACGGTGGACGGGAAGGTGAGCGAGAACGCGATGACCCCGAGCGCGGCGAGGAGGGTGCCGCTGCTGACCGCTATCGAGGTGCTGTGGGTAGCGCTATCCTGTGCTGTCATGCAAGAGCGTAGCAGTGTGGCGGAATTGGCAAATGCGCTGAAGCGAGAGCTGGACCGCTACTCGCCAGGTGGGAAGCTGCCGTCGAGCCGGGCGCTGGTCGAGCGGTACCGGGTCTCGCCCGTGACCGTCTCCCGCGCGCTCGCCCAGCTCGCCGCCGAGGGTCTGGTCGTCACCCGCCCCGGCGCCGGTGCGTTCCGGACGCAGCCCCGTGCCGACACCGCCCCGGCGCCGGGGGACACCTCCTGGCAGGAGGTCACCCTCAGCGCGGACGCCGCCACCGAGCTGGTGCCGCGAGCCGTGGACGCGTCCGCGGTCCTGGCCACGCTGGCCGCGCCGCCGCCGGGCGTCGTGGAGTTCAACGGCGGCTATCTGCACGCCTCGCTCCAGCCGGAGCGGGCGATGGCCGCCGCGCTGGCCCGGGCGGGACGGCGGCCCGGGGCCTGGGGGCGGCCGCCCACCGACGGGCTGCCGGAACTGCGCGAGTGGTTCGCCCGCGGCCTCGGCGACAGCATCGGCCCCGCCGACGTACTGATCACGGCGGGCGGCCAGTCCGCACTGACCACCGCCCTGCGCGCCCTCGCACCGCCAGGCGCCCCCGTCCTCGTGGAGTCCCCCACCTATCCGGGCATGCTGGCCATCGCCCGCGCCGCCGGGCTGCGTCCCGTGCCGGTCCCGGTGGACTCCCAGGGAGTCCGTACGGAACTGCTCGCCGCCGCCTTCAAGGCCACCGGCGCCCGGGTCTTCGTCTGCCAGCCGCTCTTCCAGAACCCCACCGGCGCGGTGCTCTCGCGCGATCGCCGCCCCGACGTGCTGCGCATCGCGCGCGAGGCCGGAGCCTTCGTCGTCGAGGACGACTTCGCCCGCCGTATGGTCCACGAGGACGCGGGCCCCCTGCCGGACCCGCTCGCCGCGGACGACCACGGGGGCGTCGTCGTCCACGTCAGCTCGCTCACCAAAGCGACCTCGCCCAGCCTGCGGGTGGGCATGCTGGCTGCTCGCGGCCCGGTACTCGAACGACTGCGCGCCATCCATGTCGTCGACACCTTCTTCGTCGCCCGGCCCCTCCAGGAAGCGGCACTGGAACTGGTCGGATCGCCGGCCTGGAACCGCCATCTACGCGCCGTGGCGGCCGAGTTGAAGGCCCGTCGCGACACCATGACCGCGGCGCTGAGCCTCGGACTGCCCGAGCTGTCCCTCCCGCACATCCCGGCAGGCGGCTACCACCTCTGGCTGCGCCTCCCCGACGGCGCGGACGAGGTCACCCTGTTTTCGGCGGCTCTGCGGGCGGGCGTGGCACTGGCCCCCGGCCGCCCCTACTTCTGCGCCGAACCTCCGGCCGGGCATGTCCGGCTGAGCTTCGCGGGAGTGGCGGGCCCCGCCGAGATCGCCGAGGGGGTACGACGGCTGCGGAAGGCCTGCGACGAGGTGCTGGGCTGAGCCCCGTCCCCCGTCAGCCGTTGGCGGTCCGGGATCGGGCGATCATGAGCAGCGCCGACGCAATCGCCGGCATCCCGGCCACGATGGACAAAATCCCCCCTTGACCTGCGGGGCTTTCGCATCCACGATCGCGCCATGAGTGTCCGGATCACGCTGGTCGCCGCCGCGCGCAGTTCCTCCCTGCTCACCGAGCGGTTCGACGACGACCGGCCGCTCGACCAGGCAGGCTGGCACGAAGTGCAGCTCAACGCGTACCGGCTGGTGCCGCTCAGCGCCGCAGAGTTGCGCTACTGCTCGCCGACCGCCCGGAGCCGGGCGACCGGCGAGGCACTCGGCTTCGCGCCGATCGCCCAGCCCGCGCTGCGCGACTGCGACATGGGCCGCTGGCGCGGCTTCACGCTCTCGGAGGTCACGGCCCGTGAACCGGCGGCCGTCGACGCCTGGCTCGCCGACCCGCGCTCCGCGCCGCACGGCGGCGAGTCGCTGCTGGCGTTCATATCGCGCATAGGCGGCTGGCTGGACACGAGGCCGGCCGACGACGGCGCTTCCCTCGTCGCGGTCGCCGAACCCGCCGTCGTACGGGCGGCACTGGTGTACGCACTCAAAGCGCCGCCCTCGTCGTACTGGAACGTGGACGTCCGCCCGCTGTCGACCGTCGCCCTGATGGGGCAGGCGGGCCGCTGGAGCCTGCGCCTGGAGACGGCCGCCTGATCCTGCTCGTGCGAGCCGACGGGCCGAATGCCAAGGCCGCCCGCCGGGACCGCCGGCACGGGTTCACGGCACGCAGTCAACCTCTGCCGAGCGCCTCACGTCTGCGTCGCAGAAACGCGCGTTCCGCCTCGTTCGCGGTGCGGGCGAGCGCCGCCTCGTACGCCCGGGACGCGTCCTCGTCGCGGCCCAGCCGGCGGAGCAGGTCGGCGCGGATGGCGTGGAACAGGTGGTGCCCGTCGAGGTCGATGTCGTCGACCAGGGCCAGTGCCGCGGCCGGGCCGTCGAGCTCGGCCACCGCGACCGCGCGGTTGAGGGCCACGACCGGGTTCGGAGCGAGGGCGAGCAACTGGTCGTACAGCTGGAGAATCTGGCCCCAGTCGGTGGCCGCTGCGATCGGCGCATCGCTGTGAACCGCGTTGATCGCCGCCTGGATCTGGTACGGGCCGGGCCGATCGCGCCTCAGGCACTGGCGGACCAGCGCCTGGCCCTCGGCGATGAGCGCGTGGTCCCACCGGGAGCGGTCCTGGTCGGCCAGCAGGACGAGGTCGCCGTCGGGCGTGGTGCGGGCGGCCCGGCGTGACTCGGTGAGCAGCATCAGCGCGAGCAGCCCCTTGACCTCCGGTTCGTCGGGCATCAGCTCGGCCAGCAGCCGACCGAGGCGAATTGCCTCCGCGCAGAGGTTCTCGCGGACGAGGCGCTCGCCCGAGCTGGCTTTGTAGCCCTCGTTGAAGATGAGGTAGACGACGGCGAGCACGGCCCGCAGGCGGTCCGGGAGGTCGGCCTCGCGCGGCACCCGGTAGGGGATGCGCGCATCGCGGATCTTGCCCTTGGCACGGACCAGCCGCTGGGCCATGGCCGGCTCGGCCACCAGAAATGCGGACGCGATCTCCGCGGTGGTGAGCCCGCCGAGGAGCCGGAGGGTCAGGGCGACCCGGGAGGCGGGGGCGAGCGCGGGGTGGCAGCAGGTGAAGATCAGACGCAGCCGGTCGTCCTGCACGGGATCCTCCTGCTGGGCAGGCGTGTCGGGGGCGTGCAACAGTGCGGCCTGGGCATGCCGGTCCTGACGGGATGCCTCCCGGCGCAGGCGGTCGATCGCCCGGTTGCGGGCGGTGGTGATGATCCACCCGGCCGGGCTCGGCGGCAGCCCGGCCGACGGCCACCGTTGCAGCGCCGTGGTGAACGCGTCCTGGACCGCCTCCTCGGCGATGTCGATGTCACCGAAGACGCGGACCAGGACGGCGACCGCGCGACCGTACTCCTCGCGGAACACCCGCTCCGTCACCGACGGGGGCACCTCCGGCATGCCGGACGTCACCCACAGGTTCCGTACTGCAGCGGCCTGACCTCGATCGGGAGGGTGATCGCCCGGGCGAGCTTGCCGCCCCACTCGAGCGCGGCGTCGAGATTGGGCGCCTGGATGACGGTGAACCCGCCGATGTGCTCCTTGCCCTCGATGTACGGGCCGTCGGTGGTGAGCAGCTCACTGTCCTTCAGCCGAACCACGGTGGCCGTGCTCGGCGGGTACAGGCCGCCGGAGAACACCCAGGCGCCGGCCGCCCTGATCTCGGCGTTCACGGCCTGAAGGTCCTGCATGATCGGCTCCAGAACCTCGGGCGGCGGCGGGGCTCCGTCGGGCTGGTAGATGCTCAGCAGGTACTGCTGCATGGCGTCTCTCCTCGGTGTGGTGGCGGGCCCGGTGCCTGCCTCTCACCCTCCATACGAACGGTTTCCGGCGGGATCGACATCGCACCCGGCCGGACCGGAAGAATTTTTCGCGCATCGGCGGGCGGCCGCGGCCGCGAGGATCGAGGCGGCCGCCATGCCGCCGGTTGCTTCATTCACATCCCGTCGGCCTGATGTCCGGAAACGGAGACGGGACCGCCCCGGCCGGGCGGGATGCCGGACGGGGCGGATCACCTACAGGTACAGGTACAGGTACACGTACCGGTGCGGAACGAGGGCGGTCGCCTGCGCCGTCCCCCTTCCGCACCTGTCGCGTCAGCCGAGGATCGCGAGAGCCTCGTTGAAGGTGGTCGACGGGCGCATGACGGCCGAGGCCTTCGACGCGTCGGGCCGGTAGTAGCCGCCGATGTCGGCCGGCGATCCCTGCACCGCGATCAGCTCGTCGAGGATCGTCTGCTCCTGCTCGCTCAGCGTCTTGGCGAGGGCGGCGAACGCCTCCGCGAGCTGCGCGTCCTCGGTCTGCTTCGCCAGCTCCTGCGCCCAGTAGAGCGCCAGGTAGAAGTGGCTGCCACGGTTGTCGATGCCACCTACTCGGCGGCTGGGCGACTTGTTCTCATTGAGGAAGCTGCCGGTCGCCCGGTCGAGCGTGTCGGCGAGAACCTGGGCGCGCGCGTTGCCCGTGGTCTGCGCGAGGTGCTCGAAGCTGACCGCGAGCGCGAGGAACTCGCCCAGGCTGTCCCAGCGCAGGTAGTTCTCCTTGACGAGCTGCTGGACGTGCTTGGGCGCGGAGCCGCCGGCGCCGGTCTCGAACAGTCCGCCGCCATTCATCAGCGGGACGACCGAGAGCATCTTCGCGCTCGTGCCGAGCTCGAGGATGGGGAACAGGTCGGTCAGGTAGTCGCGCAGCACGTTGCCGGTGACCGAGATCGTGTCCTCGCCCCGGCGGATGCGCTCCAGGGAGAAGGCGGTCGCCTCGACTGGCGACATGATCTCGATCTGCAGGCCCTCGGTGTCGTGCTCGGCGAGGTAGGTCTTGACCTTCTCGATGAGCGTGGCGTCGTGCGCGCGGCCCTCGTCGAGCCAGAACACCGCCGGGTCGCCGGTCGCGCGGGCGCGGGTGACAGCGAGCTTGACCCAGTCCTGGATCGGCAGGTCCTTGGTCTGGCACATACGGAAGATGTCGCCGGCGCCCACGACCTGCTCGAGCACGACGTTGCCGGTCTCGTCGACGACCCGCACCGTGCCCGTGGTGGGAACCTCGAAGGTCTTGTCGTGGCTGCCGTACTCCTCGGCCTTCTGCGCCATCAGGCCGACGTTCGGCACCGAGCCCATCGTCGACGGGTCGAAGGCGCCGTTCGCGCGGCAGTCGTCGATGACGACCTGGTAGATGCCGGCGTAGCTGCTGTCGGGCAGGACCGCGAGGGTGTCGGCCTCCTCGCCGTCCGGGCCCCACATGTGACCGGACGTGCGGATCATGGCCGGCATGGAGGCGTCGACGATGACATCGCTCGGTACGTGCAGGTTGGTGATGCCCCGGTCGGAGTCGACCATCGCCAGCGCGGGACCCTCGGCGAGCTCGGCCTCGAAGGACGCCTTGATGGCCGCGCCCTCGGGCAGCGACTCCAGGCCCTTGAGGATGCCGCCCAGTCCGTCGTTCGGGCTCAGGCCGGCCGCGGCGAGCGCCTCGCCGTGCTCGGCGAACGTCTTCGGGAAGAAGGTGCGCACCACGTGGCCGAAGATGATCGGGTCGGAGACCTTCATCATCGTGGCCTTCAGGTGCACCGAGAACAGAACGCCCTCGGCCTTGGCGCGTGCGACCTGCGCCGCGAGGAACTCACGCAGCGCCGCCACCCGCATCGCGGACGCGTCCACGACCTCGCCCGCGAGCACGGGCACCGACTCACGCAGGACGGTGGTGCTGCCGTCGTCCCCCGCGAGCTCGATGCGCAGCGTGCCGGCCTGGGTGATGACCGCGGACTTCTCGGTGGAGCGGAAGTCGTCGACGCCCATGGTCGCGACGTTCGTCTTCGAATCGGAGACCCACGCCCCCATCCGGTGCGGGTGCGCCTTGGCGTAGTTCTTCACCGACGCCGGCGCACGGCGGTCGGAGTTGCCCTCGCGCAGCACCGGGTTGACGGCACTGCCCTTGACCTTGTCGTAGCGCGCACGGACGTCCCGGTCCTCGTCGGACTTCGGGTCGTCCGGGTAGTCCGGCAGCGCGTAGCCCTGCTCCTGCAGCTCGGCGATCACGGCCTTCAGCTGCGGGATCGAGGCCGAGATGTTCGGCAGCTTGATGATGTTCGCCCCGGGAGTCCTGGCCAGCTCACCGAGCTCGGCCAGTGCGTCATCGATGCGCTGGCTCTCCTCGAGACGCTCGGGGAAGCTGGCGATGATCCGCCCCGCCAGAGAGATGTCACGGGTCTCGACACTGACCCCGGCCGTCGAGGCGTACGCCTGGACGACAGGCAGGAACGAATGGGTCGCCAGGGCCGGCGCCTCGTCAGTGTGCGTATAGATGATGGTCGAGTCAGTCACCGGGTGCTCCGCTCCACGTCTGCAACATTGCTCGACATCAAGATATCTCGTGCCCCACCCCCTCTGGACAGGGCCCTGCCCCAGCGACCGGGCCCGGCCTGACGGGCCTGACCCGCAGCCCGTTTCAGGCACGCTCGGCGGCGAACGGGCCGCCGGAGCCGAAGGCCAGGGCGGCGAAGCGTTCGCCGATGCGGCGGTGTGTGGCGGCGTCCGGGTGGAGCTGGTCGGGCAGCGGCAGTTCGGCGAAGTCCGCCTCGCCGTAGAGGTCGCGGCCGTCGAGGTGGTGCAGGTTCGGGTCGTCGGCTGCCCGCTGCTTCACGAGGCGGGCCAGTTCGTCCCGTATGACGTTGAGGGTCAGCTTTCCGCCGGCCCGTTCCGCGGGATCGCCCGCGGCCCGGAACTGGAGCCTTCCCGCGCTGAGGTGGTTGAAGTCCGGGGCGCTGGGGCCGGGGGTGTCCTCGTGAATAGGGCACAGGATGGGCGAGACGACCAGCAGCGGAGTGGTGGGGTGGCCCTCGCGGATGGTGTCGAGGAAGCCGTGCACCGAGGGGCCGAAGGCGCGCAGACGCATCAGGTCGGTGTTGACGAGGTTGATGCCGATCTTGACGCTGATCAGGTCCGCGGGGATGTCGCGCAGGGCGCGGGCGGTGAAGGGGTCGAGCAGGGCGCTGCCGCCCAGGCCCAGGTTGGTCAGTTCCACGCCGCCGAGGGAGCCGGCCAGCGCGGGCCAGGTTGTGCTGGGGCTTGCGGCGTCGGAGCCGTGGCTGATCGAACTGCCGTGATGCAGCCACTTCTTGCGGTCCCCGACCGGTGCGGGCTCGACGGGGGCGTCGGTGCGCAGGGCGACCAGCTGGGTGATCTCGTTGTACGGCAGCCAGATCTCGACGTCCTTGACACGGTCGGAGAGGCCGGAGAACCGGACGGTGCCGACCGGGCCGGGCCGGGTTTCCGCGGACCCGGTCGTCATGTCCACCATCAGGACGTTGCCGCCGGTCACACTGGCCTGCCCGGCCAGCCGGCCGTCGACGAGCAGGTCGTACACGCCGTCGGGGCGGGGCGGGGCGCCCTGGTAGGCGTTCTTGGTGCGGAGTGCATCCAGCTCGACGGCCGTGGCCCGCGTGCGGAACACCAGCCGTACGCCGGAGGGCTGGGCCTCCGCCATGGCCAGTCGCCCGTCGGCGCACTGCGCACGGGCCCGGGCGGGCAGCCGGTGCGGCAGCACCCCGTGTTCGGTGCGCTCCAGATCCAGCGCGCCGCGCAGGAGGTCCGAGGTGATGGGCGTGGTGATCCAGTCCGTCGCCCGGGCCGCCGTGGGGGTGCCGGGGACGTCGTCGAGCCGGTCGTTCATGGTTGCATTCTGCCGGTCGGATGCATGGTCCCCCCAATGATTTTCCGCCCCCTGGTGGCCGACGGCCGATGGTCGCCGACCGCCAGGCGAATCGGGATCATCGGGATGCTCGGGATCATCCACCGGCTCAGCGCGGGCAGCCGGTGATGCATACCAGGTCGCACCGTTTGAATGATCAAAATGGCGGGGGGCTAGCATATGAGCACCGCCTAGCTCGAAAGATAAACCTGTGACTGTCAATGACGACTCGTTCACCAACTGGAAAAACCGCGAGGAGATCGCAGAGTCGATGATCCCGATCATCGGGAAGCTGCACAGGGAGCGGGACGTCACGGTCCTGCTCCACAGCCGCTCCTTGGTGAACAAGTCGGTGGTCAGCATCCTCAAGACCCACCGATTCGCCCGGCAGATCGCCGGTGAGGAACTTGTCGTCACCGAAACGCTGCCGTTCCTGCAGGCTCTCACCACGCTCGATCTCGGCCCTTCCCAGATCGACATCGGCATGCTCGCCGCGACGTACAAGGCCGACGGCCGCGGTCTCTCGGTGGAGGAGTTCACCGCCGGGGCCGTAGTCGGCGCCACGGGTGCCAACAAGATCGAGCGCCGCGAGTCGCGCGACGTCGTCCTCTACGGGTTCGGCCGCATCGGCCGCCTCGTCGCCCGCCTGCTCATCGAGAAGGCCGGCTCCGGAAACGGCCTGCGGCTGCGCGCCATCGTCGTCCGCGGGGGCGGCGGCCGGGCCGCCGAGGATCTCGTCAAGCGCGCCTCGCTGTTGCGCCGCGACTCCATCCACGGGCAGTTCCAGGGCACGATCACCGTCGAAGAGGCGAAGAGCACGATCATCGCCAACGGCAACGAGATCAAGGTGATCTACGCCAACGACCCGTCGGAGGTCGACTACACGGCGTATGGCATCAAGGACGCCATCCTCATCGACAACACCGGCAAGTGGCGCGACCGCGAGGGTCTGTCGAAGCACCTCCGCCCCGGTATCGACAAGGTCGTCCTGACCGCGCCGGGCAAGGGCGACGTCCCCAACATCGTCCATGGCGTCAACCACGACACGATCAAGCCGGACGAGCAGATCCTGTCCTGCGCGTCCTGCACCACCAACGCGATCGTCCCGCCGTTGAAGGCGATGGCGGACGAGTACGGCGTCCTGCGCGGCCACGTGGAGACCGTCCACTCGTTCACCAACGACCAGAACCTGCTGGACAACTACCACAGCTCCGACCGCCGCGGCCGCTCGGCGCCGCTCAACATGGTCATGACCGAGACCGGTGCCGCCTCCGCCGTCGCCAAGGCGCTGCCCGACCTCAATGCAAGGATCACCGGCAGCTCGATCCGCGTCCCGGTGCCGGACGTCTCGATCGCGATCCTCAGCCTGCGGCTCGCACGCGAGACCACCCGCGAGGACGTCCTCGACTACCTCCGCAACGTGTCGCTGACCTCGCCGCTCAAGCGTCAGATCGACTTCACCACCGCCCCCGACGCGGTCTCGAGCGACTTCATCGGCTCGCGCCACGCCTCGATCGTCGACGCCGGCGCCACCAAGGTCGAGGGCGACGACGCGATCCTCTACCTGTGGTACGACAACGAGTTCGGCTACTCCTGCCAGGTCATCCGCGTCGTCCAGCACGTATCCGGGGTGGAGTATCCGACCTACCCGGTTCCGGTGGTCTGATCTCGGCGGACTGTCCGATCCGCTGTCCCGGCAGGCGGGGCGGCGTGTGTGGGGGGCAACCGATCCCGATCGGCGGCCGGTTGCTCTCCCCTGCACGGTGATCAACGCGTCGGAGTGACCGTGCGAGTCATGTCTTGCGGGGCGGCTGCGGCTGTCTCATAGTCCGAGGTATGGACGCGCGCGAAACGGCGCTCCGAGCGGCATACGGCCATGCAGTCCGCTGGCTGGCGAGCCTTTCCGATCGCCGGGTTCCCGCCCGCGCTTCGGTCGACGAGATCGTGCGCGCGCTCGGTGTCGAACTGCCCGGCGGTCCGAGCACGCCCGCCGACGTCGTCGACCTGCTGGCCACGGCCTGTGAGCCGGGGCTCACCGCGTTTCCCGGCGGCCGCTTCTACGGGTTCGTGGTCGGTGGCACCGAACCGGCCGCGCTGGCCGCGGACTGGCTGGTCAGCGCCTGGGACCAGAACTGCGTGATGCGCGCCGTCTCGCCCGCGTACACGGCGGCGGAAGACATCGCCGGCGCGTGGTTGCTCGATCTGCTCGGCCTTCCGAGCGACAGCGCCGTCGGCTTCACCACAGGTGCCACGATGGCGAACTTCACCTGCCTCGCCGCCGGGCGCGACGCGGTGCTGCGCCGTACCGGCTGGAACGTCGCCCGCGACGGACTCGCAGGTGGGCCAGGTGTACACGTCATCGTCGGCGAGGACCGCCACATGGCCATTGACCTGGCGCTGCGCTACCTGGGGCTCGGCAGACCGGAACTGGTGAAGGCGGACGATCAGGGACGCATCGAGCCCGACGCCCTGCGGCACACCCTGGCGGCGGGCGGGCAGAGGCCCACGATCGTGATCCTCCAGGCCGGAGACATCCATTCCGGCGCCTTCGATCCCTTCGTCGAGACGATCCGTGCCGCTCGCGAGGCAGATGCATGGGTGCACATCGACGGCGCCTTCGGACTGTGGGCGGCCGCCTCCCCGGCTTACGCACACCTGACGGCGGGCTGCGCATACGCCGACTCCTGGGCGACGGATGCCCACAAGACCCTGAACGTCCCCTACGACTGCGGCCTCGCCATCGTGCGCGACCCGTTCGCGGTCCGGGCAGCGATGGGCCTGCACGGCGACTACCTCATCCAGGACGAACACGGCGACCCCATCGACAAGGTCCCCGAGCTCTCCCGGCGCGGCAGAGCCTTCACCGTGTGGGCCGCACTCAGGTCCCTCGGCCGAACAGGGGTGGCCGACCTCGTCGAGCGGCTGTGCCGGCACGCCTCCGCGTTCGCCGCCGGCATCGCCGAGATCGACGGCGCGACGGTCCTCAACGAAGTGGTATTCACTCAGGTCTGCGCCGAGTTCGGCAACGACGAACGCACGGAACAGGTACTCACCCGGCTGCTCGACGATGGCACGGCGTGGATCAGCGGCTCCACCTGGCACGGCCGTCGCGTCATGCGGATCTCGGTGAGCAACTGGTCGACGACCGACGACGACGTGACGCGCGCGCTCGACGCGATCCGCGCTGTGACGTAGCGATGCAGTTGGCCCCTCAGCGCATTCGAGTCGGCCCCGCCGAGCACCGTGGTCGGCCCGGCCTGGTGGCGCGCACTCAGCGGGAGGTACGGCACCGGACCGTGCCGAACCCGGCGGGAGACAGGTCACATCTTTTCGAACCCCAACTGCGCGCTTTCAGCTGACGGCAGCGCCGAACCACTTGGGCAGCCGGCTGAGCAGATCCTGCTGATCCTCACCGACCCACGCCACGTGGCCGTCCGGCCGCAGCAGCACCGCGGGCGCGTCCAGTTCCTCGCTGACGTCGACGACGTGGTCGACCCGATCCGCCCAGCCCTCCACCGAGAGCGCGCCGGTCTGGTCGAGCAGCACGCCGCGGCCGCCGTGCATCAGCTCGTAGAGGCGCCCCTGCTTCAGCTTCACGTCCCGCATCCGCCTGCCGAGCAGTACGTGGCCCTCGCCGAAGTCGTAGCGGACCCCGACCGCGGTGATCATCTCGGTCACGTACCGGTTCACCTCCTCGAAGTCCATCAGCTTCGAGAACAGCTCCCGCAGCGCGGTCGCACCCGGATCGGTCCCCAGCAGCGTGATCTGCGCGCGGGTGTTGTCCAGCACGCGGGCGCCCACCGGGTGCCGTTCGGCGTGGTAGCTGTCCAGCAGCCCCTCCGGTGCCCAGCCGTTGACCGCGGCGGCCAGCTTCCAGCCGAGGTTGAACGCGTCCTGCACGCCGAGGTTGAGCCCCTGCCCGCCGGTCGGCGGGTGGATGTGCGCCGCGTCGCCTGCCAGCAGCACCCGGCCGACCCGGTAGCGCTCGGCCTGCCGGGTGGCGTCGCCGAACCGGGACAGCCAGCGCGGCGAGTGCACGCCGAAGTCGGTGCCCGCGAACGCCCGCAGCTGCTTCTTGAACTCCTCGAGGGTCGGCGCGGTCGCACGGTCCTCGGCCACCCCGTCGGCGGGCACGACAACGCGGCACACCCCGTTCTCGCTGGGGCTGACGCCGAACCGCAGTTGGGTCTTGCGCACTTCCTCGACGACGGCGGCAATCGTCGCCGGATCCTCGGTCACCTCCATTTCGCCCAGCAGCGTCTCGACCGTGGCGGGCACGCCGGGGAAACCGACGCCGAGCAGCTTGCGCACCGCACTGCGGCCGCCGTCGCACCCGACGAGGTAGCGCGAGCGCAGCTGCGTGCCTCCCCCGCCGGCTACGCCCTCATTGGCGGGGGTGCCCCCACTCGCCAGCTCGACACTCACCCCGGCCCTGGCCCCGTCTTCGGACTGGCTCAGCCCGACCACTTCGCAGCCGCGCCGGATCTCGGTACCGAGTTCGACGGCGCGCTCGTTGAGCAGCCGCTCGGTGACCGGCTGCGGGGTGGCGACGCCGTACGGGTGCGCCGTGTCCAACCGGTCCGGCCATGGCTTCATGATGCCGCCGAAGAGACCGCCGACCTGGAACTTCTCACTGACCGCGAGGAACCGGTCCAGCAAGCCGCGCTGGTCCATCATCTCGACGCTGCGCGCGTGCAGGCCCTGCCCGCGGGACTGCTCGGTCGGCTCGGTCAACTTCTCCAGCACGACCACGTGCACGCCGTGCAGCCGCAACTCGGCGGCCAGCATCAAGCCGGTCGGTCCGCCGCCGACCACGATCACGTCAATCATGAAATCCCCCATTCAACGAGATTGAATTTCGGCCGGCCGCTCCGCGCAGTCCGGGCGGCACGCACACCCGCACCTCCGCGCCGAGTCCCCGCAACCGCACCGCGAGTCCCGCCGGCGGTTCGGCGTCCCCGCGCGCCCCCTACGTCGACAACGACACACGCACTTCGCGAATCTGCTATTTCCGCAGGTTCCGGCCTCGGCCGATGATTCTGCGGCACGACCCCGGTCTTGCCGCAAGCCCCCCGGTGCGCTATACGTTGAAAGTGGCAAGGAGTGGTTATCTCCTTGCCTTTTGTCGTCCGCTGTGGACGGACAAGCTCCTCCCGAAGCGGTGACGCGCCGCGTACGGCGATGCCGGCGGAGGAGTTCGTCGCCGCGCCGCACGAGCGCTGGGCGGAGCTCGCCAAACGCCTGCACGGCACCGAGCACGCCGACGACGACACCACCTGAATTCCGGGTGCCGTTAACGAACCACCTATGCGCTTTCTGTGACCGAGAACTTTAGTTGGCGAATCTCGGCGGTGGATGCTCACTGTCCGTGAGTGTCGTGGTGAGGCGGTCCGACGTCGGCAGGAGTGGCTGGAGCCAGCGTGTTGCTGCCGACGGCTTGGCTCCGGGTGGCCTCGATGAGCGTTGAGCGGGACGCGATCACTGTGATGTGAGCGGCTTGCCGGCTCATCAGCAAACGTAGACGTACTGATTGAGGTGATCGAAGGCGACGGAGGCTCTCAGTGGTGCCGTTGGGCTGCACCCAACGCGACAGATGTGTCGTAGGCGTGGGACCCAGTTGGGTGCACCGGGGTAACGATCACTCCGCTGATCTGGGGTTTTTGCGCTGGTTGGCATTGAAGCGCGCTTTCTTCTGACGATTGCCGCACGTGTTCATGTCGCACCATTTGCGGGTGCGACTTTGGCTGGTGTCGAAGAAGGCGGCTTGGCAGGTCGGTGAGGCGCACAGGGCCAGTTTTCCGTCTCGTTCGCCCGAGATGATGCTGATCGCGTCGGCGGCGATCACGCTGAGGGCGTCTTCCACGCAGGAAGCCGAGCTGAGCTGCCATTGCCGCTTGCCCTCGGGCGTCAGGATGGCCGCGGCCCGACCCTGAGCACTGCGGTTATTGATGACGTGGACGGCAGGTGCGGGGAGAGCGTCCTGGATCGCGGCTGCTGTCGCGGCGGCGTGAATCGACTCCCTCAGTTCCCGGGCGAGGTCGAGCTGGGCGGTAGTGCAGGAGTCCACGGCGAGGCCGTACACGGCCAGCCAGTCGACGAGTCGCTGCGGCGTGGGAATGCGCTCCACTGCGTCGCCATGACGCTCCGACAGAGTCCCCGTGAAGCTGGTCGCCAGCACCGAACCGAGGCGGAAGTCAGGGAAGCCAGCGCGCATGGAACCACCTTAGCTGGTTGCGGCGCGGCTCGGAGAACTGTTAGAACCGTCTTAGCCGGTTCCACGAAGCCAGGAGGTCTCATGCCCCGTCCGACCAGCGACGTGCAAGCATTTGAAGCCCACGCAACTGACGCCGACCTCGACGATCTGCGCGTGCGACTGGCCGCGGCGCGACTGCCGGAGGCTGAGACGGTTCATGGCGCCGCGCCCGGCTCTCGCCGGTGGGAGCAGGGCGTTCCTCTCGCCGATCTCGTCGATGTCGTGAACTACTGGCGCACCGGGTATGACTGGCGGTCTTTCGAAGAGCGCCTTGACCGGATCGGCCAGTTCCGCACGACCATTGATGGTCTGGGAATCCACTTCCTGCACCGCCGATCCGCGCGCGCGGATGCCACTCCTCTGATCTTGACGCACGGCTGGCCGGGCAGCATTGCCGAGTTCACCGATGTAGTGGAGGAGTTGGCGGATCCGAAGGATGCGGAAGCGCCGGCGTTCCACGTCGTGGTCCCGTCGCTGCCGGGCTTCGGATACAGCGACAAGCCGGCCACCACCGGGTGGGGAACCGAAAAGATCGCGGCCGCATGGGTCGAACTGATGGGAAGGCTCGGCTACAGCAAGTTCGTAGCCCACGGCGGCGACTGGGGAGGCAACATCACCACGGTCCTCGGCGGCAGGTTCCCGGCGCACGTTCTCGGCATCCACACCACGTTCGCGGAGGCGCCGCCCGGGTTGACGACGGACGGGCTGACGGCGGTCGAGCGCCAGTGGACCGAGGAAACCCGCGATTTCTGGCACCACCGCGCGGCGTACGCGAAGCAGCAGGCGACCCGGCCGCAGACCATCGGCTACTCACTCGTCGACTCACCGGTCGGGCTTCTTGCCTGGATCCTCGACAAGTTCGCCGAGTGGTCAGACACCGAAGACAGCCCGTTCGAGACGATTTCCAGGGACCGCATTCTTGACGACGTCACCCTGTATTGGCTGACGCGGACCGGCGCATCGTCGGCCCGCATTTACTACGAAAGCCACAACTCACTCGACCCCGAACTCCGGGTCGACGTCCCGTCAGCGATCACTATGTACCCCCGCGACATCGAGAAGAGCCCGCGCACCTGGGCACAGGAGCGGTACCGCCAGATCGTCCGCTGGAGGTCACCAGAAACCGGGGGACATTTCCCGTCGCTGGAGGTCCCCGAGTATTTCGTCAAAGACCTACAAGAGGGCCTCGCGGCAGTGCTGGCCGCTAATCGGTGAACGCGGCTGGGTGCCGGCACTCGATCACCGCCTGATCCGGCTCAAGGAGTTGCCCGACGGCTTCCAGACCGAGTTCATCGAGACGGCAGAACGTGGTCAGAACCTGCCACGTCGAACTCCACCGATGCGGCCAGCCGTCCCCGAGCAGCAGCCGTCCCCGCAGAAGGGCATCCCCGTCGTACGCCGTGACCAGCTGATCCAGACCACTTGAATCCGACGGGATCTTCGCGCTCGCTGCCTCGCTCACTCACCCACAGCAGCACCATGTGACCGAGAACTTTAGTTGGCGAATCATGGTCTGAGACGCGCAGGTCGGGAGCGCATGGAGAATTCTTGTTGGCGAATCATGAGAGGGATAGTTGGCGAATCATGATTGCAATCGTTCACTCTCTGTCACTGGTGGTAGCTCTACCAGCGACGACACCAGCGAGAGGTGAGTGTTCCGCATTAGGCTTGCGAGATGACGGACTCGACTAGCTACTTGCCCCTGAAGAAGTCGGGGCTGCCGGCGGTGTGACGCGTTGGGGAGAGCTGGTGGAGCCATCGGTTGGCCGGGACAGTTGACGTGGGTCA
>NZ_JBIAPW010000032.1:0-96298 GCF_042888505.1 Streptomyces sp. NPDC002870
ACTTCGCCCGAGCACGGTTCACTTCGTGTGCGTCCACACCCCCAACATGCCCCCAAACACGACCAAGAGGAAGACCTAACGGAGTCCTACTAGGGCGCTTCCGTAGTACTCCGTGTCTCGTCGGGCGCGACCACAGACTGTGTCAGCGGGATCCGGGAGAGCGCGACGGCGCCCAAGGCGATCAGTGCGAGGCCGAGCAGCTGCGGCAGCAGCCACCAGCCGGAGCGGACCTGCTCCTCGTAGAGGGTGATGCCGAGGGCCAGACTCACCATCGCGTCGCCCAGAGTGATCGCGGGCTGGGAGGCGACCAACGGGCCGGCCTGCATCGCGTTCTCCAGGAAGAAGAGTGCGGCTACTCCGGCCAGTGCGAAGGCATAGGTCTGCCAGGCGGCGAAGAAGGCTGCGATCCCCTGATCGTCCAGGATGTGCATCGACGCCTTCATCAGTGCCGCGGTCAGCGCGTAACTGATGGCAGTGGCCGTGCCCAGACAAGCCGCGCGGGCCCGGCCTTCGCTGCGCCGCATCGCCGTGAAGGCGAGTGCGACGACCGCGCCCACGCAGACGACGAGGGCAGGGCCCCAGCGGTCCAGCGGCACATGCGTGCGGTTGCCTGTCGGCGAGGCGGCGACGAGAGCGACACCGAGGCCCGCCACGACGAAGGCCACGGCCACCCAGCCGACGCGCGGGAGCCGTCGGCGCAGCAGGAGTGAAGCGACGATCAGCGTGAGGGGCAGTTCGAGGACGAACAGGGGCTGTACGACCGTCAGTGGCCCGGTCGCGAGAGCCAGCGCCTGGCAGACGGCCGCGGCGATGACGGCGAGGATTCCGGCCAGCCAGACGGGGCGCCGCAGCAGATCGAGGATCAGACCCGCGCGCAGGCCGTCGGAGCGTGGCACGCTCAGGGCGGCCTTGCGTTGCAGCACGGTGGCGACGCTGTTGCTGAGCGCCGCGCAGAGCGCGAAGAGGACAGGCAGCAAGGTACGCACCGTGGACGGCCTCCAAGGCTCAGCGGTCGCCGGGATCAAAGCCGGACGTGGGCCGGGAGAACAGCCGCCGGGCGTTCTCGTCGAGGGCGGCGAACCCCTCGACCAGTTGGGCTGCCACCCTCCAGTGACCGTCCGGCGCCTTGGCTGATCGCCCGTCACCCGACGCGCCGGGTGGCCGGGGTGCCGGAGCGAACTCCCAGACATGGAACGCCTTGCCGGTGAAGGCGTCACTCACCGGCGATCCGTCGAGGCGGTGGCGCAGAAAGAACTCCAGCCGGGTGTGGACGATCCAGCGACCGTCGGGCAGCCGCACCGGCGTGGACATCTGTTCCACGGTGTGGGATTCGTCGAAGAACTCGGCGCGGGCGCCGAGGAAGTCACGCAGCCCCTGCTCGCCCTGCCAGATCAGACCGTCCACGAAGCCCGTGCGGAAGTCGTGGGTGAGGATTTCGTCCAGCATCCGCTCCGCGGACACATGGGCCTGGAGCAGAGCGAAGTACCGCTCGATCGTGTCCCAGATCACCGGGGCAGCGCGCTCGGAAGACATACGACCTCCCACGTCCGCTGAGGTCCGGCGCCCTGTGCTGCCGGGGCCGGGCCGTTGCACTCCTTGTCATGGTGGCCCCGGCCCGCTGTCCTCCGCGATCCGACCGCGCGGCGTGGCGGGCTCCCGGTCCGGGGCGTAGGACCGGACCGACCGGGCTGCGGGCCGTCGGTCGCGCGCCGACAATGGACGAGGACGCACGCCCACGCCCGGCAGCTCCCCGACGGCGGCAGCGGCTGAGAGGAATGTGCCCTTGTGCCCAATGTGCGCAGAGCCGTCCTTGGCCGCGGCGGCAGCCGGCAGCGCCCCTGAGGCGCAACCGTGACCGGCGCTCGTACCGCTGAACGGCCCCGGCGGCACCATCCCGATGCGCGAAAGCCGGAGCGTGCGGCCATCGTGCACCGGGCGGTCCGGGTCACCCTCGCCGCGTCCGCCGGGTTCTATCCGCTCGTGTACGGGCTGTACCAGCCCCATATGGCGCTCTACGCCCTGTTCGGACCAGTGGCGCTCGGAATCCTGTCGCCGATTCCCGGGTCCGGGCGCCAGCGGGCCGCCGTCATGCTGCGGGCGCTGCCCGTCGGACTGGTGCTGGTCGCCCTGGGGACGGCGCTGGCCGTACAGACATGGGCGGCGGTTCTCGGGATGCTGGTCGTCGGATTCGCGCTGGCCTTTGCGGCGGTGGCGGGTCCCCGCCCGGCCGGGGCGGCACCGGGCCTGCAACTCTTCTACATCCTGGCCTGCTTCCCGCCCTACGCTCCGGACACCCTGTGGGCGCGGCTGGCAGGCCTCACCGTGGGCGTGCTGCTGCTCGCTGCCTGCGAAGTGGTTCTGCTGCCCGCCCCGCCGACCGTCTCGTACAGGGAGAGCCTGGCGTACGCCGTCGAGGAAGCGGGCCGGGCGGCCGCGGGGGCCGCGGCGTCTTCGGCGGGCACGGCGGCGCCGGACTCCGGCGCGCGCGACGGCCCGGCTGCCCGCCCGCCCGACGGCCCGGTCGGCAGCTCGTCGGACAGCCCGCGCGACGGCCCGGCCGACAGGCCGGTCGAAAGCTCGCCCGACCGACTGCGCGCGATCGGGCACCAGCTGCGCTTCTCCCGTCTGCCGCCCGCCGAGCGGCCGGCGGGGGCCGGGCGCATCGACCGTGCCATGGCGCAGGCCGGACTCGCGGCCCGCACACTGCTTGACCAGTTGGCACGGCTGAGCGACACCTCGCCGACCGACACGCCGGCCGAGACGGCCCGTCGAGGCGCGCCCGCGGACGCCGCTTCGGCCGATCTCCTCAGCCGTATCGCGGCGCTCTGCGGCGCCACGGCGGCAGCCCTGCGCACGGGACGGCCGCACGCGCTGCCCGGGTCACTGGAACAGGCGATACGGGACTTCCAGGACCTGCGCATCCGGCAGGCGACCGGCCCACCGGAGGCCGTGCCGCCTGTTGCGGAACTGCGCCGCCAGGCCGCCGTCCTGGGCATGGCCGAATCGGCCAGGATGCTGGAGACCGCCGTACGCGTCGGGCTCGACGGGCGACGCACCCGGCCGATCCCGCCGCGGGAGCTCTTCTGGTACGCCGACACCGGCACCGCCCGCCTGTGGTGGCGGCGCGTCGTCGGCAATATGACGCTGCGCTCGGTCCAGTTCCAAAACGCCACCCGGACCGCGCTGGGTCTGGGCGCTGCCCGGCTGGTAGCAGGTTCCCTGGAACTGACCCACGGCTTCTGGGTCCTCCTCGCCGTACTGACTCTGGGCCGCACCACCGCGGGTGAAACCTGGGCGGCAGTGCGTTCGGCGCTGATCGGCACGCTCGCGGGCGCGATGGCGGCGGGCACGCTGCTGCTCCTCCTGGGGCAGCACACAATCGCCTACGCGGCCTTGCTCGCGCCCGGCATGCTGGCCGCTTTCGCGCTGGGGCCGCTCCTCGGGATCGCCTGGGCGCAGGGGCTGTTCACCCTGGTGGTGTCCGCAGCGTTCGCCCAACTCGCCCCCGCCTCCTGGCAGCTCGCCGAAGCCAGAATCGTGGACGTGGTCACGGGCAGCGCAATCGGTCTGGTGTGCGGGCTGCTCGCCTGGCCGGCCGGTGCCCGGCGGGAGGTGCGAAGAACGGTGGCCGGCCTGCTGGACTCCTACGGACCCCTGATCACCGGCACCGTCCGCGCGCTGCTGGCCGACCCGCCGGGAGCCGCGCCCCTGCCCTCCACGTATCCCGTCCTGCACAGACTGCGCCTCGCGGAGACCGCGTACGCGCAGTACCGGAGCGAACCGGGCGATCACGGGATCGCGCGTGCCGACTGGCAGGCCGTGCTCATCACCGCGAACCACATCCTGGCCGGCTCCCGCTGGCTCCCCCGCTTCGATCTGCCCCCGGCCGCCATCACCCCTGATGCCGCCGCCTGGGCCCGTACGACCGCGGACCGGCTCGTTCTGACCACGTCTCGGCTCGCCGCCTTCTGCGCGGGCAAGAGTCCGCCGCCAAAACCTTCTCCCCCACCGGCGCCCCCCACGCCCGCCGAGCCACCGGGCAGCCCGCCGCTGCCCATGCTGATCGACCTCGAACAGTGGCTGAGCAGCCTCGCCGCGGAACTCGGCCATATCGAGCGCTCGGTGTCGCCGCTCAGGAGCGGCGCACCCGGGAAGTCCCGCTGGTAGTAGGCGCGACGGGAACGCGCGAGCGTCCGCGAGCAGCGGAGGCGCACCCAGGGGTGCCGCCTTACGCTCATGGTCATGACCATCGACCGGCGCATGCTGCTGCGCGGCATGGGCAGGGCGGCCGCGGCAGGCGTGGTCGGTGCCGCACTGGCCGCGGGTGACACGGGCAGGCGGGCTGCGACGGCCCGCCAGTCCCACGCGCGGGCCGAGCCCGCCGCTCCGTGGGCCGCGGCTCAGCCGGCCGTCGTTCCACGCACAGCCTGGCAGGCCGCCCCGGTGCGCCGCCGGAAGCCGACTCTGACCGCGAGCGCGGTCAAGGCGGTGTTCATCCATCACACCAACAGCGGTAACGACTACACCCGACGAGAGGTCCCCGACCTCATCCGCTATCTCTCCGGCGATCACACCGAGAACCGGGACTGGGACGATGTGGGCTACAACTTTTTCGTCGACCGGACCGGCACCATCTACGAGGGACGGGCCGGGGGCATCGCCAACCCCGTCGTCGGCGCGCACACCATGGGCTTCAACATCGGCACCGTCGGCGTAGCGGCGATCGGCAGTTTCGGCGCGGGCTCGACCGTCCCCGCGCCCATGCTGGAGGCCATCGCCAGGCTCTCCGCGTGGAAGCTCGGCCTGTACGGGGTCGATCCACGCGGCAGCACGGTCCTGGTCTCCACCAACGACGACAGTAAGTATCCGAAGGGAAGCCGGGTCGTGTTCCACACGATCTCCGGGCACCGCGACGGGTACTGGACGCGGTGCCCCGGCACCGCGCTCTACACCCTCCTCCCCCAGATCCGCGACCGCGCCGCCCGCCTTCAGTCGCGCCCCTCCGGCCCGGCGTCAACCGCCTGACTCGCTCAGAACCGGACACAGAGCGTCCGTGTACGAACGGTGGCGATTGACGCATAGCGCTGCGCGTCACGGCCCGCCGCAGGCGGGTGGTACTGGTGGGGCGGCCGTTGCCTTGTGTGCTTTCACGTCGCGACCCCGGACCGCGCCGGACGGAAGCCGTCCGCGCCACGGTCAAGTCCCGGAGGCGCGCGTGTGCATGAGCCACCACAGCGGTACGGAGTCCGGCACGCCGACCGCGACGGGAGCCAGACCTGTGCCGCGCCGGTCCAGGGCGCCCTCCCGTCGGGGCTCGTCGACTGTGAGCAGCAGAAAGAGCGAGCACCATTCCGGCTACGGAAGTGGGCGCTGCGGAGCTGACCGCTCCCCATCACCTGACCCATGAGTCAGTTGACAATGCATCAGCAAACGGCCGAGAGTTTGCCGCTTTCCCAAAGCGCTCGCCCGCACGGGCACCCGCACCGGCACAGCTTCCGCGCGCCCTGACCGGCGGGGCGAACCTCGCGCCGCCGTCCGGCAGTTGGCACCGATGGACGCGCGTAGAGCGGCTGAAAGGCGCCCTTGCCGCCGATCCAACCGGAGCCCAGGATTCCTACCGGTGCGAGTTGTCAGGATCATGACCGAGTCGATGGTCATGTCCGGGCTTCCGCGCGCTGACGGGTCCGCCCACCCACCGGGCCCCGGATTCCCCCACCGGAGGATGTAGTGAATTTCAAGCGCTTCTCCCCCCTCGGCGGCGTCGCGAGACGTGCGCGGCTGATCGCCGTCGCATCAAGTCTCCTGGCAGTCTCCGCGCTTGCCGCCCCGACCGCCGTGGCCGAATCGGGCGACGGCGTACGGGCCACCACCGCCCAGCTCGCGCAGGCGAGCGACGCCGTGCTCGCCACCGATGTGGCCGGTACCGCCTGGTACACGGACACCGCAACGGGCAAGCTCGTCGTCACCGCTGACGACACTGTCTCGGCCGCCGAGATAGCCAAGATCAAGAAGGCCGCCGGCGCGCGGGCCGGCGCCCTTGAGATCAAGCGCACGCCCGGCACGTTCAACAAGCTCATCGCCGGCGGTCAGGCCATCTACACGGGCGGCGGACGCTGCTCGCTCGGCTTCAACGTCCGCAGCGGGAGCACGTACTACGCCCTCACCGCCGGACACTGCACCGACATCGGCAGCACCTGGTACACCAACTCGGCCCAGACCACGGTTCTGGGGTCCACCGCCGGTTCCAGCTTCCCCGGCAACGACTACGGGATCATCCGGCATTCCAACGCCTCCGCCGCGGACGGCCGGGTCTACCTCTACAACGGCTCGTACCGTGACATCACAGCCGCGGGCAACGCCTACGTCGGCCAGTCCGTACAGCGCAGTGGCAGCACCACCGGCCTCCGCGGCGGCTCCGTCACCGGCCTCAACGCGACCGTCAACTACGGCGGCGGGGACGTCGTCTACGGCCTGATCCAGACCAACGTCTGCGCCGAGCCCGGCGACAGCGGCGGCGCACTGTTCTCCGGCAGCACCGCGCTCGGTCTGACCTCGGGCGGCAGCGGCAACTGCTCCTCCGGCGGCACCACGTTCTTCCAGCCCGTCACCGAGGCGCTGAGCGTCTACGGGGTGAGCGTCTTCTGACGCCCTGATGCGCTGACGCACTGAGGCGCTGACGCACCGCACAGAGCCGGCGGACCCCCTTCGGGCGGTCCGCCGGCTCCTTCCCACCGCATATGGGCACGCCACCGCCGTCAGCCGTTCGGGTCAATCCGCAGCTCGTGCTCCTCCTCGCCGGAGCCGACGTCGCGGTGACCCTCGTCGGTCACCTCGAAGTACATCTGAAGGCCGCGGACGAGGCGCTGGATGTCGTCCGGGCGGCCGTAGACGCGCGCGTGGACCACTTCGGACAGCGGGACGGTCGTGCTGACAGGGCGGCTGGTCCGTACGTCGAAGGACCTGGTCGGCACCGTTGGGCGCCCGTTCGCAGGGGACATGATCGCGCCGGTCCCGGGCAGCGTCGGAGCGAAGATCGCGGCAAGCGTCTCGTACACGACCGAGGCCGCCGCGCTCCCGTCCATGTGCACGCCGACCGTACCCGGCCGACGGCTGCCCACAGATATCTCACCACTCACTCGATGCCGCATTCCTTCAGCATCAGGGCAGCTGGGTCCATCCGCTCGGGGAGCGACCCGGCTCAGAGGACCTTCCAGCGAACCAGCGCCCCCAGCACCAGGGCCCCGGGAAGCAGCGGCAGCCACACCGTGATGATCCGGAAGCCGAGCACCGTGGCGGTGGCCACGGTGAGCGGCACGCCCGACGCGACGAGCGTCAGGACCAGGGCCGCGTCGACGGAGCCGATTCCCCCCGGGGTGGGCACCATCCCTGCCGCGATGCTCGCCGCCAGGTATGCGATGGCGACATGGTGCCAGGGCAGCGGCACCTCGAGAGCAACCGCCACCGACGCCAGGACACAGGCCTGCAGCGCGGGGAAAGCCAGCGCGCCGCCCCACAGTGCCACGACCCGGGACGGCCGGGTGTGCAGGGCTCGCGCGTCGGTCAGGGCTGTGTGCAGGAAGCCGCGGACGGTGCGACGCAGCGGGCGTATGGCGAACAGGGCCAGTGCCAGCGCGGCGAGCACCGCGGCCACCACCAGAAGCAGGACCAGCAGGGTGCGTCCGTCAGGGGTAATTTCGTCCAGTGGGAGGGCGCCGGGGACGGCAGCCAGCAGGGCGAACAGCAGTACGAAGCGGGCGATCGGCTCGACCAGGGAGTACAGGGCGAGCGAGGCCGTCCCCCGGGACAGTGGTATGCCGCAGTTACGCAGGAAACGCAGCGTCACCGCATGCGCGCCGAGGCCGGCGGGCAGCACGTGATTGGCGGCGCCCGCGGCGAACTGCGAGGCAAGCAGCCGCCCGGCGGGCAACCGCTCGAGGATCGCTCCCTGCCGTACGCAGGAAGCCGCCACCCAGCACAATCCCGTCACCGCCACCGCGATCAGCAGCCAGAGGGGGTCCGCACCGCGCAGCCTCTCCGCCCCTTCGGCGATCACCGACCAGTGCGTCACCGCCCAGGCGCCGATCAGCACCAGCGGGATCAGGCACGCAATCTGACGCAGCGGCACTCTTCGCAAGACCGGCGTCCCGGACAAAGCCACAGCCAGCCGCCCTTCCACATTCACAGGCCGCGCGACGGCGAGACGCCGGGCACGTAAGGACCCTGCCCGCCGTGGGCGACGCACCGGTGTCCAGCAGCCGACGAATGGGCAAGGCGCACATGACTGAAACGGCGACCGGCCCGGAGGCCGATGTGCGCAGGCCCCCGGCTAGGGTGACCCGCCATGACGAACCTTGATCACGCCACCGCTCCGGATCCGGCTCCCGCGTCCTTCGCCGTGCACATTCCCGACGCCGAACTGGAGCCGGAGCCCCTCGACCCGGCCCAGATCATCTCCGGCGAACCCGTCGTGACCGGAAAGGTCCTGTGGGAGTCCGCCGACGGCAAGCAGCTGCGCGGGATCTGGCAGATCACCCCGGGCGTGGTCACCGACACCGAGGCCGACGAGCTGTTCGTCGTGGTCAGCGGACGCGCCACGATCGACGTCGAGGGCGGTGACACCCTCGACGTCGGGCCCGGGACGGCGTGCGTGCTGCGAGAGGGCGACCGTACGACCTGGACGGTGCACGAGACGCTGCGCAAGGCGTACCACATCAGCCTCTGAAGGGCCCTTAGGCCCGTACGAAGCTCTCCCGGCGGCCTCACAAGCGGCTCACGCCTCAAGCGGCTCACCGCCGCGCACTCAGGTGATCACGGCCGGGGACACCGGCGGACTTTCTCACTCCTCGCGGCGGGCCGCGCCCGCCACGGTGATGTTCACGAAGCGCGGCACGCGCCGCCCGCTTGTGCGGAACTCCTCGGCCACCGTGGTACGGACATGGGTCACCAACTCCTGCGGCACCAGCACCAGGGCGCTGCGCTCCGGGCGCAGTCCGGGCCACCAGGCGGCCGTCGCACCCGCACGCCGCGCGCTCTCCACAGCGCGCTGGGTGTCGGGTGCGCGGGGGCCTTCCGTGCGGGTCACCAGCAGCGTCAGCCGCGCGCCGTGCTCGGCCGGGTCGAAGGGGATGCGGCGCCGGCCGTGGCTGCCGAGCAGCAGGGCCTGGCCGGGGCGGGCGAACAGCACGGCCTCGCGCAGCGCGTCGTCGCTCCCGGGCGCGGCGGCTCTCGCAAGGTCGGCCAGCCTGGCGCGCGGCGGGTGCCGCCCCGTACGTCCGGCGTGCAGGTCGGCGACCGCGAGCGCCACGGCACACTCCAGCGGTTCTGCGCTCGAAAGACCGGCCGCTGCGGTCAGCGTGGAGTGAATGTGCAGGTCGATGCCGCCGCGGCAGTATCCGGCGCCGGCCATGGTGCGCAGCAGGGCGTAGGTGCGGGCCGCCCAGTCGGGGTGGGGCGGTGGCGGGCCGGTGAGCGGGAGTTCGCAGCTCTGTGCCGGGTGGGCGAGCGAACTCAGTCGTACGAGACCGTCGTCGCGAGGAGCGGCGGCCGCGGCCACCGGCCAGCCTGCGGTGGCGACGAGGCGCGGCGAGCCGACGTGGAAGGCGTGCGGCGCGCTCCACACCGTGGCCGGGGGCCGGTCGTGTGCCGATTCGAGAGCGTAGGCGACCAGCCGGAAGAGCGGGTCGGCCGTGTGGCGGCGGGCGATGTCCAGGGTGCTCATGTCCGTCACCTCGACCCAGTGGCCGGTGGCGACTTGCGGGCGAGCAGCCGGTAGGCGTTGCCGCCGTCGGTGGCGCGGGCCACTGCCGCGCGCGCTCTGTCCAGGGCCGCGGCTGCCGCGTAGCACGGCAGCGCCGCGGTCTGTACGGCTGTGCGCAACGCCCGTCGGGCCACGGTGGCGCCGCCCGGCCCCCAGGGGGCGTGCGGATTGGGGGCGAGCCGGTTAGCGGTGAGGAGGACTGCGCCGACGAAGTCGCAGGACTGGTGGGCCGCGCCGTGCTCCTCGGCCAGGACCGTGAACCCGCGTTCGGCCAGCGCCTGCCGGAGGTTGGCGACCGGGATGAGGTGCTGGTGCTGGGGCTGGAACCAGGGCAGCCAGTACGCGCCCAGCAGACGGGCGAGCCGGGACTCGGGGTCGGGCAGCTCGATGAGCAGATGCCCGCCGGGAGGCAGCACCTCGGCGGCCGCGTCGAGCTCGGCGAGCGGGTCCCGGGTGTGTTCCAGGTAGTGGAACATGCTGACGGTGTCGTAGCGGTGGACGAGCCCGGCGGCGAGATCGGGAAACTGGCCGCAGTGGGCGGTGCCGACCCAGCCGCGGGCCTCCGCCTCGCGCACTGTGGCGGCCATGTCCAGGCCGTCGAAGCGGGTGTCGGGCCAGATGTCGCGCGCGCTGTCGCAGAAGTGGCCGTGCCCGGTGCCCACGTCGAGCCACGCGGCGGGCTTGCCGAACGGCTTGAGCATGGCCGCGCGGCCGCGGTACGAGGGGCCCATCGTGCCGAACACATGGGCTGCGCCACCGACGCCGAGACCGTCGTAGAAGTCGCGGTAGTAGAAGTCGAGGCCGGCGAGGGAGAGGCGGGGGTTCTGGAAGGTGTGCCCGCAGCCGCCGCACTGTTCGAGAGTGAAGTGGCCCGGCTTGCCCTGGAACAGGTCGGGCATGTGGGTGCGTACAGCCAGATCGGTGGAGCCGCACCAGGGGCAGTCGGGGCGGCGGGGCTCGAGGAACCTGTCGGTACCCTCCTTGAGATCGGCGGTGTAGACGGGTCGCAGCGCTTCCAGCTCCGACAGCGCTCCCGCGGAGGCGGAGTCGTCGCTCGCGGCGGTACGCAGTGCGGTGCCCACACAGTGCAGCGGCCGGGCGGCGCTGACGCGCCTCAGGTCTGCCGGGCGCAACGGGCTGCCCGGGCCGCCGAGGACCAGGGCGGGCTGCAGCCAGTAGAGGGCGAGTGCCGCCGCACCCCAGCGGCGGTCTGTGGCGACCGCGCGGACGAGCAGCGCCAGGCCTGCCAGTTGAGCGGCGGCGACCAGGCGCGGGGGCAGCCCCTGGGCGCGCAGCTCCGCGGCCCGCTCGGCGAGATCGGGAGCCGGTGTGGTCAGTCCGGGGGCGACGGCGATACCGGTCGCGGCGGTGGCGTACCCCTTCAGACGGCTGAGCAGGCCGTGCAGTTCCACGCTGTCGAGGTCTGCCTCCGCCTCGGTTCCCGACCGGTCCCGGACGTGGTCTGCCACCAGCAGGGCGTGTCCTGCGCCGCGCACCTTGCCCGTGCGGGCGAAGCGAGAGTCCTTGAGTTCGAGATCACGGAGCAGGCCCAGCGCGTGTTCTGTGTCGAGTCGGCCCGGCACGAGGTCGAGGATGTGTAGACCGGTCCGTTCCGCGTAGGCGACCGCGGCGGCCAGGGTGGCCTTGTCCACCTCGACGCCGCGGGCGGTGATCAGGTGCCAGCCGTCGGCGGGCACACCGTCCACGGGGGCGTCCACGTCCAGCACGGGTACGGCGGCCAGTCTGCGGCGGGCGCGCACCGTGCCTGCGGTGAGCCCGGCCAGGGCGGCGATCGCGGCCCACGGGACGCGAGTACGTGGCTGTGTCATTGCAGCTTCTCCAACCTGTCGGCCGCGGCCGCGGCACCGCCGGCCGCGGCGAAGGACGCCTGGATGCGACGAGCGGCCCGGCGGTGGTCCGGGGCGTCGAGAACAGCGCTCAGGGCGGTGTGGATCTCGTCCGCGCGAGGACGGCCGAAGCGCACTCGGATACCTGCCCCGGCCGCCGCGACCTGCTGGGCGACGATCGGCTGGTCGTCGCGGACGGGCGCGACGACGAGGGGCAGGCCGTGGGCCAGTGCCTCGCAGACGGTGTTGTGCCCGCCGTGGCAGACCACGGCGTCGAGGTGCGGCAGCAACGGGAGTTGGGGGACGTACTCCTGAAGCAGGACCTGGTCCTCCCGTACCGGGCCGACCAGGTCGGCGGGTGCGGCCACAATGAGCTGGACCTGGTCGGCCAGGCGCTCGACGGCCCGCAGGACCGCGGTGTAGAAGCGGCCGCCCGCCTCGCGGTTGAGGGTTCCCAGCGAGACCAGCACCCGGCGGCGTACGGGATCCAGTCGCCGCCACGGGAAGGGTGAGGCGTCGGCCGGGCGGGAGCCGAGCGCGGGTCCCACGAAGGCGTGGTGGTCGGGACCGTCCTCGCCCTCGCCGAGGAGTTCGGGGGTGGAGAAGACCAGAACCAGACGGTCCGAGAAACGCGGGTCCCAGCCGGCCTGTGCGCCGCATGCGGCGAGGAATCCGGCGATCTCGTCCGCCACCCACTCCCCCACCTTGGGGAAACCGGCGAAGGGCCTGGTGAACTCGGCCGTTGTCGTCGCGGACGTCACCCACGGCAGTCCGCGCCGCCGTGCGATCACGGCTCCTGCGATGGCTTGTTGGTCGACGACCAGCACATCGGGGCCGTACGCGTCGACTGCTGCCTCGACTCCGGCCATCATCCCGTGGGCGAGCGGGATGAGCGCCTCCTCCCACAGGAAGCGCAGAGCGGCGACGCCGCGCAGATCGCGCCAGCGGCCGTGCAGCGCGCCGTAGCCTCCCGGCCCGTCGCGGTCGCCGGAGGCGAGGAGGGCGGCACGTGTGGGGAGCAGACCGGACAGCACTTCGGCGGGGCCCGTCCAGGCGACCCGGTGCCCGCGCGCGGTCAGTTCGGCGGCAACGGCGACCGTGGGGTTGACGTGCCCGGCGAGCGGCGGGACGACGAACAGCACCTTCATACCGTCACCGCCTCGGGCTGCCGCCGCGCGGCCTCGGCCAGTCGGTCGAGGACCGCCCCGCGAAGCTCGCCGGTACCGCCTTGGAGCACGTCGTGGCCGAGACCCGGCAGGACGCGGACGGTGCACTGAGGGGCGTGACGGGCCAATTGCCGGGCGCCTGGGACGAGTTCGGAGTGCTCGCCGCAGACGGCCAGCACCGGACAGCGCACCCGGGCGAAGTCGTCGGCCGTGAACGGCCGGGCCGCCGCGATGTCGTCGATCAGGGTGGTTCGGTTGAGGAGTTCGTCGGCCGTGGCGGTCAGCCGGGCGGCCTTGCGCGCGCCGAGCGAGGCCAGTTCCTGCGGCACCTGGCTGCCTTCGAGGCCGAGGGCGGCGACGGAGAGGGTGTCGAGCATGTTCTCGATCCAGGGGCCGCTCAACGGGGGCTCGATCAGGATGAGCCCGGCGACGAGGTCGGGGCGCGCGAGCGCGGTGCGCAGGGCGAGCGTGCCGCCGTAGCTGTTGCCGACGAGATGCACGGGGCGTTCGTCGAGACTCAGGGCGCCGAGCAGGGCGGTCAGATCACGTACTGAGGTGTCGATGTCGTAGCCGGTGGGCGGGCGCTCGGTGCGGCCGTGGCCGCGCTGGTCGTACAGGACGACCTCGTGGCCGGCGCGGGCGGCCGGGACGGCGAGGGTGCAGTAGAAGCTGGAGAGGTTGTCGACGACCAGGCCGTGCAGGAAGACGGCGGTCGCGCCCGTGCCACTGTCCGCGTCGGCGGCGGGCAGCCGTTGGACATGGAAGCGGAGGGAGTTGGCGAGAATCTCGGCCATGGCCGGGCTCAGCCGGCCGCGGATGAGGCGACGGGAGCCGGAGCGCTTGCGACGGCGCGGCTCGCCGGGACGGAAGAGTCGGCCGGGGCGGCGGCCGAAGCGGGTGTGCCGGCGATATGGGACACGAGATCGCCGACCGTCATGGCCAGGATTTCCTCCATGTCCTTCTCGGCCAGGAAGGCGATCAGGTCCACGGCTGCCCCGTACCGCTGCTGGAGCAGTTCGGCGAGTGCGACGAACTCGATGCTCTCCAGCGCCAGGTCCTCGTTGAACGTGGTCTCCAGGGTGACCTCTTCCGCGAGGAGGAACTCGTCGCCGACGGTCTCCACGAGCATGGCGGTGATGTCGGCGAGTATCTGTTCGGCGGTGGGGTCAGATGCCATGGCCGGCCTCCGTCGGATTGGGGGTGGGGGGTTCGGTCCGGGCGACGACGTGGGTCGTGGGTTCGCTGTCGGGGCCGGGCAGATCGTGGACCGTGTCGATGCGTACGGCGTGAGCGCGCCCCTGGGGAGAGCGCACGCTGAGCCCTGCGGGCCCGTCGGTGACGGTCCACTGCCGCAGGCGTC
Organism: Streptomyces sp. NPDC002870; assembly: GCF_042888505.1. NCBI lineage: Bacteria > Bacillati > Actinomycetota > Actinomycetes > Kitasatosporales > Streptomycetaceae > Streptomyces > Streptomyces sp. NPDC002870. The sequence continues at coordinate 14,131 of NZ_JBIAPW010000032.1, forward strand.
CGCCCAGGCCCGTGCCTTCCGCCTTGGCGGCCGCCTCCTTGGCGCACCACAGCGCGGTGAGCGCATGCGCCGGGCCGCACCCGTCCCGCGCGGCGAGTTCCTCGGCGATGAGCCGCTCGTCCGCGGTGAGCGCGATACGGCTCAGCGCCGCGGGGTCCTCCGTGACGGCCTCGACGTCGATGCCGACGGCGTGGCCGGGGTGGGCGTACGCCACGGCCAGCCGGTCCTTGTGGGCCAGGGAGAGCCGGAATCCGGCGGCGAGCGGGCCCTGCGCATGCGGTCGGCCGTCCTCGTCGTTGCCGACCGGGACCTCCACGGGGAAGAGCGGCCCCGCGCCCCTGTCCCACAGCAGTTGGCGTACGGCGTCCTTCGCGGCGATCCGCCCGAGCAGCCAGGCCGTGCGGGCCCGCGGCGGGCGCTGCTCGTAGGCCATCCGCTCGGCGGCGCCCAGATAGCGCCGCATCACCAGCTCCTGCGAGGCGGGGTCGGTCCAGCGGCGCCGGGCCAGACACCAGCCGCCGGGCTGCGGCTCGCCGATGCCGCAGATCTCCGGGGTGAACTTCATCGGCCACACCCGCTCGTCGGCCGCGAAGCGCCGGTACGTCCAGCCTTCCAGTCGGGCCCACACGGTGCCGTCGACGGCGAGGAGTTCCACGTCGCCGTGTACGGAGCCCGGCCGTACGGCGCGGATGCGGGCTGTGGCGTGCAGCAGTGCGCCATCACGTGGGGCGGGCCCGTACAGGCTGACGCGTTCCAGTGACGCGGGGAAGACCAGCCGGTCGGCGGGCAGGCGCAACTGCATCCAGTGGCCGAGGAGTTGGCCGGCGGCGTCCAGCAGCGCGCCCGGGGCGGGCAGGGCGCGCAGCACCCCGCGAATGCCGTCGTCGGCGACGGCGGTCACCTCATGGACACCGGCGAACTGAGGACCGTGGAACATCCACCGGTCGCGGTAGAGAGCCTCGGCGCTGACGGGGGGCGGTCCTTCCCGGGTCAGCGCCGAGAGATCGGGCGCGGGGCGCACGGGGTGGCGGTCGGCAAGGACGACGGTGACGGTGGCGCACCCGGCGATCTCCACACGTACCCGGCCGCCGGTGGGGGCGGGGATCACGCTGAACTCCGCGTCGACGGGCGGGGCGACGGACAGCCAGCGCAACGCCCGTACGTCGCAGAAACCGGTCACCACACCTCCGGGCACCGCCCTGCGCGCGGCGTCCGCGGCGAGTTCCAGCAGCGTGGTCATGGGGACGACGGGGAAGCGGTCCGAGGCCTCCGGCCAGCTGTCGGGCTGGAGATATACGCAGTGGTCGCGGACGTACGGCATGGTCTCGAGGGAGAGCCGCCGCCGGGTGCGGTGGGCGGGTGGCGTCTCGTCCGGGGCGTTGGGAGCGGGTCGCCTCTGCGGCTGCGGAGCGGGCACGCGCCAGGCTTCGGCGACGGCGCGCGCGGCGTGTTGCGTCTCGTCCAGTACGGCGTCGAGGGCCGAGAGCAGTACGGGCTGGTCGGCGGCGGCTGTCCGGGCCGTCCCCACTGAGCGAGCCAGACGGAGCGGGGACGCGGCGCCACCCAGACTCACCAGCGGGGAACCGAGATCGAGCCGGACGAGGTTCTGCTCGTGCGTCCGTACGGATGGAGGCCCTGGATCGAAACGCACAGACCTCGGCCCGAGGGCCGCGGACCCAGCGGACGCCGCCCGGTCAGCGCGCAGCCCGCCGTTGGGCGCGGACGCGGACGCCGCCCGGTCAGCGGGCGGCCCGCCATTCGGCTCCGGATCGAGCGGCACAACCCCCTCGCCCCGCACCGCGGACGCGCGCTCCGTCAGGCGGTCCCAGCGGGGGTTCAGCCCCTCGGTCCACAGTGCCGCCGCCAGCCGGCGCAGTTGGTCCAGCCCGCTGCCGCCCCGGGACGCACCCGCGGAGACCGCGAGGTGGTCCCGGCCGTGCAGAGTGTCGGACACGAAACCCGGAAGACTGCCCGGGCCCATCTGTACGAAGGCCCGCACGCCCTCGGCGTACAACCGCGTCGTCAACTCCCGGAAGCGCACCGGCTCCAGCAGATGGCGCAGCACCACGTCCCGTACGTCCTGCTCCGCAGCCGGATACGCGGCGACGGTCGTCGCCGACCAGACGGGCACGGCCGGCGGCCGGAGCGGCAGTCGGGCGAACGCGGCGCGCACCTGGTCGAGGTAGGGCGCCCACATGGGTGTGTGGAAGCCCGACCGGAAGGGCAGCTCCTGGGTGAGTACGCCCTCGTCGGCCAGCCGGGCCAGCGCCTCGGCCACGGGGCGGGGTTCGCCGCACAGCACCGACTGGTGGGGGCAGTTGTCGTGGCTCACCGCGACGCGGTCAAGGCCGTGCAACGCGTCGGTGGCCTGCTCCGTCCCGCAGCCGAGTGCCGCGTAGAGAAGATCGGGGACGTCGAGATCGCCCGGCCGCAGTGAGTCGAGAAATGTGTCGACGGCATGCTGCGGGTACATCCCGGCGACCACCATCGCGGTCCACTCGCCCAGGCTGTGGCCGGCCAACAGGCCTGGCTGGACGTCCAGTTCGGGGAGTACGCGAGCGAAGAAGCGGCCGACCGCGATGGCGTCCACCGCCCGTTCCACCAGCGTGCCGCCGCCCGTCAGGGCGGGCCGCGGCAGCCCGAAACGGTCGGCGACGTCATCGACCTGCGGCGCGAAGTCCGGCTCAAGGCCGGGGAAGAGCAGGGCCGGTCGGTCATCGGGCGCGAGCAGCGGGCGCGGTGCGAACCACACGCCGCCGCGCCCGCGCCACGGCCGTCCCCGGGCGACGACCGCAGCGGCCAGGGCCCGGCGCTTCGGGGTGAGGCCGAGCACGGCGAGGCGGCAGGGACCATCGCAGGCGGGCGGCTGCGCGGCCCGCTCCGGAACACGCAACTCATCGACCAGGCGACCGAGTTCGCCGGACGATGCCGCGGCCAGCAGCGTCACCGCGGGATCGTCCGCCGGCGCTTCGACGCGCGCGGCCGCTGCCGATCGGCCCCGTCCCGGCGGGCTGCCCGAGACGAAGGCCCCCGGCGCCTCCTCCAGCACCACATGCGCGTTGATCCCACCGAAACCGAAGGCGTTCACGCCCGCCCGTCGCGGCGCGTTCCCGCGGGCCCAGGGCTCCGCCACCGTCACCGGGCGCATACGCGTCCTGGCGAAACCCTCGTGCGGCTCTTCGAGATGGAGCGTCGGGGGCAGCGTCCCGTCGTGCACCGCGAGTACGGCCTTGATCAGCCCGGCCATCCCGGAAGCCTGCATGGTGTGACCGAGCATCGACTTCACCGAGCCCATGGCGACCGGCTCGGTGCCCGCAGTGCGCGGACCGAAGACGCGGGCCAGGGTGGAGAGTTCGGCCTCGTCGCCCACCGGCGTCCCGGTGCCGTGTGCCTCCAGCAGACCGAGCGCGCCGGGCGCCGCCGGGTCGAGGCCGGCCTGCGCCCAGGCCTGGTGCAGGGCGCGTACCTGGCCGTCCACCAGGGGGCTCATCAGGCTCGCGGCCCGGCCGTCGCCGGCCACGCCGACGCCTCGTACGACGGCGTAGATGCGGTCACCGTCGCTTTCGGCGTCGGCAAGGCGCTTGAGGAGGACGACACCCGTGCCTTCGGACAGCAGCGTTCCGTCGGCGCGGCGGTCGAAGGGGCGGATGCACTGACTCGGGCTGAGCGCCCGCAACTGGGTGAAGACGCTCCAGAGCGTGGCGATATGGCAGTGGTGCACGGCTCCGGCGACCACCAGGTCGCAGCTGCCGGCGGCCAGCAGGCCGGCCGCCTGCTCGACGGCGAGCAGTGAGGAGGCACACGCGGCGTCGAGCGTGTAGGCGGGGCCGCGGAAGTCGAGGCGGTTGGCGGTCCTGGCGGCGGTGAAGCTGGGTACGAGGCCGATCGACGCCTCCGGCCGTTCCGGACCGAGTCCGGCCTGGAAGGCTTCGCGCACGGCTGCGATGCGCTCTTCGCCCAGGTCGGGGGCGAGTTCGCGCAGGGTCGCGGCCAGTTGGTGTGCGGTGCGTACGCGCTGGTCGAGGCGGGCGGTGGCGACGCCCATGAACCCGCCGCGGCCGAGGATGACGCCGATCCGGGAGCGGTCTGCGGGCAGCCGCTCCTCGCCTCCGGCATCGGCCACGGCGTCGGCGATGACGCGCAGGGCGAGCAGCTGGTCGGGTTCCGCACCGGCCACGGCGGCGGGCATGATGCCGAAGCGGGTCGGCTCGAAGGCGGCGAGGTCGTCGATGAAGCCGCCGCGCCGGCAGTAGAAATGGTCGCTGCGGGCGGGCCCTTCGACGGCGTCCGGGTCGTAGTAGACCTCGGGGTCCCAGCGGCCGGGAGGTATGTCACTGATGGCGTCCGCCCCCGCGACGAGGTTCCTCCGGTAGGCGGCCAGGTCGGCGGCGCCGGGGAAGACGGCGCCCATCCCGATGATGGCGGCATCGGCCGGGCGGGGGCCGCGACGGGGGTCAGCCACGGCCGCCCTCCGCCGGGGCCGGGTCCGCTTCCGCTTCCGCTTCCGCTTCCGCTTCCGCTTCCGCTTCCGCTTCCGCGAGGAGTACGACCTGACCGGTGGTGCCGTGCGCCAGCTCGGCGAGGAACGCGGCCGTGCCCGCGGCCGGATCGAGGAGCGGGATGCCCCGGCTCGCGTACATCCGTTCCAGCTCCGGGGTGACCATGCCGCCCGCCTCGGCCGCCCACGGGCCCCAGTCGACGGCGAGGACCCTGCCGGGGAAGCGGCGCGACCAGACGGGGGTGGCCGCGAAGGTGTCCAGGGCGTCGTTGGCGGCCGCGTAGTCGGCCTGGCCGCGGTTGCCGAGGACGCCTGACACGCTGCCGAAGAGGACGAGGAAGACGGGTGCAGGGCCATCACCGTGGTCTGCGGCAGCGTCGGCGAGGTGGCGGGCGCCGTCGACCTTGGTGGTGAACACCCGCGCGAAGGACGCCGGGTCCTTGTCGCGCAGCAGCCTGTCCTCGATGGTTCCGGCGCCGTGCACGAGGCCGTCGAGCCGGCCGTGGCGCATACGTACGTCACGGATGACAGCACGTACGGCAGGGGCGTCGGTGACGTCCGCCGCGTGATAGCGCACTGAGGCGGCGGTGGAGTTGAGGACGGCGAGGGTGGTGCGGATCTCGCGCGCGGCGAGGATGCGGGTCGCGGCCGTCTCGATCTCCGCGGGGGTGCGCAGGCCTTGCCGGACGAGGGCCGCACGCAGGGCGACCCTGTCGTGGGCGTGGGCGACGGCCGGGTCCTCGGCGTCGTCCGGCGGTGGGGTGCGGCCGATGAGTTCGATGTGGCAGCCGGTGGCTCCGGCGAGAGCGATGGCCGTACGGGCCGTGATGCCGCGGGCCCCGCCGGTGAGCAGCACCACCGCGTCGCGGCCGATCGGCAGCGGTGGCGCCGCTTCGGGGTCGGGAAGGGGAACGGCGACGGTTCGCAGGGTGTTGCGGGTGCCGTTGGTGTAGCCGATGACCACTGGCTCCTCGGGGGCGCACAGTTCGGCCATCAGATGGGCCGCGATCCGTTCGGGGCGGTCCTTGGGATCGATGTCCACGGCGCGTACGGCGGTGCCGGGGTGTTCGATCGCCGCGGTACGGGCGAAGCCGTACAGTCCCGCGCCCGGGATCGGGTCGGCAGGGGCCGGCGATTCGTGTGACGGGGCTGTACGGCCGAACGCTCCGCCGCGTCCGGTGACGAGCAGCAGCCGGCGTGTGCCCGCCGTCAAGGTGGCGCGCAACGCGCCGAAGGCTTCCGGAAGCACGGGGTCGGGGGCGGGGCGCAGCGCGCTGAGGTCCACGACACCGTCGGCCCCGGCGGCGTCCGCCAGGCGGTCCGGGTGGAGGGTGCGCACCTCGGCTCCGTGGGACTCCAGCTCGGCGGCGAGGGCGAGGGCGACCCCCAGGCCGTCGTCCACGACGGCGAACCGCAGCCCGGGCAGCACATCGGCGGGGTCCCGGGTGTCGGGGGGCCCGACAGGCGCGACCTCGACCAGGAGCCGGGCCGGGCGGGTGGGGCGGGCAGCGGGGCTCGGCGGGTGCTCGTCGGCGGGCGTGCCGAGGCGGGTGGGCCGGGCCACGGGGGTCGGTGCCGGCGCTGGTGGTAGCACCGGCGCGAGGCTGGGCGGGTGCTCGTCCGCGGGCCCGCCCGGGCGCGTGCCCAGGTCCGGGGCGAGGGTCTCCGCGGCCTGATCCATGCCCGCCGGAACCCGCCCCGTGGTCCCACCGGCCCGGCCCGCGGCCGCGCGCGTGCCCGGGTCCGTGTCGAAGCTCTCCGCGGCCTGGCCCATGCCCGGGGCCGGGGCCGACTCCCTCGTCCCGCCGGTCGCGCCGACGGCCGCGCCGGTGCCTACGGCTCCGGCCGCTGGGCTCAGCGCACGCCCGCCGGGGGCCGCGCCCCGGTCCGTACCCGACTCCGCCGCGAAGGGCTCCACGGCCCGGCCTGTCGCCTCGTCCGCGGCCCGGCCCATAGCCGGGGCCGGCTCCGGGGCGCCCCCGCGCGCCACGATCCAGTCCACGATGCCCCCGATGGACTTCAGCCGGGACAGTTCCTCGACGGCCGACTCCGCCGGACCGTCCGTTCCACGCGGCAGTCCGATCCGGTCCGCCAGTGCCCCGATGATCTCGACCCGTTTGATGGAGTCCACGGAGAGATCGGCTTCCAGATCAAGGCCTGGGTCGAGCATCTCCGGCGGGTAGCCGGTGCGGAGGTGGACGATCTCCAGTACGGCGTCCATGAGTTGCTCGCGCGTCAGGGGTCGGGGGCCGGGGGCGTCTTCGGGTTGCGGTCGCGGAGCAAAGACCCGTCGGGGTTCGGGCTCCGGCACGGGCTGCGCGGCCACCGGCGCCGGCATCGGCCCGCCGCCGTCCGCCCCCAAGTAGCCCAGCAGCACATCGCGTTGCGCGGCGACCAGCTCCCGGGCTCCGCGCAGGTACTCCAGTACGGCGTCCTCCCGCCGGTCCGCGGCCGCCGGGGCAGGGGCCGCCGGGGCAGGGGCCGCCGGGGCAGGGGCCGGGGTCACGCGCCGGGCCGGGCGCAGTCCGCCCGCCACGGGTTCGCCGTCCACCGTCCGGACGAGATGGCCGTCCACCAGCCAGCCGGCGCGCCGGGGGGCCTGGTCGGGCAGCGTCGCGCTGCGGCCCTTGAACAGCGGCTCCGGGTCGAACGGGACGCCCGCCGCGGCGAGTTCGGCCAGCGTGGTCACCAGTCGGCTCAGCCCGTGTTCGCCCGGGACGTCGAGCGGGACGGCGGTGTGCGGCCGGTCGCCCAGGATGCGGCCGACGAGCCCGGTGAGCACCCGGCCGGGGCCTGCCTCGACGAAGGTCCGTACCCCGGAGGCGTACATGGCCTCGATCTGCTCGGCGAAGCGCACGGGTTCGGCGAGCTGGCGGGCCAGCAACTCCCGTACGGCCACGGCGTCGGCGGGGTAGGGGCGCGCGGTGGTGTTCGACCAGACCGGGACCGCGGGCCCGGCCACGGCCGAACCGGCCAGTTCCGCGGTCAGCGCGTCGGTGGCGCCCGCGACGACGTCGCTGTGGAAGGCGCAGGCGACCGGGATGCGTTCGGCGGCGATGCCCGCCTCGCGCAGCGCGCCGATCGCGGCGTCGACCGCGGGAGTCGGTCCCGAGATGACGCACTGCGCCGGTGCGTTGTGGTTGGCGACGACGCATCCGGGCGGGAGTTCCGGCAGGTCCTCGGGCGCCGAGGGCACCGCGGCCATGGCTCCGGGGTCGTCACCGGCGGCGGCGAGGATCGCATCGGCCCTGCGGTCGCTGAGCCGGAGGAGGGTCGCGGCGTCATAGGCCCCGGCGGCCCAGAGGGCGACGAGTTCACCGTAGGAGTGGCCGGCCGTGCAGTCGGGTCGTATGCCGAGCGATGTGAGCAGGAGGTGCGCGGCGGCGCCGGTGAGACCGAGGGCCGGCTGGGCGACGCGGGTGTCGGTGACGGCTGCCCGCTGGGCGGCTCGCTCCGCGGGCGTGAAGGCCGCGGGCGGGAACATCGTCGCTGCCTGGCGCCGGTCCGCTTCGTACAGCAGTGTCCGCAGACGGGGGAAGGCGATGAAGAGGTCGCCGAGCATGCCCGGCCGCTGGCTGCCCTGCCCCGGGAAGAGGAAGGCGACCCGCCCAGGACCTCTCTCGTCGGCTGCGGTGTCGCGCAGATACACACCGTCGCCGGGGCTCGCGCCCGGCTCCCGGGCCCGGTCCAGCTTGGCGGCCAGGTCGTCAAGGCCGGTGGCGACGACCGCGAGCTGGATCTCGTCCTCCCCGGCTGACGTCTCGGCGGCGAGGTCCCGCAGCGGCCAGGGGCGTCCCGCCGCGTCGTTCTGTTCCAGCCGGGCGGCGAGGCGGTCGATCGCACGGAGTGCGGCCACGCGGTCGGCGCCCCGGAAGCAGAACAGCTCGGCGGGCCAGGCGTCCAGGCCGTGGGCGGGCTCGCCCGCATCCCCGTACCCGGTGAGGACCGCGTGGTAGTTGGTGCCGCCGAAGCCGAAGGCGCTGACGGCGGCGAGCCGCCGCCCGGCGGGCGCGGTCCAGGGCCTGGCCTCGGTGTCGAAGCAGAAGGGGCTGGTATCCGGCTGCCAGTCGGGGTTGGGACTGGTCAGGTTCAGGGTCGGCGGCCGTACGCCGGAGTGCACGGCCCGAGCCGCCTTGACGAGCCCGGCAAGGCCCGCCGCGCATTTCGTATGGCCGAGCTGCGACTTGACCGAGCCCAGCGAGCACGAGCCCGCTTCTCCTCCTGCGAACACCTCGGTGAGGACGGCCAGTTCGGTGCTGTCGCCGACAACGGTGCCCGTGCCGTGCGCCTCCACGAGGCCGATCTCGGCAGGCGCGACTCCGGCCCGCCGGTAGGCGCGTTCCAGCGCGCGCCGCTGCCCTTCGGGGCGGGGTGCGGTGAGTCCGAGGGAGCGTCCGTCGCTGGAGGCGCCGACGGCCTTGACGACGGCGTAGATGCGGTCGCCGTCGCGTTCGGCGTCCGCCAGTCTCTTGAGTACGAGGCAGGCGACGCCTTCGCCGAGGGCGATGCCGTCGGCGGCGGCGTCGAAGGGGCGGCACCGGCCGGTGGGCGACAGGGCGCGTACGGAGGCGAACATCAGGTAGTCGTTGATGCCGTTGTGCACATCGGCGCCGCCGCACAGCACCATGTCGCTGTCCCGGTCGCGCAGTTGCCTGCATGCCAGGTCGAGGGCGGCGAGCGAGGACGCACAGGCGGCGTCGATCGTGCAGTTGGCGCCGCCGAGGTCGAGTCGGTTGGCGACCCGCCCGGCGATGACGTTCGCGAGCACGCCGGGGAAGGAGTCCTCGGTCAGCCGGGGCAGCTGGGCGTCCAGCTCGGGCGGCAGCTCACCGAGGTAGCCGGGGTGCAGTGCGCGGAAGCCGTAGGCGCCCGCGAGATCGGTGCCCGCCTCGGCGCCGAAGACGACCGAGGTACGGGAGCGGTCGAAGTGCCGCTCTCCCGCGTAACCGGCGTCGGCGAGGGCACGGGCGGCGATGTCGAGCGCGAGCAGCTGTACCGGTTCGATGCTGCCGAGCGAGGCGGGGGCGATGCCGTGGGCGAGCGCGTCGAACGGCGCGGGCGGCAGAAAGCCGCCCCACCGGGACGGGGTCCGCTCCCCGGCCCGCGCCGGGTCGGGATCGTGGTAGGCGGCGGTGTCCCAGCGGCCGGCGGGCACTTCGGTGACGGAGTCGGTCCCCGCGACGATGTTCGACCAGTACTCCGCGAGGTCGTCCGCGCCGGGGTAGCGGCAGGCCATGCCGACGACCGCGATGTCGAGCGGGGCCTCATCGTGCGGATCGTGCTCGGCCGGCAGTTCGCGGAGCCGCTCCGCCCGCTCGGCGAGCAGGGCGGCGGCTCCCTCGATCACCTGGGCGTGCAGGGCAGCGACGGTGGTGGTGGCGGTGCGGGCGGTGGCGATCTGGCCGAGCATGTAGAGGCCCTCGCCGCGCTGCTCCTCCTCGTCCACCGGGACGGGGCCCGCGCCGGTGTGGCGCAGGCCCTTGCTGGCGATCCGCAGCCGCCCGAGGTTGAGCTTCTCCAGCTCCTCCCAGACCTCGTTGGGGCTCGCGCCGTCCTGCCGAAGCCGCTGGGCGGCGGCGGTGAAGGCATCGGCGTACGGCGTCGCCGCGCAGCGTGTCGCATGACCGGGGGCGGTGCGCAGCAGCGCGGTGGACTCGCACTCGATCGCCGTCCGCTGGAAGCCGGGCAGCACGGCCCCGGCGGCGACGGCCTCCTCGGTGAACAGATAGGCGGTGCCCATGAGGACGCCGGTCCGGGCCCCGCGCTCGGCCAGCGGACCTGCGGCGGCCATCGCCATCGCAGCGGATCGCTCGTCGTGGATGCCACCGGCGAAGAGCACGTCGAGTTCGGCGGCGTACGGGCACGCGAGCAGCCGCTCGATCTGCTCCTCCCAGAGCGGGAAGGCTGCGCGCGGGCCGATGTGGCCGCCGCATTCGAGCCCTTCGAAGACGAACCTGCGCGCTCCCTCTGCGAGAAACTGCTCCAGCAGTCCCGGCGAGGGTACGTGCAGATACGTCCGGGTCCCGGCGGCTTCGAGTGGGACGGCCTGGGCGGGCCGGCCGCCGGCGATGATCGCGTACGGAGGCCGTATCTCAGCGACGGCGGCGAGCTGTTCGCGGCGCAGTTCGTCGGGGGCGAAGCCGAGCAGTCCGACGCCCCAGTCCCGGCCGGCCAGGCGCTCGGCGGTTTCACTGAGCAGCTCACGCACATCCCGGCCGGCCATCACGGCCAGGGCGAGAAAGGGCAGCCCGCCCGCTTCGGCGACGGCGGAGGCGAAGGCGGGCCGGTCGCTGACGCGGGTCATGGGCCCTTGGGCCACGGGCAGGTGGCGTTCGCCGGGGCGCGGCCGGAGGGGGCGGGATCGTACGGCCGCGTCGAGGTGGTCGGTGATGGCTGCCCGGACGGCCTGTACGACGGAGCCGGTGGTGCGGTGGCGCGAGGCGAGCCGGGCGGCGACCGGCCCGTCCTGTCCGATGGGCAGTGGCTGCCTGTGCAGGCCGCGGGCGCCGAGGAGTTCGGCGACGTTCCCCTGTGGCGGTGCCAGGTCGGGACGGGTGTACACCCGGTGGCCCGCGACGACGGTGGTTTCGCTGCCGTCCATGGCCCGGATCGCGGCCTCGACGGCGGCGGGAAGCCGGGCCGCGCCTTCGGTGGTGAGCGCGAGCTGCGTGTCGAGTACGACGCCGGCGGCTCCGCCCGCGACGGCCGCGGCGGCCGTGTGCAGGCCGATGCCTCCTGCCGCCAGGACCGGCACGGTCAACCCGGGGTCGGCCAGCAGCCGTTGCAGCAGTACGGAAGTGGTCAGTTCGCCGACCCGGCCGCCGGCCTCGTGTCCCCTGGCCACGAGGCCGCCCGCGCCGGCAGCGACGGCGGCCGCGGCCTCGGCGGGGCTGATGACCTCGGCCCATACCCGCCGCCTGCCACCGGCCGCCCAGACCTCCGTACCGGTGCGCCACCAGGGCTCGGTGAGCAGCACAGTGTCCACGGCGGCGGGCAGTTCGTCCGGGGTGAGGGGGCATCCGGCCGGTAAGCGGACTCCGTAGCGGCCCTTCAGCCCGGCCATCGCGGTGCGCGCCCGGTCGCGATCCCTGCCGAGGTCGAGCAGACCCAGCGCGCCGGCTCGTCCGGCGGCCGCGACCAGCGGGGCGTTGGGCTCCTCGAACGGGCTGACCACGACGACAAGGTCCCGGCCTGCTTGCCGGGCGGGCTGAGAAATCACGGGCTCTCCTTGGGTGGGGGCTCCCAGCGGGGCCGGGCCAGGGAGCGAAGGAGCGGTGGTTCACGGCCGTGCGACGGTCGGATCGCGGCAGGCAGAGGAGGACGTAGGGGCACCTGGCGAGAAGTAACCGGTGGGTAACGTGTCGTGCCGCGTTGCATCCTGCGGCCCGGTGCCCGCACTGTCAACGCACATCCGCCACCCATGCCGCAGCGGCATGGAAGACAACCTGACTGAATATCAACTTCCGTGCAGGAGCGGGCACTTGTTAACACGGCGCCTCTTACACCCCACACTGCCCGGCGGCTAACGTCCGCCCATGACCCCCACACTGCAACAGCTGCGCTACCTCGTCGCCGTCGCGGACTGCCGCTCCATCACAGCCGCGGCGAGCTCCGTCTACGTCGCCCAGCCCGCCCTCTCCCGCTCCATCCAGGCCCTGGAACGCGAAGTGGGCGTGGAGCTCCTGGACCGCAGGGGCCGCGGCGCGACCCTCACCCCCGAGGGGGCCCGTGTCGTACGCCTGGCTCGCACTGCCCTGGACGCCGTGGCTGCGATCGAGGACATCCGCCCGGCACACGGCGGCAGGGCGCACGCCAAGCTGATCGTGGCCGCCACCCCGACTCTCTCCCTCGATCTCGCCGCCGACCTGGTGCCCTCCTTCGCCGAACGCCACCCAGGCATCGAGGTACGCCTGCTCCCGCACGACAGCCGCGAGGCACTCGTACGCGCCCTGACTTGCGGCGTGGCGGAACTGGGCCTGGTCGATCTGCCGGTCGACAAGGAGTTGTCCACACACCATCTCCAGGACCGTGAGGTCGTCCTGATCTCGCCACCGGGCTCCGGACTGCCCGACCCGATGCCGTTGCGGATGCTGGGAGGCCTGCGGATGGTGCTGCCCACTCCCGGCACGGGCCGGCGCACGGAGCTCGAGGCGATGTTCGGCCGGCTCGGGGTGCGCCCCGTGGCGGTGGTGGAAGCCGACGAGCGGCTGGCCTGGGTGACAAGCGTCGTGGACGGGCGTGGCTCGCTGATCTGGTACCGGGACATGGTGTTACGGGCCTTCGGCCACCGCGTCGAAGTCCGTTCCTTCACCCCGCCGCTGCTGCACGCCGTCGGCATCGCACATCCGCGCGGCCCGCTCAGCCGCACCGCCCGTGCCTTCCTGTCGCACGCCAGGCACAACGCGCCCGTACGGGAACCCGCCGGCTGAAGCCGGGTTTCCCGAGCCCGGCAGTTCGGCACTCTCCGGATCACGGCCACGGCGTCCGATTCCATACGCCGGGCGGCGGCGCCGTCTTCCGGCAATCGGCGCGCCCCCCGCTCGTCGGCTGTACGGCACCTGCATGTCGCACGCCGTGGGCAGCCTGGTGGCGCGACGAAGTCCTGGCGGTGTGTGCGGAGCGGAGACGAACCGAGGCCATGTCCACCCCCCGCGCAAACCTCCTTCGGGGGCTGCCGCTGCGACAGATCGCCTGCCTGGTGCCGATCGCCGCCGTCGGCCTGTGGGCGGCCCAGCACTGGCCTCTCATCACGGCCGGCGGCGGCGAACTCCTCTCGGCCAACCAGCGCTGGCTGCTGGTGGCCGCCACACTCACCGTGCTCGGCTGGGTCGCCGTCGCCGTCACACGGCAGGGAGCGACCCTCGAACCGCTTCCCGCGGTACGGCTCTTCGTGACGCAGTTCGCCGCCGGAGCCGCCAACCATCTCCTCCCGGCGGGCCTCGGCGCGGGAACGGTCAATCTGCGTTTTCTCCTGCGCTGCGGGCTCTCGCTGTCGCGGTCCTCCGCCGCTCTGGCCCTGCACATGCTGGCAGCGAGCACAGCGCGCATCGCTCTGCTGATCGCGCTGCTCGCCGCCTCTCCGAGCGCGCTGCGACTGGACGGCCTCATGCCGGACTCGGCAGGCCCGCTGCTGCTCGTGGCGGGATGCCTGGTCTGCGTGGTGGCGGTGACTCTTGGGACGGTACGGCCACTGCGCAGAGCGATCCGCGCGTTCGTCGACATCGCCCTGAGCGACGCGCGCTCGGTGCACAGCAGGCCCGCGAGAGTGCTGGCCCTGTGGGGCGGCGCGCTGGCCTATCCCACCATTCAGGCCGCGGGACTGGTCGCCGTGGCGATGGCACTGGACGTATCCGTGCCGATGGTCCACATCGGGATCGCCTACCTTGCCGGGAGCACGCTGGCCTCCGTCGTACCCACGCCCGGGGGCATCGGCTCGGTGGACGCGGGGCTCGTCATCGCCCTTGTCACCACCGGGGTATCGATCGCGGTGGCCACCTCCGTGGTCCTCGGGTACCGGATCATCACGGTGTGGCTGCCACTGGTTCCCGGCGCCCTGGTGCTCGGTGTCCTGGTCCGCTCGAAAGTGATCTGAGACCCGCCCGCCATGATCAGTTCATAAGTGCGCCAACAGATCACAAACACGAATCGCTGGCCGTCCGGCGGTGGTTGGGTTCACCGCATGATTCTGAATCGACACCAGTCCCTGCCCGCCGGCACAGGACGCCGTGCTCTGCTGCGCGCCGCCCTCGCCGGAACCGCCACCGCCGGCGCGGGCCTCACACTCGGCACGACACCCGCCACGGCCGCACCCCGAATACCGGCCCCGCGCACTCAGCACGCCACCCCGGACGAGGCGCTGCGTGCGTTGTCCGCCGGAAACCGGCGGTGGCGCAGATTCCAGCAGCAGCACCCTCACGAGTCCCCGTCCGTGCGCCAGGCGCTCGTGTCGGGTCAGCACCCGTTCGCCGTCATCCTGGGGTGCATCGACTCCCGCGTACCGCCGGAGCTGGTCTTCGACCAGGGACTCGGCGATCTGCTGACGGTGCGATCGGCCGGCGAGGTGCTGGACGAAGCCGTCCTGGGCTCCATCGCCTATGGCGTACTGGAGCTGGGCATACCGCTGATCCTGGTCCTCGGCCACCAGTCGTGCGGCGCGGTGTCCGCGGCCGTCCACGCGGACGAGACCGGAGAGCAACTTCCCGCACACGTCCAGTACTTGGCCGAGCAGATACGCCCGGCCATAGACCACAGCCAGCACGGCGACGCACGCGTCGACTCCACCGTCACGCGCAACGTCGGCCTGGTCCGCTCACGCCTCGCGGCCGAGCCCGACCTCGCCGACAAGGTGGCGGCCGGGGACCTCGCCATCGTCGGAGCCCGCTACGAACTGAGTTCACAACTCGTTCACGCCGTCCACTGACCCCGCCCCTCGCCCTCGCCGGTTTCCTCGCGGGAACCAGTCGTGACGGAAGTGTGTCTGTCATGGGGAGAGCCGGTGGGCTATTCTGCCGCGGGCCTAGGGGGGCGAGATGAACGCATGGTCAGTGCCCGGGTACGCGGAGACCCGGGAGTTGGGTTCCGGTGGCAGCGGGCGGGTCGTCCTGGCCGTCCATGAGGCCACCGGCACGCCCGTGGCCGTCAAATACCTCAGCGAGAGGCTGCGGACGGACTCCGCCTTCGTCCAGGAGTTCCGGGCGGAGGCGCGTCTGCTGGGCGACCTGGATTCGCCGTATGTGGTGGGGCTGTACGAATACGTCGAGGCACCGCAGGGCGCCGCCATCGTGATGGAACTGGTCGACGGCATCGCTCTGCGCGCGCTGCTGCTGCGGGAAGGTGCCACGGGCCCAGAGGCGGCGCTGGTGGTGCTCAAGGGCTCGCTGCTGGGGCTGGCCGCAGCCCACCGCGCGGGTGTCGTCCACCGCGACTACAAACCGGAGAACGTCCTGGTCGCGGCGGACGGCTCCTCCAAGCTCGTCGACTTCGGCATCGCCGCGGGCCGCGGCAGCACGCCGGGCGTCGCCGGCACTCCCGCGTACATGGCCCCGGAGCAGTGGAACGGGGAGCCCGCTTCCCCCGCGGCCGACGTCTATGCCGCGACCGCGACGTTCTACGAATGCCTGACCGGCCGCAAACCGTTCTCCGGCGAGAACTTCGCCGAGCTGGCGCTGCAGCACATCGGCGCACCGGTTCCCGAGGAGGGGACCCCGGAGCCCGTGCGCCCGCTGATCAGGCGCGGGATGGCCAAGGAGCCGCAGGAGCGACCCGAGAACGCGGCGGCGTTCGTCGCCGAGCTGGAAGAGATCGCCGGGGCCGCCTACGGCCCGGACTGGGAGGAGCGGGGCCAGCGCAGACTCGCCGCGCTCGCGGCCCTCCTGCCCCTGCTCTTTCCCTCGGCGGCGGGCCAGTCCGCGGGGACCACCGAGCTGGCCACGACGGCAGTGGGCGGCGGCTGGGGCGGCAGCTGGAAACCGGGCCTGCGGGGAGTGCTGACGGGCGTCGCCGCGCTGGTGGTGGCCGTGATGGTCGCCGTTGCGGCGGGAGCGCGGGGGGACGACCCCCGGCAGACGACTGCTCAGTCCCTGGCCACCACCAGCGCGGTGCCGGGCGCGGCCACCACCGCGCCCGGCGACGGCCCTACTTCCGGGGGCCCGTCGCCGTCCGGCAGCGCCTCCCCCGACAGCTCCCCTTCTCCTTCTTCCGCTTCTCCCTCCGCCGGCGCGACCACCGGGCCGCCATCACCCGCTCCCTCGTCGACAGCGGCTTCCCCGACGCCGACGTCCGCGCCGCCCACCGAACCCAGCCCGTCCGCTCCCACCACTCCTCCCGTACGCGTGAAGTCGGTCTCCGTGTCGAGCCTGCGGCAGACGAGTACGACGGGTGCCTCCGCGTCCATCGACGTCGCGACGGACGGGACCGCCCCGGTGACCATCGTCATCGAGTGGTTCACCGGCGACGCCAAGGGCGAACTGGGCGCGCAGGACGGCTCGCAGGCCTTCGAGCGCAGCGGCGCCACGCAGTACACCATCACCCTGGATCACGCCTTCCGGGGAAAGGGCTGCTATTGGGGCGTACGGGCCACCACTGACCCGGCCGCCGCAAACGGCAGTTCCTCGCAGCAGATCCTGATCCGGCGGTGCACCATCCGATGAAGGATCCCCGGACTCCGTACGACGGCCCGGCTCGCGACGAGGCCGAGAACGACGACTACAGCGCGACCGCGCTGGGCAGCCACTGGTTCGAACGGCCCGCCCCCGAGCCCGCGACGGAGAGAGCGACTCTGGTCCAGGGCAAGCAGCCGGCGAGCGTCGCCCCCGACCGCGTGGAGGGCGAGGTCCTCCGCTTCGGTCCCGGAGTGACCGCGGCGGTCCACCGGCACAACCACGGCAACACCACCGCCGAGCTGTGGCACGGCACACTGCCCGGCGGGCCTGCCGGGCCGCAGCCCCCCGCTCGCCGCCGCGGAGGGCTGCGCCGGTACGCCCTGGCCGGGACCGTACTGCTGGCCGTGCTGGCCTTCCTCGCCTGGCAGCGCTATGGGCCCGCCCTGACCGTGGACGACGTGACGGTCCGCACCGCGGCGGAGGGACCAGGGTGTGACGGCACGGCGGACGTCGTGGGCGTCGTGCAGACCAACGGACGGTCCGGCACCGTCACATATCGCTGGATACGCAGCGACGGCACCGCCTCGGAGCTGCTGCGGGAGAAGATGACGCGCGGCCAGAAGCAGGCACGGCTGCATCTGCTGTGGACGTTTCACGGCCGGGGCGAGTACCGGGCCGGCGCGGAGCTGCGGATCGTCTCGCCGTCCCGGCACGCCGCCGCCACGCACTTCATGTACCGCTGCGCCTGATGCTCTGCGGACGTACCCGACTACTGATCATCCTCCGCGAGGTGACTGTGGGTAAGTGACCAGTCTCACTCCGCTCGGCCCCCGGCTCGGGGTTCGGGCCCCTTCCCATCAGCCATGATCCCTGAGTAACGGACCTAAACAGGAATGGAATCAGGGGTGTTGGCGTGATCGATGCGTGGTTACGACGGGTGGCACGGCAGCGGGCGGACGGCGGTGGGGGCTCCGCGTCTCGTGGGCCGGGGGTGTCTCACTCATCGGTCACGGCGAGGCGGCTGGCCGTCGCGGGAGCGGCCGGGGTGCTCCTCGGCCAGCTGCTCGGCGGGCTCCCCGCCGCTGCACAGACGGCCGCCCTGCCGGGGTCCGCGTACCCCCTCGTCCTCGATGTCGATCTGACGCCGAATCCGGTGTGCAGCGGGCCGGTACGTGGTCGAGTCCAGGTGTACGACCCGGCGGCGGCGAAGGCCGGCGCCACCGTGGAGTGGCGCGTGCGCGCCGGTGAGGAGCAGCTGGGCGGCGGGCGCGTGGCCATGGAGGCGAGCGTGGGGGCTGCGGAGTTCAGCATCCCGTTCGACCGGGTGCCGGCGAGCGACACCGCCCTGCGGTTCGACGCCCGCATTGCCGCACCGGACGCCGGCGAGAAGGCGGGCCGCTACGGCAAGGTCTGGCGGGACACCGTCCGCCGGGGCTGCGACCCGGTGCGTGTGGCGTCCGTCGGCGACTCCGTGGTCTGGGGGCAGGGCCTGGACCACGACCAGAAGTTCCCGTATCTGACGGGCGAGCTGCTCGGCCGCGCCACCGGGCGTGGGCATCAGCACATGGACTACTCGATCTCCGGCGCGGTGCTCGACGCGCCCGAACTCCCCGCGGGCAACGACGACGCGGCCTGTCTGCGCAGCAGCGAGAAGCAGGACCCGGACGGCGACGGGGAAATGGAGTTCGGCGAGGTCACCCAGCAAATACCGGACGTCTTCTGCCAGTTGGAGCAGGCCGGCGCCCAGGCCCGGGCGGGCGGTTACGGTCTCGACCTGGTCGTGGTCAACGGGTGCATCAATGACATCGACCCGTTCTTCGGCATCGGGATCGGCATCACCCCGGGCTCGAAGAATCTGCCCGAGGCCGTGCGGCGCGAGTGCTCGGGGATCGGCGCGGCGGCGGAGAACCCGGCGAAGGACGTGCCGTACTTCAGCGGCGCGAAGGTCGGCTACGGCGGCCGTGACATGCAGGCGGCGATCGAGAAGGCTCATTCGCTGCCCGGTCGGCCGAAGGTGATCGTGGCCGACTTCTACTACGCGCTCAGCCGCAGCAGTTCCCCGCTCCCGGTGAGCACTTGCTCCAGCAGGGGTGCGACCGGAGCGCGGCTCACCACCTGCAAGGGCGCGCTCGGCCACGCGGCGGAGCGCTACGAGCAGTACACCCAGCTGGCCAACGACGCCTATCGCAAGGCGGCTGCCGCGGCCAACGAGGCCGCAGCGGACGGCCCTTACGCGGTCGCCGCCGATGGCCTGTTCACTGTGGACAGCGCCGTCCTCGCTCGACACTCCACCGTCTGGAACACCCCGTTCACCGACCCGGCACTCCCGCTGCGCACACGGGCCTGCCCGGAGCTGAGCGCGACGCCGGCGCAGTGTCTGTCGGCGGCCGTCGCCCATCCGGACATCGACGGCGCCCGGCAGTACGCCGACTCGTTCCTCCTCAACCCCAGCGTCCGCGAGTGGTTCAAGCTGCCGCCCGGCGGGCCCCGGGCGCTGCTGAGCGTCCCGAGGGACGCGCCTGTCGGGAGTGAGGTGCGGCTGACCGCGACAGTCGACGGGAAGCAGCCCGCCGCCGGATACCGCTACCGCTGGTACTTCGGTGACGGCACGCGGCAGGAGACGAGCGAGTCGAGCATCACTCACTCCTACGGCCGGGAAGGCCCGTATCTGCCACGACTGGTGGTGACCGCCGAGGGCGGCCGACAGGTGCTGACCGAGGCCGCCCACACCGTCAACGTGAGCTGAGATGAGGGATCCCGCGGCTCCCGCCGGGAAACAAGAGCCGCGGGACGTTTGGGCGGCAGGACGTCGCGGCCGCGGGGCGTCATAGCCGCGGGAAGCCTCACCGCGCGGGACGCCTTAGCCGCGGGCCTGCGCCAGTTGCGGGTACAGCGCGGCGGGGCCGGCCGCGAGCCCTGCCCTGACCTGCCCGCTGATCTCGTCGCCGAGGACTTCGTAGTCGCCCGCCTCGATGCCGTCGAGCGCCAGGTGGGCGACCTTCGCCGGATCGCTCTTGGGAGCGTCGACCTTCGCGGCCATGTCCGTGTCCATGTATCCCACGTGCAACGAGGTCACCAAGGTCTGCTGCTCGGCAAGTTGCACCCGCAGGGAGTTGGTCACGGACCACTCGGCCGACTTGGCCGCGCAGTAGGCGGCGCTGGTGGGGAAGGAGATCCAGGACAGTGCTGAAAGGACATTGAGTAGCGCGCCGCCGCCGTTGCGGGCGAGAGCGGGCGCGAAGGCCCTGCTCATCGCGAGCGTGCCGAAGACATGGGTCTCCATCTCCCGCCGGAAGGCGTCGAGCTCGCCGTCGAGCACGCCGGAACCGGTGGAGATGCCCGCGTTGTTGATCAGGAGCGTGACGTCCTGGGCCTGCTCGGCCGCGGCGCGGACCGAGGCGGGGTCCGTGATGTCGAGTGCGAGCGGCAAGGCTCCCGGTGTCGTGACCGAGCCCGGATTGCGTGCCGCTGCGTAGACCTTGGCCGCCCCGCGCTCCAGGAGTGCCTTGACGAGCTGCTCCCCGAGCCCGCGGTTGCCGCCCGTCACGAGAGCTACTGCGCCTTCGATCTGCATGGTCATGTCTCCTCACCCCGCTTTGCGCGAGTGGTCTTCCCCGAACATCGGAAACCGATCGGTTTCCTCGATGGTAAACCGACCGTTTTCCAATGCCAAGCCCCGGCGGTAACCTCGACGTATGAGTACGCAAGCGACGACGTCCACCCGGGAGCGGCTGCTCGACGCCGCGGCCGAGCTCTTCTACCGCGAAGGCGTCGGCATCGGCGTCGAGGCGCTGTGCCGGGAGGCCGGGGTCTCGAAGCGCTCGATGTACCAGCTGTTCGACAGCAAGGACGCGGTCCTCGCCGCCTCTCTGCAGCGACGCACTCCGGCGTACCAGACGCTGCTCATCCCCCCGAAAGACGATCCGCGGCCGCCCCGCGCGCGGATCCTGCACGTCTTCGAACGGCTGGAGGAGGGCTCCACGGCTCCCGGGTTCCGGGGCTGTCCGTTCCTCGCCGTGGAGGTCGAGCTCAAGAACCCCGAGCACCCGGCGAGCCGGGTGGCCCGCCAGGTCAAGCAGGCCCTCACCGACTTCTTCCGCACCGAGGCCGAACGCGGCGGGGCAACCGATCCCGGGCTGCTGGCACGGCAGTTGACCCTGGTCTTCGACGGGGCCGGCGCCCGCGCCGGGGTCGGGGCGGAGACCCTCGACGGGCTCGCGGTCGCTACCGCCGCTGCACTCCTCGACGTTGCCGGACTGACCTCTCAGAGCCCTGCTTGAGTCGCCTCTCTGCCCTGCTCCGGGCTGTGCATCCACAGGCCGCGTGTCCCGACCGGGCCGGCCGAGCAGCTCTTCCAGTCCGCGCAGGATCCCGGCCACCAGGTGATGGTCGCGCCCCAACTCCTCGAGCACCGGCCTCAGTTCGGGGTGCAGCTCGGCGAGTGCGGGGAAGGCCCCGTCGTCCTCGCCGGTGTGATGTACACGCGACGCTGACGTGGGATCCCATCATCCTTCGGACGGACCGTCAACCGACTTACGGACATCCGGCCCGGCGTCCTTCACCGGAGCCTCGGCCGCGGCCGGGTCCAGGATGCGCATAAGGAAGTTCCTGGTCCGCTCGTGCTGCGGATCGCCCACCACCTGCGCGGCCGGGCCATGCTCGACGATGACGCCGCCGTCCATGAACACGACGCGGTCGGCGACCTCCCGGGCGAAGCTCATCTCATGGGTGACGACCATCATCGTCATCCCCTCGGCGGCCAGCAGCCGCATCACGGAGAGCACTTCGCCCACCAGCTCGGGGTCGAGCGCGGAGGTCGGCTCGTCGAAGAGCATCACCTGGGGGCCCATCACCAGCGCTCGTGCGATCGCCACCCGCTGCTGCTGCCCGCCGGACAGCTGCGCCGGATAGGCGTCCGCCTTGTCCTCGAGGCCGACGCGTTCCAGGTTCTCCCGGGCGACGACGGCGGCGTGCGCCTTGTTCCGGCCCAGAACCCGCCGCTGGGGCAGCGTGAGGTTCTCGGTCACGTTCAGGTGCGGGAACAGGTTGAACTGCTGGAAGACCATACCGATACGGCGGCGTACCGCATCGATGTCCACGTCGAGGTCGGTGACTTCCGTGCCGCCGACGAAGACCTGGCCCGATGTCGGCTCCTCCAGCAGGTTCACGCAGCGCAGCAGTGTCGACTTGCCCGAGCCCGAAGGACCGATGACGCACACCACCTCGCCCCGGGCGATGTCCAGGTCGATGCCGCGCAGCACCTCGTTGTCCCCGAACGACTTGTGCAGCCCCCGGATCTCGATCTCCGGACCGTCCGTGCCCATGCTGTCCACCGTCTTCGACTTCTGTGACATCTCGTCCTCACCTGGCCTTGTCGGCGCGAGCCTCGAGGCGGCGCACCACGAAGCTCAGCGGCACGGTCACGAGGAGGTAGCAGAGTCCGGCGACCAGGATCGGGGTGGAGTTGGCGGTCTGACTGGCCAGGTCCCTGCCGAACTTGGTCAGCTCCCGCTCCTCGAGGGTGACGCCGAGGAACAGCACCAGCGAGGAGTCCTTGAAGAGCAGGACGAGCTCGTTGGTCAGCGGTGGGATCACGATGCGGAACGCCTGCGGGATGATCACCGACACCATAGCCCTGGCGTGCGAGAAGCCCAGTGACCGGGCCGCCTCCATCTGCCCCTTCGGCACCGCCTGGATGCCCGCCCTGATCGTCTCCGCCATGTAGGCGGCGGCGACCAGTCCGAGACCGAGGGCGACCTTGCCGTACGTACCGCCGGGAATCTGCGTGCCGGGGAACGCCAGCGGCACCGCCACACCCACGAAGATGAAGATCAACAGGGCGGGCAGACCACGGAAGAACTCGATGTAGACGCTCGCGACCCACCGGTAGGGGGCGACGGACGACAGCCGCATCAAGGCGATGATCAGGCCGAGCACCAGGCCGAAGATGAACCCGGAGAGCGTATAGATCACCGTGTTGCGCAGGGCGGTGGTGATGATCGCCGGAAAGAGCTCCTTGGCGAGGTCCTTCTGCGCGAACTGGTTCTGCAGCCGTCCCCAGTCGGCCAGGAAGCCGATCACGATCAGCGCCGCGACGAATACGGCGTACTGGATGCCCTGCGAGACGCGGCGCCGCTGGCGCCTGGTAAGCCGAGAGGTCACGACTTGCCCTGGGGCAGCGGGCCGATCCACTGCTCGTACAGCTTCTTGTACGTGCCGTCCGCGCGCGCGTCCTTGATCACCTTGTCGATCGCGGCGAGGAGCTTCTTGTTGTCCTTCTTCACCGAGAAGCCGTACTGCTCACCGGTCTCGATGTTCTGCCCGAGCGTGAACTCGGCGGCGTTCGCCTTGTCCTTGAGCCAGCCCTGGACGACCGGGTAGTCGATGACGACGGCGTCGACCTGGCCCGTACGCAGGCCGTTGAGCACCGCGTCCGAGCTCTCGAAGGCGACCGGGTCGAAGCCCTGCGACTTGGCGTAGCTCTCGCCGGTGGTCTCCGCCTGCGCGCCGAGCTTCTTCTTCTTGGCCTTGACGTCCGCCAGGGACGTCACGCCGCTCTTCTTCGTCGCCAGCAGCGCCTGCGTGGCGTCGAAGTACGGGACGGAGAAGTCGACGTTCTTCTTGCGCTCGTCCGTGATCGTCATGCCGGCGGCGGCGAGGTCGCACGCGCCGGAGTTCAGGAAGGCGCCGGTCTTGAAGTTCTCGAAGGGCGTGTCCAGGATCTTCTGCTCGACCTTGAGATTCTTCGCCACCAGATCGATCAGGGCCACGTCGAAGCCGACGACCTTGCCCTTCTGCTCGAACTGGAACGGCGGGTAGGGCAGGTGCGTGCAGGTGGTCAGCTTGCCCTTGGCCACGACGGGCACGCCGCCCGCCGCCTCACCCGGTCCGTCGTCGCCGGAGGAACAGCCCACGGCAAGGAACATCCCCGCCGCCACGGCACCGGCAGTGGCGCGGGCCCGGATGCTGGTGCGGTGACTGCGATGTCCGCTGGCCGTCCTGAACACGGTTGACCTCCATGATTGTGCGTTGCGGGCGGTCAGCTCGGCGCGACCGTCCGTCGGAGATCGTAAGGCACTAGGGGTGCGGGGTGACGAAGCTGTCCACGATGCGTGCACTGCCTGACCGGGTGCTGGGCAGCACCCGGTCGCGTGTTCCGTGCTCCTGTCGCAGCGCGGGCCTGAGCCGGGCCGCTCCCGCGCTACGGGACCGTGATGACCAGTTCAGGGCGGTCCCACAGCACAGCGGGCGGATTGGCGCTCAGCGTGCCGATCCGCTGCGCGCCCACGCTGCGGTAGAAGCCTTCGGCCGGCGGGTGCGAGACGATGCGCACGGCGGTGAGTCCGGCCTCGCGCGCCTCATCGATCATATGTTCGACGAGGCGGCGGCCGATGCCGAGTCCCTGGGCCGCGTCGGCGACGAACATCAGGTCCAGCTCCGGCGGGGAGAGGATCAGAGCGTAGAAGCCGAGCACCCTCTCGTCCGCGCCCACGGCCACGAAGACGTGGTGGGTCTCGATGTAGTCGGGGCCCACTCGGTATCCGGCGATCACCGAGGCGTACTGGCCCTCGTAGGCGCGGGACTTGCGCACGAGCGCGGTGAGCCGCTTCGCGTCACGGGCGGTGGCTCGTCTGATCCGTACGGCCTCCCCCCGCAGGCCGCCGCCGGTGACCGTCACACGCGAAGTCATGTGGAGAGTATTGCCTGTCGGCCGTCGTCCACGAACAGGCAGCAAGAGCGGGTGGACTGCGGGCTGACCAGGGGCCGGCCGGGACCCGCGCCACCGCCCGGACCGTGCGCTCAGACCGTGCGCCAGTACCCCAGAGCGTGACGGCGCATGCGGCTCCGCGGCGCTACTGCTCCCTGCTGATCAGCGTCCCCTGGTGGAAGTACATCCGCCAGCCCTCCGCCGTTCTGCGCCACAGGGAGCTCCGCCGGGCCAGGCGACCGCTCTCGTCCGACACGTATGTCACCTGGACGAGGCCGGGAGCGAGCAGCTTCCCGGTCAGCTCGCTGACGCCGGTGGCGGTCACCCGCTCACCGCGAGAGGGGGCGATGGCGGTCAGGATCGTCGTACGGTCGTAGCGCGCGCCCGACGCCCCGAACTCGAAGAACTCCGGGTGCAGCAGCTCGGAGACCAGGTGGGGCACGGCGCGCACCGCGGGATCCAGGAGCCGCAATTCCCCCTCGACGGCGGCATCGACCGACCGCTCCTCCTCGTCGTTCATGACGGGAGCCTATGCCCCTGGGCGACCTGCCGCCCGTCAGGCCCGTGACCGCAGAACCGAGGGCCGCGCGACGTAAGACTTTGGTCATCAGGCTGAACGGTGCCGAACGGCTCGCCCTGCCGTTGAATTGAGACCAGGCAGGACCGGGACAGGCCCGGTCCACAGCAAGTGGACGTCAGGAGACGACGGTGGGGCGCGTACGGAAGTGGCTGGGCAGGCCGTGGGGTGTGGCGGCAATGGTCGTCGGGCTGGCGGTGGCCGGCGTGGGGCTGTTCTGGTTCCAGCCGTGGAAGCTCTGGGTGGACGAGACCGTGAGGGACGAGCTCCCCGCGGCGGCCGCGACGCCGGACGCGGCCGGGCCCGCAGCCGGTGCGGCAACGCTGGCTTCCGGCGAGTTGATCAGCCATGAGCACCGGACGAGCGGCTCGGTGAAGGTCCTACAGCTGGCGGACGGGACGCGCGCCCTCCGGCTGGAGAACCTCGATACGAGCAACGGCCCCGATCTGCGCGTATGGATCACCGATGCCCCGGTGAAGGAGGGGACGGCGGGCTGGCGCGTCTTCGACGACGGAAAGTACGTCAGCCTGGGCAAGCTCAAGGGGAACAAGGGCGACCAGAACTACGCGCTGCCCGCCGGCGTCGACCTGAACCGGTACACCAGCGTCACCATCTGGTGCGACCGTTTCGACGTCTCGTTCGGCGCCGCGTCGCTCGCCCGCGCCTGACCCCGCCGACGATTCCCGCGGCTCGCACACCCCCGTCAGAACGGAAGGAGACGGCCCGACGGTCCGCACCGCCGCCGCTGCGCCCCCATGACGGCCTGTGGCATATTCCAGCGGCACCACCGTATCGAGTGTTGCCAAATCCCTTACGGGCCGTCGCTCCCTGTGCAACAGTCATTACTGGTCCTTTGTAGAGACTTGGCTGTGACCGCGCCTGTATCGGAGTACGACATGCCGTCCCATGTGTTCGCGGACCGTCCCGCCCCGCAGCCGCCCGAGCGCGGCACCGTCGACGCGCTGATCACCCGCACGCGTCGGCTGCGCGGCGACGTGGACGCCGTGCGCCGGGACGCAGCGCCGGACGAGTACGACCCGCAGGGGCGATGGCAGCGAGCACTCTGCGACCTGGCGGTCCATCATCTCGACGATCTCGGCGCGCACTTGGGTCAGCTCAAGGAAGGTCTGCCGGAAGAGACCGTCGGCGCCTTCGAGGACGAGCTCGCGGCATACGAGGCGGACAGCGCCCAGAGCACCGGATCGCTGCTCAGCCGGGTCGGCAGCGCGGAGTGGAATCTCCTCACCGACGAGGTGAGTTGGTCCGACGAGCTCTACCAGATCCTCGGGCGCTCCGCGCAGAGCGGCCCCATGTCCCTGGACGAACTGCCCTCCATCGTGTTCGTGGAGGACCAGGCGCTGCTCACCACCCTGGTCACGGACTGTCTGGTCGACGGGCGTCCCATCGACGGCGAGTTCCGTATGGTGCGGGCCGACGGCCGGATCCGTACTGTCCACATGATGGGCGAGCCGGTGCTCGACTCCGACGGATCCACCGCCTCCATGTGGGCGGTCCTGCGGGACGTCAGCGAGCTGCGCCGCACCCAGCAGGCCGTGCGTGAGAGCCGTGTGTCGCTGGAGCGCAGGCAGCACTTCGCGGAGACGGAGCGCCGGGTCGCGGTCGAGTTACAGGAAGCCGTTCTTCCGCCGTGGCGAGGCTCCTTGCAGTTCCCGCTCGACGGCCCCGCCGTGCTGGATGTCGCCGCGCACTATCTGCCGTCCACGAACAGCGCACTGATCGGCGGCGACTGGTACGACGCGCTTCAACTGCCCGACGGCGACTCGCTGCTGAGCGTCGGAGACCTCACCGGGCACGGAGTGACGGCGACATCGGCGATGGCGATGCTGCTGGGTGCGTTGCGCGGGATGGCCGTGGCCGGGATCAGGCCGGGACAGCTCATGGCGCATCTCAATGAGCTGCTGGAGACCTCCGTGCAGCCCGCGCTCGGCAGTGCGGTGTGCTGTCGCTACAACCCGGCGAGCCGGACTCTGACCTGGGCGCAGGCGGGACACCCCGCCCCGCTGCTGTTCCGCAACGGGACGGGGCGTGCGCTGACGCAGCCGGACGGGGTGCTGCTCGGTGCGACCTCCGGCGCCGCTTATGAGCAGGCCGAGTTGCAACTGCTCCCCGGCGATCTGCTTGTCCTGCACACCGACGGGCTGACGCGGACAAGCGCCGCCGAGGTGGGCAACACGGACCGACTGCTCGGGCTGGCGCCGCGATTCGCCGAGGCCCGCAGCGCGCAGGAGTGCGTGCGGACGGTCGTCGAGGAATGCGGTGAGGACGACCGCGAGGACGACGCCTGTGTGATGGTCGCGAGGATCCGTTCGTAGACCCTCGTAAGCCTGGGCGGCGCTGAAATCCCGTACCCCCGGAATGGCGGAATGGCGAAACCCGGCAACCGGGCAACCCGGGCTAGATCTCGGTGCTCCTCGACCTCCTCGAGGGGCTGTTGGGCAGGGCCAGCTGGATTTCCTCGCGCAGATCCTGGATCTTTGCGTACTCCGCGTAGTGCCCGGTGAGCCGGTACATCTCACGGAGCCTGTCCCACGTCCGGTGCGAGGAAGTCTCCCCCATCGAGACGAGTGCCAGCCTGGCGTAGCGGTCGGCCTGTTCGGGGTCGTCGGCGATGAAGCACGCCGATGCCAGTGAGATGTAGTCGAAGATCTTCGAGCGCTGTCGGCCGCCCTCGCGCAGCTCCAGCGCCTGTTTGGCGTGGTTCTGTGCGGTGGCGGCTGCCCCCGGGTCGTGTTCGGCGAGGGTACGGTACGCCAGCGCCTCCATGCCGTGCAGATCCGCCTCGTCGAACATCTGCATCCAACTCGGCGGGGGCACATCGCTCTTGTCGGAGACGAACAGGTCCTCGGCCTCGCCGAGGGTGCGGCGCATGGCCTGGCCGCGGCCCATGGATGCCTGGGCCCAGGCCTCGATGGTGTACAGCATCGCCTGCGTGCGCGGCAGGGTCTGTTCACCCGAGCCGGACTTGGCGAGCTTCATCAGGTCCAGTGCGTCGTCGGGACGGCCCAGGTGGACCATCTGCCGGGCGGCGCGGGAGAGGGCTTCGCCGGCGCGCGGGCGGTCGCCGCCCTCGCGTGCCGCGTGGGCGGCGATGACGAAGTACTTCTGGGCGGTGGGTTCGAGGCCGACGTCGTGCGACATCCAGCCGGCGAGTACGGCGAGGTTGGCGGCGACGCCCCACAGGCGACGCTGCAGATGGTCGGGGTGGCGGTATGCGAGGATGCCGCCCACCTCGTTGAGCTGCCCCACAACGGCCTTGCGCTGGAGCCCGCCGCCGCGGGCGGCGTCCCAGGCGCGGAACACTTCGACGGAACGCTCCAGTGCCTCGATCTCCTGCGACCCGATGGGGGCGGCCTCATAGCGGTCGAACCCAGCGGGGTCGGCGTGCAGGGGACTTTCGATACGGGGGGCGTCGTGGGCGAGTGCGGGGTCGGTGTGCAGCCAGTCGTGCATGGCGCTGCTGAGTGCGGAGCCTGCGGCGAGCGCGGCGCCCGCGCCCACCAAGCCGCGTCGGTTGAGCATGAGGTCCATTCCCGTGAATTCGGTGAGGACCGCCGCCGTCCGTTCGGGCGCCCACGGAAGGCCGTCAGGATTGCCTGCTCCCTGGACGTCCCGCCGCTTCCCCGCTCGCCCGGTCCGTACGAACCCGAGGTCCTCGATGGTCACGACACGACCGAGTCGCTCGGTGAACAGAGCTGCCAGCACTCGTGGCACGGGATCGCGGGGGGACTCCCCCATGTCGATCCAACGCCGCACCCGCGAGGTGTCGGTCGCCAGCTGTGGGTGGCCCATGGCCGCCGCCTGCCGGTTCACGAGTCTCGCGAGTTCTCCCTTGGACCAGCCGGCCAGGCCGAACAGGTCGCAGAGACGGGTGTTGGGTTCTCCGGTCACGTCAAGCCCCCAGGATCTCGGCTGAGTTGACAGTAACCCCCTGTCAGATGCGTGGCGACTATTCGCCAGGGTTCGCCAGGGTGCGCCAGATGGTGTGCCACCCGCGGCCGGGTGTGACGTAGGAACGCGCCACCTCGGCCCGGCAGCCGGACACATTCCCCAGGGTGTTGACCGGCTGCCGGGGCGGGGCCGCGTAGGCAACTTGTCGGCACACGAAGGGATCTGTCGCCCCCATGTACACAGCATCGTCCTCCGTGTCCGCTCCGCACCGGCCGCAGCGCTCCGCCGCTCCGGCCGGCACCGGACCGTATCTCGACCCCACTTACGCCGGTCGGGCTCGGCGGCAGGCGGGGACGGCCGGCCAACCCCTCAGCGGGAGAATCGACTTGTCCGGCCCTCAGGGCGCGCAGCTGCGCATGGCCGTCGCGTCGGTGCACCGCATCTGTCCGGAGTTCAATCCGGTGCAGGTGCTGCGCCGCAGCGGACGCTCCGTACTGCTCGTCGGCACAACAGGACGTACGACAGCCGTCGCCAAGTGCTTACTGGACCACTCGCCCGCATGGGCCGAGCGGTTCCGCCACGAAATAATCGCCTATCGCGCCTTCGTCCGGCACCGCCCACCGGTGCGGGTCCCACGGCTGATCGCCGCGGACCCCGAAAACTGCACGCTGGTGATCGAGCGGATGCCGGGCCGGGCGGCGGCCCTTGCACGGCACCCGGTCGAGGCTCCGCCTCGTGCCGATGTCCGGGCCGCCCTCGGCGCGATCGCCCGGCTCAACTCCTGGCGGCCGCCGGCCGGAATGTTCGAGGCGCCACTGGACTATCCGTCGCGGATCTCGCGCTATCACGAGCTGGGTCTGTTCACCGACCGTGACCTCGGGGATCTGCAGAAGCTGCTGCACGGTCTGGCGCACGCGAGCGGCAGGCAGGGAATGGGGCAGTTCTGTCACGGCGATGCGCTGCTCTCCAACATCCTGTTGTCGCCGACCGGTCCAGTGCTGGTCGACTGGGAGCACGCGGGCTGGTATCTGCCGGGCTATGACCTGGCAACGCTGTGGGCGGTACTGGGGGACGCGCCGGTGGCGCGCCGGCAGATCAGCCAGCTGGCGCAGCAGGCGGGAACGGCGGCGCGGGACGCGTTCCTGGTGAATCTGATGATGGTGCTGACCCGGGAGATCCGTACCTACGAGACGGCTGTGCAGCGGACGATGCGGGAGGCGCCTCCTGCGGGGAGCAGCCCGGCTGCGTCCGGCGGTCTGTCGGCCGGTGAGGAACAGCGGCTGCTGCTGAGGCGGCTGCACGACGACTGCGCACTGGCCCGGCGGGCCGTGCGTGCGGCGGTCGGCACTCGCTGACCGGCTGCCACAGAGGGGGAAGCGCGCTGCGCGCCCAGTGCCGACACACTGGGCGCGCAGCGCGCTGTGCTGCGTCGGCCCGGTCGGGCCCGCCCGGCTGCCCGGGGCGGGCGCCCGGCGTCGGCGGGTCGGTGGCGGACTCCTCCGAGTCCATCGCCCGACCGGATGCCGAGACGCCCTCGGCAGGCGTCAACATCCGTTACATATACGGTTATTGGTCCACGCCACTGACGCGCCGCAGGCCCGCGCCCCCTCACTCAGAAACTCCGTCGCACCGTGCTGACGTGCGAAATTCCTGCCTCTGACGCTGATTGACGGATCGTCCGGGAGCCGATACCCCTGTATTCGTGTCCGGCCCCGCAGACCCCGTCGCGCACCACCCGTCCCTGGAGGCTGCCTTGCAAGCATCCGCCCCCGTACGACCGAGAAGCGCCCGTCGGCGCATGGTGAGGGCAGGGGGCGCTGTGGCGTCGGCCGCTCTGCTGCTGCCACTGGTCTCTGCAGGTCCGTCGGCCACCGCAGAACAGCCCTCGTCCGGCGCGCTGCAGCGTGACTTCGCCGCTGCCGCGGCCCGGTACGGAGTACCGCAGAGCGTGCTGCTCGGCGTGTCCTATCTGCAGTCGCGCTGGGACGCGCACGGGGGCGCGGCGAGCGTCACGGGCGGCTACGGTCCGATGCATCTCACGGACGCCAGGACCGCACTCGCCGAGGCGCCGCACCACTCGCACGGCGTCGAGGACGCACGCGGCGACGACTCGCGTCCGGCGCGCAACACCGCCGAGGCCGCGCTGCCCGAACCGTCCGAGCTTCCTCAACGGCTGCGGACACTGGACCGGGCGGCAAAGCTGTCCGGCTACACCACCGAGCAGCTGCGCGACAACCCTGCCGCCAACGTGCACGGCGGCGCCGCCCTGCTCGCCGGCGCCCAGCGGGGGCTCGGTCGGCCGCTGAGCGAGGACCCGGCCGACTGGTACGGCGCGGTGGCGCGTTTCTCCGGGGCCGACGACACGGCGACCGCGACGACGTACGCCAACGATGTCTTCGACGTGATCCGTACGGGCGAATCGCGCATCACGGACAGCGGCCAGCGAGTCGCGCTCGCGGGTGACCCGGCCGTGGCCCCCGACCCGGCGCAGGCGGCGCTGCTCGGGCTGCGGACGGCCGATGCGGGGAAGACGGAGTGCCCGCGGACGGTGGCGTGCGAGTGGATCCCCGCGCCGTACGAGGAGTTCGGCGATGGCGACTACGGCAACCACGACCTGGCGAACCGTCCCGCGTCCCAGTCGGTGAAGTACATCATCGTCCACGACACCGAGGGCTCCTGGGACACCACTCTGAAGCTGGTGCAGGACCCGACATATGTGTCGTGGCAGTACACCCTGCGCTCCTCGGACGGGCACATCGCCCAGCACGTTCCCCTCAAGGACGTGGCCTGGCACGCCGGCAACTGGTACGTCAACGCCAAGTCGGTGGGCCTGGAGCACGAGGGCTTCCTGGCCTCGCCGGATGCCTGGTACACGGAGGCGATGTACCGCACCTCCGCCCGGCTGGTGAGGTATCTGGCGCAGCGGTACGACATCCCGCTGGACCGTCGGCACATCCTCGGGCACGACAACGTGCCGGGCACGACCGCCGCGACGATCCGCGGGATGCACACCGACCCCGGTCCGTACTGGGACTGGGCGCACTACTTCCAGCTGATCGGCAAGCCGTTCACACCGACCGCGGGCCCGCGCAGCGGTGTGGTGACGATCCGCCCCGACTACGGTCGGAACCGGCCGGTCTACACGGGCTGCGTGAAGCCCGGTCAGGCATGCGTGCCGCACGGCTCTGCCGCCGTCCGGCTGCACACCGCGCCCGCCGAGGACGCCCCGCTGGTCAAGGACATCGGGCTGCGTCCGGGCGGCGAGGACTCCACGACAGGCGTCAACGACACCGGTGCGCGTGCCTCGACCGGCCAGCAGTACGCGGTCGCCGGGCGCGAGGGCGACTGGACGGCGATCTGGTACCTGGGGCAGAAGGCGTGGTTCCACAACCCGCGCAAGCAGCCGACGGCGGTGGGCGCCGGGGGCTTGGTGCTCACTGCGAAGGACGGCGCAACGGAGATCCCGGTGTACGGGCGGGCCTACCCGGAGGCCGCGGCGTACCCCGCCGGCGTCCCGGTGCAGACGATCTCGCCACTGCCGTACAAACTGCTGGCCGGCCAGAAGTACGTGGTCGGCGACCGGACGCCGGGCGAGTACCTGTACGCGACGACGTTCGACACGGCAGGACACCGGGTGGTGCGCGGCAAGGAGGCGTACTACGAGATCCAGTTCGGGCACCGGGTCGCCTTTGTGAAGGCGTCCGACGTGCGCGTACTGAAATAGCCGGGCAGTCGCGGTGCGCCCCCGTTCGTGGGGTCCGGTGGCGCACCGCGGCTCCCCTTGTCCGCTTGTGTGACTAATGGGCCGTAATGAGTGGGCTGTATGGGCGACGGGTAGGGCTGGCCCGTCCACGACCCGTCCGCGCCGAGCGCGGATGCTCACCGAAAGGCCCTGGCGCACATGGCACAGCCCTTCGTACTGCCTGACTTCTACGTCCCGTATCCGGCGCGGCTCAATCCCCACGTCGAACAGGCGCGGCGGCACACCAGGGAGTGGGCACGCCGGATGGGGATGCTGGAGGGCTCCGGCATCTGGGAGGAGAGCGACCTCGAAGCACACGACTACGCCCTGCTGTGCGCGTATACCCATCCCGACTGCGACGCCGACGCCCTCGGTCTTGTCACCGACTGGTATGTGTGGGTCTTCTTCTTCGACGACCACTTCCTGGAGATCTTCAAGCGCTCCCAGGACCGCGAGGGCGGCAAGACGTATCTGGACCGACTGCCGGCCTTCATGCCGATGGACCTGGCGGAGGGCACGCCGGAGCCCACCAATCCGGTCGAGGCGGGACTGGCCGATCTGTGGGCGCGCACCGTGCCGAGCATGTCCGACGCCTGGCGGGTGCGGTTCGCCGAGGCCACGAAGAATCTTCTGAACGAGTCACTCTGGGAGCTGTCCAACATCAACGAGGGGCGTATCGCCAATCCCGTCGAATACATCGAGATGCGCCGCAAGGTCGGCGGCGCGCCATGGTCGGCGGGGCTGGTGGAGTACGCGGCCGGAGCCGAGGTCCCTCGGTCCGTGGCTGGTTCGCGCCCGCTGCGGGTGCTCACCGACGCCTTCTCCGACGGTGTCCATCTGCGCAACGACCTCTTCTCCTACCAGCGGGAGGTCGAGGAAGAGGGTGAGCTCAGCAACGGTGTGCTGGTGCTGGAGACCTTCCTGGGCTGTACGACCCAGGAGGCGGCCGACGCCGTCAACGATCTGCTGACCTCGCGGGTCCAGCAGTTCGAGACCACCGCGCTCACCGAAGTCCCCGCCCTCTGCGCCGAGAAGCGTCTCGGCCCGGCGGAGTGTGCGGCAATCGCGGCGTACACAAAGGGGCTTCAGGACTGGCAGTCCGGCGGCCATGAATGGCACATGCGCTCCAGCCGCTATATGAACGAGGGGGTGGACATCGGCCGGTCGCCGTTCGGCGGGGTACTCGGCACCTCGGCTCTCGACATCAGGACGCTCTTGGGGCGCCCGGCCGCCGCACGGCTGCGCAGCCTCACCCATGTGCCTCAGCAAGTGGGGCCTTCCCTGCTGCCGGAGTTCGACCTGCCGTTCCCCGTGTCGATCAGCCCTCACCACGAGGATGCCAGGAAGAAGTCCGTCGAGTGGGCGGCCCGGATGGGGCTGCTGAACGACATCTGGGACGAAGCGGCACTGACCGGTTTCGACTTCGCGCTCTGCTCGGCCGGGATCGACCCGGACGCCACCCCCGAGGAGCTGGAGCTCAGCGCGGAGTGGCTGACCTGGGGGACGTACGCCGACGACTACTACCCCCTCGTCTTCGGGCGGTCGCGCAATCTCGAAGGGGCGAGACTCTGCAACGAACGCTTCAAGGCATGCATGCCGGTGGACGAACCGGCTGCCGGGGCGGCCGTCGCGGTGTCCCCTATGGAGCGGGGGCTCGCCGACCTGTGGGAGCGCACCGCCGGACCGTTGACTCCCGAGGCGCGGCAGGCCTTTCGCCGGGCGATCGACGTCATGATCGAGAGCTGGCTGTGGGAACTCCACAATCAGGCGCAGCACCGCATCCCCGACCCGGTCGACTACATCGAGATGCGGCGGCTGACCTTCGGTTCCGAACTCACCATGAGTCTGTCCAGGCTGGTCCACGCCGACCGGTTGCCGCCGGAGATCTACCGGAGCGGACCGGTGCGCAGTCTGGAGAACTCCGCCATGGACTACGCCACACTGATGAACGACCTCTTCTCGTACCAGAAGGAGATCGAGTTCGAGGGCGAGCTGCACAACGGCGTACTGGTCGTGCAGTCCTTCTTCGACTGCGACTACCCCACCGCCGTCACGATCATCGACGATCTGATGCGGGGGCGACTACGCCAGTTCCTGCATGTGAAGGAGCACGAACTCCCCTTGCTGTATGAGGAATTCGGACTCGACAAGGACGGCAGGGCCGCTCTCGACACCTATGTGCGGGAGCTGGAGGACTGGGTCGCCGCAATCCTGAACTGGCACCAGGGCATCCGCCGCTACCGGGAGGAGGATCTGCGCGGCGGCCCGGCGACCCCGCCGCAGCTCAACGGGCCCACGGGGCTCGGCACTTCGGCGGCCCGCATCCTGAAACTGTTCGCTCAGCCCTCCCCCGTCAGCACATAGCGCCTGCCGGAGAGTGAGTTGATGACCGGTGCGGCCCCTCGCGAGGACGACGCGGCGGGCCGTGCGGGTCAGCCCTGCTGGAAGAGCTCCGCGGGCAGCGGCTTGAGCAGCGCGTACAGATCGTCGGTGATCGGCCGGTCCCAGCTGGCGATGGTCACCAGGACGTTGTCGCTGCGGTCGAACTGCACGCAGGAGATACGGCTTTCTGAGAGCTTGAGGCGGCGCACGATCAGCAGGTTGTCACCCTGCATCACCGGCGTGTCCTCGACGTCCACGACCTCGACCGGCTCGTCGTTCTCCAGGGCCAGCAGCAGCTGGGCCACCTCGAAGGGGATCTGTCCGTCTTCGAGCTCGCGGGCCGGCGAGCCCTCCGGCAGATTGCCGATGATCATCGCGGGGCCGCGGCCGCCGAACAGGTCGTACCGCAGGAAGACGCCCTGGCAGGTGCCGTCCGGGGCGGGCAGCAGACCGGCGCCGAGATTGCCGGGCCAGTCGCCCGGGTCCATGGCCAGGACATCGAAGTCCGGGCCCGCGGGGGTGGCGGCGCTACGGCGGCGGAGGAACGACATACCGCCATGGTACGTGTCCGGGCGGGCCCGGCGGAGCCGGGGCACGGAGCCTCCTGGACGTCGCCGGTCACCGTCCACGACCGCCGCCGTGGGCCTCGGCCAGGACCTCACCCATGGCCGTCGGCAGGCCCGCCTCGTCGGTGCCCGCCTTTCGGTAGACGGCGGAGAGCAACCTGGTCACGGCCTGTTCGTCGAGGTGGAGAGCGGCAGCGACGGCGGCCCTGTCGCGCCCCTGGGCGGTCAGCACGGCCGCGGCGCGTTCGCGGGCGGTGAGGGCGTCGGTCTCGATGGCCCGCAGTCGGCGCGGGCGCAGCCCGGCGGCCGCGAGTTCGGCTCGGGCGATGTCCGCCAGCCCGTCGGCGCCGCACTGCCCGGCGGCCTCCAGACCGCGGTAGAGATGGTCGGCGGCCTCCTTCGGATGGCCGGTGCGGCGCAGATGCGTACCGAGGTCCACGAGGGCGCGGGCGAGTTCGTACGCGGCCGGAGAGCGCTCGAGATGGGCTACGGCCTCTTCGAGGAAGGCCGTGCGTTCGGTGCCGCCGGACACCTCGGCGGCCACGCGCAGGGCCTGGCCGATCGCCGATGCCGCCCCGAAGCGGCGGGCACGGTGGACCGCTTCGAGAGCGGTCGCGCGGGCCCGGTCCGGCGCGTCGTGCGCCTCGGCGAGTGCGAGGTGGAGCTGCCAGGGGCACCAGGCGGGGTTGTACATGCCGCGTGGGTCGAGCCGCCTGCCCACGGCGGCCAGTTCGACGGCCGCTTCCTTGGGGCGGCCGCGGGCGAGCAGCAGTTCGCCGTACACGGTCTGGGAGTCGGGGAAGGTCACGGCCGCGGGGAAGGGTTCGCCGAAGTCGTGATCCTCGGCGATCCGCACCGCCTCATCCGTGCGCCCGCGGGCGAGCAGGACCTCGACGAGGGTGCCCAGCGCGTACCACTCGACGGGTGTACGGGGCCCGACCCGTTCGGCCAGGCGCAGCCCGGCCCGTACGAAGTCCTCGGCCTCCGCCAGCCGTCCGCGCCGGTAGCGGATGTAGGCGAGGAGGGTGTACGCGAAGGAGAGATGCGCGCCGCGCCACCCCTGGCTCTCGAACTCCGCGGTCCCGGCGGCGAACAGCTCCTCGGCACGGCCCGGCCGGTCACCGTAGAGAAAGGTGAGGGCGACCAGAACGGGGACTTCGAAACCCCGGTCCTCCACCGCCCAGCTCAGTCCGCCCTCCAGTGCCCGCTCGGCGTGGCCGAGGGCGACGGCGGCGGGTTCGGCGCGCAGCATCGCGTCCCAGGCGCGCAGCCCGATGATGTACCGCTCGGTGAGGTCGCGTCCGGTGAGACGGTCGGCGAGCCGGGCCAGCCGCCGCGATCGGGCCGGCGAGTCGGGCTCGTCGGCGCGGAAGGCGTCCCACATGAACTTCTCGGCCTGCATACGCAGCCGGGTGCGCGGATCGCTGGTGAGGCGGGCTTCCCTGGCGAGGGTGTCGGAGGCTTCGCCGAGCCGGTCGGAGTGGGCGAGGACCTGGGACAGGCGGTAGACGATGCCCTGGCGCAGGGCCGGGTCGGCGATGGGTTCCTCGAGGGCGGCGCGCAGATGGTTGACGGTGGTGGCGGGTTCGGTGAGGAGGGAGGCGCAGCCCAGTTCGTACAGGACGGCGGCCCGGTCCCCGAAGGGCGGCGGCTCGCGCAGGGCGCGGGCGAGGTGGCGGCGGGCGGCGTCGGGGGCTCCGGCGCGGAGCGTCTCCCCCGCGGCCCGGCGCAGCTGCTGGACGACCCACGGGTCGCCCTCGGGATGGGTCTCCATCAGGTGGCGGGCGGCGGCCGTGGAGCCGAGTCCGGCGTCGATGACGCACCAGGCGGCCTGGCCGTGCAGGGCGACCCTTACGGCGTCGGGGATGGCCCGGTACACGGCGGTGGCGATCAGCGGGTGGACGAATTCGAGGGTGCCCGATCCGGTGAGGATGCGGGCGTCGCGCAGTCGGTCGGCGGCGCGGGCGGCCTCCTCGCTGCCGAGACCCGCGACGCTCGCGGCGAGTGCGGGCGGGATCTCGGTGCCGAGTACGGCGCCCGCCCAGGCGAGCCGGACGGTCGAAGTGCCGAGGGCTTCGAGGCGGGCGACGAGTCCGCTGCCCTTGACGTCGGCGGCGAGGTCGCGCAGGAGGTGGGCGCCGGCCTCGTTGGGTTCGAGTCCCCGGTCGGTGACCTTGGCGGTGAGCTCGACGGCCTCGAAGGGGTTGCCCGCGGTGACGGTCCAGCATTCGCGGCAGAACGCCTCGTCGGCGTCGTCGCCGAGCTGTTCGCGTACGAGTCGTCCGACGGCCGGTGCCGTGAGGGGTTCAAGGTCGATGGGGCGCTGTCCGGCCCGGCCGGGGAGCCCACGGAACTGCTGTGCGTGGTCGGGGAGTTCCTCGGGCCGGTAGGCGACCACGAGCAGCATCGGGAGATCTTCGGCGCGGGGCGCGAAGGCGGCGAGCCAGCTCAGCGACTCCGGGTCGGCCCAGTGGGCGTCGTCGAGGACGACGACGAGCGGGGCACGCTGGACGGCAAGATGGCTGAGGACCCAGTCGAGGCCGTCGCGCAGGCCCTGCGGGTCGGGCGGTGCGCCCGCCTCGGCGGTGCACAGGCCCAGTGCGGGGCCGACGATGGCGTACCAACTCCCCAGCTGCAGCCGGAGCGCGGCGTCGGACGAGCCTGCGAGCTGGGGCTGGATCAGCTGCCGGGCCACATGGAAGGCGACCTGTTGCTCCTGGTCGCCGCCGCGCGCGGAGAGCACGGTGCAGCCCTTGTCGGCCGCGCGCCGGCGCACTTCGGCAAGCAACGTCGTCTTGCCGAGGCCCGCGTGTCCCGCGAAGGCGAGTAGGGCGCCGCGCGGACGCTCGGGTGGCTCGACGTCGTCCGGCCGGAGGCCGACGAGCTCGCTCAACGCCTCGTCGGCGGCGGCCAGTTCCGCCTCGCGCTCGAAAAGACGACGTCTGGTTCTGCCGGCACGTCGTGTCATGGTGCACCCCCACGGCCGGGGCGTACGCCCGGCATGGTGAAAGGGCTGCCGGACGGACGTCCTCGAGGCACCTCAGAGTACGCCCGCTCGGCCGCGAGCGGGCCCGTCCGGTGAAAGGGGGTTGTCCGGATCGATTATCGGGAACGGTTGTTCCCGTTCCGGCTCGTCACGCCGTTGTCTGGGTTGTGCCGAGTCCGGGGGCGACCGACCCGTTGATCTTGTCTATGGCCTGCCGGGCGTGCTCACCCGGAGTGCGGGCGGTCAGGGACGACACGGACGAGGGCACACCCTGCTGGGTCCGGTCGGGTGCGGGCCTCGCATGGCCTGCGGTCCGCGTGCGCAGCCGATGGCTCGCGGCCTCGTCGAGGGTCACCGGGCGCTGCATCTGGGCGGCCAGCCGACCCGCCTCCTGCCCCAGTGCGGCGATGTCCTCCCACTGCAGACGGAGCACCAGACGGAGTTCGGCCTCCCCGTCCGGGAGGGCCTGGAGGGGAGGACTTGCGGGCTCATTCATGGCTGATCCTCACGGTCTCGGAACGGAATCTCGCGGGAACGCTGCGCACCCGTTTGCGGGGGTGCGCAGAGTGATACGGGAAATCGCCCCGGCGTGTTCAACGGGTGCCGCGACGCGCTCTGTCCGCCATGGCGGGTCATGGCGAATGGTGAGGGCAAGATCGAGTGCGAGAGGATGAGCGGGCACGGTCATGCCCCAACTGCCTTGCGGCACACGGGACACCCGCGACTGGCATGCGCCGTGGTGCTGCACGCCGCACACCGGACCTCGGGGGAAACACACCATGACGAATGAACACGTGCTGGCGGTCTGCCGCAGCAACTGGGAGTACCGAGGGCTCGACGACGCGTCCGTACGGGAGATGCTCGACGAGCTGTCCGCGCAGCTCGCGCACGCCCCGCGACGTCGTCGGCGGCGACATCCGGACCTTCGCCGCGTCCCGGGCACGGGCGCGCAGACCGCTGTCGTACCGCCTGCCGCGGATGGCCGCGATGGTCTCCTTCGTCCTCGGCGTGGCGCTGCTGCTCGGACACCTGCTGCGGTGGAGCGCCGTACTGCCCATACCGCCGAGCCGCGTCGCCTTCTACGCCGCGATCGCGGCCGTCACCGTGGTCTGGGAGCTGCGCCGCGGCAGCCTCGGCGGGCGCAAGGGGTGGCTGGTCGCCTTGGTCGTCGGCCTGCCGGTCTTGGTGATCACCGACCGGCTGGCGGGCGACGAGCCGCTCCTCGACCTCCCTCTGTGGGGCACCCTCCTGCTGCTGCTTCCCGGCCTGCCGTACGCCGTCGCCGACGCGCGGGCCCGGAAGGCCGCTTCGACGGTCAGGTGAGGTCGAACTCCCCGTCTCGGGCGTTCAGGACGAATGCGCGCCACTCGGCCGGGGTGAAGATCAGCGACGGGCTCTCCGGCCGTCCGCCGTTGCGCATTGCGATGAAGCCCTCGACGAAGGCGATCTGGACGTCTCCCGTTCCCTGACTGCTGGACTGCCAGTCGGCGTTGCTGAGGTCGAGTTCCGGCTTGTCCCAGCCCGAAAACCTTTGCCTGGTGGTCGTGCTCTCGGTCACGTCCGTGCTCCTCCCGCATCGGCTCCGGGGCTCAGACTAGCGATCGTCTCCGGTTGCGGACAGGCCACGGAAGAAGGACCGCGGCCTGTCCGCCGCCATATGCCGTACGGCGGACGGTCAGGTGGTGGGCGGCTCGGCGCCGACCAGCCACATGGAGAAGAACTGCGACCCGCCGCCGTAGGCGTGACCCAGTGCCCTGCGAGCCCCTTCCACCTGGTGTTCGCCCGCCAGCCCGCGTACCTGGAGGGCGGCCTCTGCGAACCGGATCATGCCCGAGGCCCCGATGGGATTGGTGGACAGCACGCCGCCCGACGGGTTGACGGGCAGATCGCCGTCGAGTTCGGTGACGCCGGACTCGGTGAGCTTCCAGCCCTCCCCCTCGGCGGCGAAGCCCAGGTTCTCCAGCCACATCGGCTCGTACCAGGAGAACGGGACGTACATCTCCACCGCGTCGATCTCCCGGCGCGGATCGGCGATGCCGGCCTGCCGGTAGACGTCGGCGGCGCAGTCCTTGCCGGCCTGGGGCGAGACGAAGTCCTTGCCCGCGAACATCGTGGGCTCGCTCCGCATCGCGCCGCCGTGCATCCAGGCGGGCGGCCGCGGCGCACGGGCCGCGCCCGCGCGGTCGGTGAGGATCATCGCGCACGCGCCGTCGGAGGAGGGACAGGTCTCGGAGTAGCGGATGGGGTCCCACAGCATCGGGGACGACTGGACCTTCTCCAGCGTGATGTCGTGCTCGTGGAGATGGGCGTACGGATTCTTCAGTGCGTTACGGCGGTCCTTGTACGCGACGAGGGAGCCGACGG
The DNA here is from genome assembly GCF_042888505.1 of Streptomyces sp. NPDC002870. NCBI lineage: Bacteria > Bacillati > Actinomycetota > Actinomycetes > Kitasatosporales > Streptomycetaceae > Streptomyces > Streptomyces sp. NPDC002870. The sequence continues at coordinate 54,964 of NZ_JBIAPW010000032.1, forward strand.
TGTCGGGCGCGCCGGTGCGGCGCATGTACGCCCGTACGTGCGGGGCGAAGAAGCCGCCCGCGCCCGCGAGGAGGGGCTGCTGGAACGGGATCGGCAGCGACAGGCCCCACATGGCGTTGGACTCGGACTGCTTCTCGAACGCGAGGGTGAGGACGGTGCTGTGCACGCGGGCCGCCACCAGGTTGGAGGCGACGAGCGCGGTGGAGCCGCCGACCGAGCCGGCGGTGTGGACGCGCAGCATCGGCTTGCCGACGGCGCCCAGCGCGTCGGCGAGATAGAGCTCCGGCATCATCAGGCCCTCGAAGAAGTCCGGCGCCTTGCCGATGACGACGGCGTCGATGTCCGACCAGGTCAGGTCCGCGTCCTGAAGAGCGTGCCGGGCGGCCTCACGGACCAGTCCCGCGATGGAGACGTCCCGGCGGGCGGCGACATGCTTGGTCTGGCCGATGCCGACGACGGCCACGCACTCTTTGGATGTCGCAGCCTTGCTCATGACTCTCCCTCGAGTACGGCGACCAGGTTCTGCTGGAGGCAGGGGCCGGAGGTGGCGTGGGCGAGCGCCCGGTCGGACTTGCCGCGGTGGATGCGGGCGGCGGCCTCGCCGAGGCGGATCAGGCCCGCAGCCATGACCGGGTTGGCGGCGAGCGCTCCGCCGGACGGGTTGACGCTCACCCTGTCGTCGAGCTTGAGGGCTGTGCGCAGGACGACTTCCTGCGAGCTGAAGGGTGCGTGCAGCTCGGCGGTGTCGGCGGGCCGTTCGAAGGCTCCGGCGCGTTCGGCGGCGAGCCGGGTGGACGGCGAGTCGGTGAGGTCGCGGACTCCGAGGCTGTGCGGTTCGATGCGGTGGTCCATGCCGCGGATCCAGGCGGGGCGGTCGCACAGTTCGCGCGCTCTGTCGCCGGCCGCGAGGATCACGGCGGCCGCGCCGTCGCCGATCGGCGGGCAGTCCCCGGTCCGCAGCGGCTGGACGAGGTACTCGCCCGCCGGAACCGAGCCCGTCAGTTGAGCGTGCGGGTTGTCCGACGCTGCCGTGCGGCTGCGGGCGGCGATCTGCGCGAGGGCGGGTTCGTCGGTGGCTCCGGCGTCGATCAGCGCCTGCGCCTGGAGTGCGGCGAGTGCGATGGAGTCGGGCCAGAGCGGGGCCACGTAGTACGGGTCGAGCTGCCGGGTCAGCACGTCGCGCAGCTCTCCGGGCGAGGACTTTCCGTAGGCGTAGACGAGGGCGGTGTCGGCCTCGCCGGTGAGGATCTTGACCCAGGCCTCGTACAGCGCCCAGGCGCCGTCCATCTCGACATGGGACTCGGAGATCGGCGGCCAGGCCCCGACGCCGTCGAGGGCCATGGTGAAGGAGAAGGCACGCCCGGCCAGATAGTCGGTGGATCCCGAGCAGGTGAAGCCGATGTCACTGGTCTGCAGTCCGGTCCGGCGCAGTACGTCGTGCAGGACCGGCATCAGCATCTCGACCTCGGAGAGCTCGTCGGTGCGCCGCAGGTGGTCGCTCTGCGCGAAGGCGACGATCGCCACGTCTCGGGTCACAGCAGCTCCTTGTACGTGTCGTAGTCGGCGTCGGGCTCGCCGGTGGGCCGGTAGTGGTCGGGGTGACGGCCGCCTTCCGCCCAGACCGGTTCGACGCGCAGGCCCATCCGCACCTGGTCGTACGGGATGCCGCCGATGCGGGCGTGCAGGGCGAGGTCGGCGCCGTCGAGGGCGATGTGCGCATAGACGTACGGCACTTCGATGTCGAGATTCGCCGTATGCGCAGCCTTGATGTTGACGATGCAGTACGTGGTGACGGTGCCGCGCGGGCCGACCTCGACCTGTTCGTCGGTGGCGACGCCGCAGGTGGGGCAGGCGCCACGGGGAGGCACGTACACCTTGCGGCAGGACGGGCAGCGCTCGCCCACGGTCCTGCGGTCGGCGAGCGCAGTGATGTAGCCGGACTGGGCGCGGCCGGGCGAGTAGGTGTAGTCCAGCCGGGCGGGGGTGACGATGGCGGTCACGGCGTCGGCGAACTCGCCGCTGTGGGCGACGAGGTGGGCTGTGAGGTTGCCGGTGACGTGGGCGGTCGGCTCACTGTCGTCCGGCTCGAAGCAGGCGATGTCGGTGATCGCGCCGGTCCGCTCCTCGGCCCAGCGGATACGCACGCGCATGCCGCTGCGTACGGCGTCGGGGCCCGGCGCGTCGAGGACGTGCAGGAGGCAGGTGTCGGCCCCGTCGAGCCTGACCAGCACCCATGCGAAGGGGGTGGCGAGTGGCTGATCACGGCGCGGGGCGGGGTTCCAGGCCCAGGTGGTGACGGTTCCGGTGACGCCGACCTCGACGAGGTCGCGGATCTCCTCGGCGGTGGCCGGGTCGTACTCGACGGGCGGAACGAGCACTGTGCCGTCACTGCACTTCACGCCGAGGACCGTGCGCTCGCGCAGGCCGGTGAGGAAGGCGGACTGGACGGGGCCGAGGGAGCGGGTGAAGGGGAACTCGACGACGAGGGGGGCGCGGAGGGTGCGGGGGGCGGGGGTGGCGGCTGTCATGGGCGGGGGTCCTTTCTTGTGCGGTAGGCGTGGGTACGGGCGGGCGGGTACCGCTGCGCGGGGCTTGCCCCCACCCCGCCCCTTCCCGAACTGGGGGCAAGCCCCCAGACCCGCCCCCTACGCCCTGCGGGCGTGGGGGGACCCCCAGTACGCCCTTCGGGCGTGTCCTCAATCTCCCCCAGACTTCGTCCGGGGGGACCCCCAGGGGCTCCATTGGAGCCCCGCCGGCGATTGAGGCGCGGGGTTTGGGGCGGAGCCCCAGTTACGGGATGGGGGTACCTCCCACGGCCGCCAGGCCGTAGGGGGAGGGCGGGGTGGGGACAGTTCAGGCTCGGCGGTACACCGGCTCGCGTTTCTCCGCGAACGCCCTCGCCCCCTCCCTCGCGTCAGCCGTGTCGAAAACCGGCCAGCCCCGTTTCAGCTCCGCCGCCAGCCCCTCCCTCTCGGTCAGCTCCGCGGTCTCGTACACCGACGCCTTCACCGCCTCGACGGCGAGCGGCCCGCAGGCGTTGATCTGCTCGGCGATGGCGAGCGCCTGCTCCAGCGCGGTTCCGTCGGGCACGACACGGCCGATGAGCCCGATCCGTTCGGCCTCCTGTGCGCTGTACGGCCGGCCGGTCAGCAGCATCTCCAGGGCGTGCGTGCGCGGGATCTGGCGCTGCAGCCGTACCGTCGAGCCGCCGATCGGAAAGAGTCCGCGCCTGACCTCGAACAGGCCGAACGTGGCGCTCTCGCCCGCGACCCGGATGTCGGTGCCCTGCAGGATCTCGGTACCGCCGGCCACGCAGTACCCCTCGACCGCGGCGATCACCGGCTTGCGGGGCCGGTGGTGGCGCAGCATCGCCTTCCAGTGCAGGTCGGGGTCGGCCTTCAGCCGGTCCCGGTACTGCTCGCCCTCCATGCCCTTGCCCGCCAGGGCCTTGAGGTCCATGCCGGCGCAGAAGCCGCCGCCCGCTCCGGTCAGCACGACCGAGCGGATCGCATCGTCCTCGTCGGCCTCGGTCCAGCCGTCGTACAGGCCGACCAGCATCGGCAGCGAGAGCGCGTTCTTGGCCTCCGGCCTGTTCAAAGTGAGTACCAGTGTGGCGCCTTCGCGCTGCACGGTGAGGTGTTCGGTCCCACCCATTGCCGTCCTCCCGTCTCAAGACCTAGAACAGGTTGCAGTAGGCGGGAGCCCTATTCAATAGTTTTCTGACAGACAGTCAGATTTCTTGGCCGTCACCCCTTCCCACTTGTGCCCGGCGGCGCTCTAATGACCGCCGAGCCGAAGTTCGCCGGGGTCAGGAGGAGCGGTGGAGTACAACCTTGCCGACCTGTTCGAATCGGTCGTCGACGTGGTCCCCGACCGCGAGGCGCTTGTGTACGTCGACCATCCCGGCACGGGCGCCGAGCGCCGCCTCACCTACGCGGAGCTGGACGCCGCGGCCAACCGCGTCGCCCACCACCTCATCGACGCCGGCATCCGCCCGGGCGAGCATCTCGGCCTGCACCTCTACAACGGCATCGAGTACCTCCAGACCGTCCTCGGCTGCCTCAAGGCCCGCGTCGTGCCCGTCAACGTCAACTACCGCTACGTGGAGGAGGAACTGGTCTACCTCTACCGCGACGCGGACCTCGTGGCTCTCGTCTTCGACGCGGAATTCACGGAGCGGGTCGCGGCCGCGCTGCCGAAGACCGAGAAGCTGCGCCATCTGGTGCGAGTGGGCACGCCCCCGGACGGCGCGCCGCAGCTTGCCGCCGTCCCCTTCGTGCAGGCGGAGTCGGCCGCGTCGCCGGAGCGGGGCTTCGAGGCGCGCTCCGCCGACGACCAGTTCATCATCTACACCGGTGGCACTACCGGTATGCCCAAAGGTGTGATGTGGCGGCAGGAGGACCTGTTCTTCTCCGGGCTCGGCGGCGGCGCGCCGACCGGCGAGCCGGTCGGCGCGCCCGAGGAGCTCGCCGAGCGCGTGGCCGCTGGCGGCGAAGGCATCACCTTCTTCCCCACTCCCCCGCTTATGCACGGCACGTCGACGCTGACCGCGTTCATCGGGTTCAACTTCGGCCAGCGGATCGTCATCCACCGCAAGTTCGTGCCGGAAGAGGTGCTCCGTACGATCGAGAAAGAGAAAGTCACCAGCGTGTCCCTGGTCGGCGACGCGATGCTGCGCCCGCTCATCGACGCGCTGTCCGGGCCGATGAAGGGGACCGACTGCTCCTCGATGTTCAGCGTCTCCAGCTCCGGCGCGATCATGTCGGAGACGGTGCGCGCCCAGTTCACGGCGCTGGTGCCGAATGTGCTGCTGCTGAACAACTTCGGCTCCTCGGAGTCCGGTTTCAACGGTACGGCGACCGACGACTCCGGCCCGGAGAAGGGCTTCAGGCTGCGGGTCAACGCCCGTACGGAGGTGGTCGACCCGGTGACGTACGAGCCGGTGAAGGCGGGCGAGCCCGGCCGGATCGCGCAGCGCGGGCATGTGCCCCTCGGCTACTACAACGACCCTGAGAAGACGGCCGAGACCTTCTTCCGGCGCAGGGACGAGCGGTGGGTGCTGCTCGGCGACATGGCGACGGTCGACGAGGAGGGCATCGTCACCGTCCTCGGCCGCGGCTCGCAGTGCATCAACACCGGCGGCGAGAAGGTGTATCCGGAGGAGGTCGAGCAGGCGCTCAAGTCCCATCCGGATGTGTACGACGCGCTGGTCGCCGGTGTGCCGGACAGCAAGTGGGGCAACCATGTGGCGGCGGTGGTGCAGGTGCGTGAGGGAGCGCTCACGCCGACGCTGGACGACATCCAGTCGCACTGCCGCACCAGGCTGGCCGGCTACAAGATCCCGCGGCAGCTGGTGATCGCGCCGGAGATCCAGCGCTCGCCGAGCGGTAAGGCGGACTACCGCTGGGCGCGGACGGTCGCGAAGGAGTCGGCCGCGCAGTGACGCTCGGGGCTCAGCCCCGGAAGGGCGCAAGGCTGACCCAGCCGGAGCCGGAGATGCGCCGGGCCCCTCAAGTCCGGGCCCCCTCAGCCCGGGCGCGCCTCGGTCCGGCCCACCTCGACCCGGGGCCCGCCTCCGTCCCGGCCCGCCTCAGCCCCGGCCCGACTCAGTTCTCGTCGGTGGCCGGCCCGAGGATGCGCTCGCCGTTGAAGACGCCGAGCCGCTCACGGTAGAGCTCGAGCGGAACGCCGTTCGGGTCGCGGATGTAGAGGCTGTCCTCGACACCCCGGTCCGGTCCCAGGTAGTCGGTGCCCGACTCGTCCAGCGCCTTGCGAGCCGCGTCGAACTCCGCCGCCCCCACCGAAAGCGCGACGTGCTGCACCCCGCCGATCGTCTCGGTGATGGGCGGGTGTTCGTGACCGGGGAAATCGAAGAAGCCCAGCAGGTTCCCGTGGCCGATGTCGAAGAAGAAATGGGTCGAGCCGCGGTAGTCGCGATTCTCCACGATCTCGACCAGCGGGAAGCCCAGGAAGTCCTGGTAGAAGCGAATGGTCTCCTCGACGTCACGGCAGATGAAGGCCACATGGTGGATGCCCCGTGCGGGGGTCGGCGGCCGGTCGGACATCGGGCGCAGATAGCGCTGCCGCAGCTCCTCCCTGCGGGCGAGGACGGCGTCGAGTTCGGCTCCCTCGGGCTGAGGCATCGCGGACTCCCCTCTCGGAAGTTGTTTGCGGGATTCAACTTCTATCCCGCATCATCCACCCTCGCGTTCGACGCACCGGACAGGGATGCGACAACCGTCCGTAGGCACCAGTCCAATGAGTCCTGCCGATGTCTTGACGCCCGGACCGACGGGCTGGATTACTGATCCAGAACAGCACGACCGAATGATCGGTCGTCCGTTTGGGACGGGAGTTTCCGTATGACGGACCTGCTGGACACGGCGGAGCGGCTCAGCCGTGAGGAGCTCGAGGCGCTGCAGCTGGAGCGGCTGCGGGTGACCTTGCGCCACGCGTACGAGAATGTCGGTTTCTATCGGCAGTCGTTCGACAAGGCGGGGCTGCGCCCCGAGGACTGCCGCACGCTCGCCGATCTCGGCCGCTTCCCCTTCACCGCCAAGACCGATCTGCGGGACAACTATCCGTTCGGGATGTTCGCGGTGGAGCAGTCCGAGGTGCGGCGGATCCATGCATCCAGCGGGACCACGGGCCGTCCCACCGTCGTCGGCTACACCGAGCGCGATCTGGACACCTGGGCGGACGTGGTGGCGCGCTCGATCCGCGCGGCCGGCGGGCGGCCGGGCCACAAGGTCCATGTGGCGTACGGATACGGGCTGTTCACGGGCGGCCTCGGCGCCCACTACGGCGCGGAACGGCTGGGCTGCACGGTCATCCCCGCCTCCGGCGGCATGACCGCCCGCCAGGTGCAGCTGATCCAGGACTTCCGTCCCGAGATCATCATGGTGACCCCCTCGTACATGCTCACGCTGCTTGACGAGTTCGAACGGCAGGGCGTCGATCCCCGTGCCACCTCCCTCGAGGTCGGCATCTTCGGCGCGGAGCCATGGACCGAGGAGATGCGGCGCGAGATCGAGGAGCGGTTCGCGATCGACGCCGTCGACATATACGGGCTGTCGGAGGTGATGGGCCCGGGCGTCGCGCAGGAGTGCGTGGAGACCAAGGACGGGCTGCACATCTGGGAGGACCACTTCTATCCGGAGGTCGTCGATCCGTTCACCGGCGAGGTGCTGCCGGACGGTGAGCCCGGCGAGCTGGTCTTCACCTCGCTCACCAAGGAGGCCATGCCTGTGATCCGGTACCGGACACGGGACTTGACGCGCCTGCTGCCGGGTACGGCCCGGGTTTTCCGGCGGATGGAGAAGGTGACCGGACGCAGCGACGACATGTTGATCGTGCGCGGGGTGAATCTCTTCCCGACCCAGATCGAGGAGATCGTGCTGCGTACGCCGCATGTCGCCCCGCACTTCCAGCTGCGACTGACCCGCGAGGGCCGTCTCGACGCGCTGACCGTACGGGCGGAGGCGCGGGCAGAGGCCACGTCAGAGCAGCGGGCGGCTGCCGCTCGGGCGATCGCGGCGTCCGTGAAGGACGGCATCGGGGTGTCGGTCACGGTCGAGGTGGTGGACCCCGAGACGCTGGAGCGGTCAGTGGGCAAGATCAAACGGATTGTGGATCTCAGGACGGAGTGAAGCGGTCCCTCAGCTCGCGCTTGAGAATCTTCCCGCTGGCGTTGCGCGGCAGCTCGTCCACGAACAGGACCTTCTTCGGGGCCTTGAAGTGCGCGAGCTTCTCGCGCGCGTGGTCGATGAGTTCGTCCTCGCTGACCTCCCCGCGGGCCACGACGACAGCGGTGACCGCCTCGATCCAGCGGTCGTCAGGAAGGCCGATTACTGCGGTCTCGGCGACGGCGGGATGGGTGTAGAGGGCGTCCTCGACCTGGCGTGAAGCGACCAGCACTCCCCCGGAGTTGATGACGTCCTTCACCCGGTCGACGACGGTGTAGTACCCCTCGGCGTCGCGGACCACCAGGTCTCCGGAGTGGAACCAGCCGTCGCGGAAGGCCTCCTTCGTCTCCTCCGGCTTGTCCCAGTAGCCTTCGCACAACTGCGGGGACCGGTACACGACTTCGCCCGCTGTCCCGTCCGGGGCCTCTTCCCCGTTCTCGTCGACGACCTTGGCCTCGACATGGCGCACCGGCCTTCCGCAGGAGTCCATCCGGCCGTCGTGCTCGTCGGGTCCCAGCACGGTCGCGAGCGGGCCGATCTCGCTCTGCCCGAAGCAGTTGTAGAACCCCAGCCCCGGCAGCCGTTCACGGAGCCTTTCGAGAACGGGCACCGGCATGATGGACGCGCCGTAGTACGCCTTGCGCAGCGCGCTCAGATCGCGGGTGGCGAACTCGGGGTGGTTCGCGAGACCGATCCACACGGTGGGCGGGGCGAAGAGGCTGTCGGCGCGTCCCGCCTCGACCAGGTCGAAGACCGTCACCGCGTCGGGCGCGTCGATGATCGTGTTCTCCGCGCCCACCGCCAGATACGGCAGCAGGAACACATGCATCTGGGCGGAGTGGTAGAGCGGCAACGAGTGGACGGGCCGGTCGGTCTGCCGGAGGTCGAGGGCCTCGATGGCGCTGTCGTACTCGTGGGCCAGCGCCCGGTGCGTCATCATCGCGCCCTTGGGCAGCGCGGTGGTGCCGGAGGTGTAGAGCAGCTGCACCAGGTCGCGGGCGTCCCGGTCGGTGTCGTACGACTGAGGGGTGCTCAGCGCCGCGAGCAGCGAGTCGTCGGCGTCGCGCAGGGTCCGTACGTCGATGTCGCCGGGGATGTGCGGGACGAGATCCGGGTCGGCCAGCACCAGTGAACTCCCCGACTGGCGAAGGATGTACGCGAGATCGTCGCCGGTGAGGTTGTGGTTCACGGGTACGTGCACAAGACCTGCGCGGGCGCACGCCAGGAAGGCGATCAGATAGGCGTCGGAGTTGTGGCCGTAGGCGGCGACGCGGTCGTACTGGCGCAGTCCTTGGCCGGTCAGGACCGCGGCGGCGGTGGACACGGCGGCGTCCAGCTCGGCGTACGTCCAGGACCGATCGCGGTACCGCACGGCGGCGCGGTCGGGGGTGCGCTGTGCGCTGCCGCGCACGATTCCGTCGACTGTGCTGTTGCGTACGCGTCCACCTGTCATGGCGCGATCCTGGGCGGCCCCGACCCGACGGTCAAGACGTCGGATACCGAACGAGATGCCTCGCCCCGGCTGACTGCATGGAACAACCCGCTTTCACCGCAGTCCCGTTGGGAGGCACGTTGCTTCTCCGGCCCCGCCCTCAGAAGGCTCGCGCTCAGCGGCGTCGCCCTGTTGACTCTTGCCGGTCACGCTGCCGGGTCCGGGGCTCACACGGCGCGCTCGTGCCCCTCCCAGTAGGGCGCGCGCAGCCGGCGCTTGTAGAGCTTGCCGTTCGGGTCGCGCGGCATGACCTCGATGAAGTCCACCGTCTTGGGGCGCTTGTAGCCCGCCAGCCGGCGCTCGCAGTGGGCGAGGATCTCGGCCGCCAGCGCAGCGCCGGGTTCTTGGCCCTCGGCCGGCTCGACGACAACCTTGACCTCCTCGCCCCAGTCCGCGTGCGGAATGCCGAAGGCGGCGGCGTCGGCGACGGCGGGATGGGTGAGCAGGGCCGACTCGATCTCGGCGGGGTAGATGTTGACGCCGCCCGAGATGATCATGTCGATCTTGCGGTCGCGGAGGAAGAGATAGCCGTCCTCGTCGAGGATCCCGAGGTCGCCGACGGTGAAGAACTCTCCGATGCGGTTCTTCTTCGTCTTGGACTCGTCCTTGTGGTAGCTGAAGCCGCCGGTGCTCATCTTCATGTAGACGGTGCCCAGTTCGCCGGGCGGGAGCCTGTTGCCGTCGTCGTCGAAGACCGCGAGTTCGCTGATCGGCCACGCCTTGCCGACGGTGCCGGGCTTCTTCAGCCAGTCCTCGGCGGTCGCGAATGCGCCGCCGCCCTCACTCGCCGCGTAGTACTCCTCGACGCAGCTCCCCCACCAGTCGATCATCGCCCGCTTCACATGGTCGGGGCAGGGGGCCGCGCCATGGATGGCATGCCGCATGGATGAGACGTCGTACCGCCCCTTCACCGCGCCGGGCAGCGCGAGCAGCCGGTGGAACTGCGTCGGCACCATATGCGTGTGCGTGCAGTCGTACGCGTCGATGAGGCGCAGCATCTCCTGTGGCGTCCACTTGTCCATCAGGACCAGCGGGTGCCCGATGTGCAGGGCGGCCCCCGCGAACTGGAGTACGGCGGTGTGGTAGAGCGGCGAGCAGACCAGATGGACGTTGTCGTCGAACGGCTTGATGCCGAAGATGCCGAGGAAGCCGCCGAGGTGGGTCTCCTCCGGGAGCTTGCCGGTCAGCGGGCGGCGGATGCCGCGCGGCCGGCCGGTGGTGCCCGAGGTGTAGTTCATGACCCAGCCGAGCGTCCGGTCCGCGGGTACCGACGTTGGCTGTCCGTCGAGGAGTTCGGCGTACGGGCGGAAGCCCGGGACACTGCCCACGGCATAGCGGTCGCCGGCGGGCAGCCCGGCCTCGTCGGCGGCCGCGGTCGCCGCCTCGGCGAACCGCTCGTGCGCGATGAGCACCTTGGCGCCCGAGTCGGCGACGATCCACGCGATCTCGGGACCGACGAGGTGGTGGTTGACGGGGACCAGATAGAGACCGGCCTGCGAGGCCGCGAGGTAGACCGTGAAGAACTCGACGCCGTTGGGCAGGACGACGGCGAAGGAGTCGCCCTTCTCGAGACCGGCCGCGCGCAGGCCGTGGACGAGCCCGTTCACGGCGGCGTGCAGCCGTCCGGCGGTCCACTCCTCGCCGTCCGGCGCGATCAGGATCGTACGGTCCGGGTCCGCGGCAGCCTGCGCCCAGAAGCCTCGCCCGGACTCCGTCCGGGGGGAACCCCATGGCCGTTCGGTCATGACTGGCTCCTTCCGGCGATGCGGTTGATACGGTCCACGGCCCGCTCGAAACCGCGGGTCAGCTCGTCGAAGGCGTCCTGCACGCTGCGCTCGGAGTTCATCCGGCCGACGATCTGGCCGACGGGTGTGCCGAGCAGCGGGCCCACTTCGTACTTCTGGATCCGGGAGACGGCGTCGGCGACGAGCAGTCCCTGCAGGGGCATGGGAAGGGTGCCGGGTCCGTTCGGGTCGTCCCAGGCGTCGGTCCACTCGGTACGCAGCTGGCGGGCGGGTTTGCCGGTCAGGGCGCGCGAGCGGACGGTGTCGCCGGATTCGGCGGCGAGGAGTTTGGCGGTGAGCGCGCGGGAGTGGAGGTCGGCCTCATGGGTGGTGAGCCAGAGGGATCCGAGCCAGGCACCCTGCGCGCCGAGGGCGAGTGCGGCGGCGATCTGTTCGCCGCTTCCGATACCGCCGGCGGCGAGTACGGGCAGGGGATTCACGGCGTCGACGACTTCGGGGGTGAGCACCATGGAGGCGATCTCACCGGTGTGGCCGCCCGCTTCGTAGCCCTGTGCGACGACGATGTCGATGCCCGCTTCTGCGTGACGCCTGGCGTGTTTGGCGCTTCCGGCGAGGGCCGCGACGAGGACGCCGTGGTCATGGGCGCGCTGGACGACGTCCGCGGGCGGGGAGCCCAGGGCGTTGGCGAGCAGTTTGATCGGATAGTCGAAGGCGACGTCGAGCTGGTTGCGGGCGACCTGCTCCATCCATCCGGTGATGCGCCAGCCGGAGGCCTCGCCCTCGGGGAGATCGGGAACGCCGTGCTTGGCAAGCGTGTCCCTGACGAACTGCCGGTGCCCTTCGGGGATCATCGCCTCGACGTCGGCCTCACTCACGCCCTCGACCTTCTTGGCAGGCATGACGACATCGAGACCGTACGGCCCCCCTCCGGTGTGCTCCTGCATCCAGTCCAGGTCGCGTTTGAGGTCGTCGGGCGCGGTGTAGCGGACCGCGCCGAGCACCCCGAACCCGCTGGCCCTGGTGATGGCGGCGGCCACCGCCGGGAACGGCGTGAAGCCGAAGATGGCGTGCTCGATCCCCAGTTCCTTGCTCAGCTCCGTCTCCATGGGCGGCAGGATGCCGCAGCCCGGCGGACGAGGGAAGAGATTTCCTGATGCAGTGTCAGATTCTTGGAGGTGGTTGACAGTACCGGGGCCCGGCAAGAAAGTTTCACTGCCGTGTCAGATCCCGAAAGATACTTTCAGGAGAGGGTTCCGGATGACAGAGGACGCAGCGGGCACAGGGATCAGCCGCCGGAGGCTGGGCAGCGGAGTGCTGGCACTGGGCGGGGCGCTCGCGCTGGCACCGGTCCCCTTCGCGGAGGCGGCGTCGGGCTCGGGTTCAGGTCCGGCTTCGGGGTCGGGGGCGGGGCCGGGCGGCGCCTCGGGGGCCGGCAGCGGATCCGGGCGGCCGACTCTGCGGCGCGGGTCCGCAGAGCGGGCCGGGCTGATCCCTCGCCATCTGGACCCACTCGTCACCGACGCAGAGAGGTTCCTCGCGCCCTCCCCCAAACACCCCTGGTACGCGGGAGCTGTGCTGCTCGCGGGGCGCGGCGGCACGGTGGCGCTGCACCGGCCCATCGGCAAGGCCGTGCGCTACGCGGCGTACGACGAGAAGACCGACACCGGCGTGGAGCTCCCTGCCGACCGGCAGATCTCCATGGCCGAGGACACCGTCTTCGATCTGGCCTCGGTCTCCAAGCTGTTCACGTCGATCCTCGCCGTGCAGCAGATCGAGCGAGGCACGCTGGAGCTGGAGGCCACCGTCGCCTCCTACCTCCCGGACTTCGGGGGCGCGGGCAAGCAGGACATCACTGTGCGCCAACTGCTGACCCACACTTCCGGGTTCCGCGCCTGGATTCCGCTGTACAAGGAGCCGACGCGGGAAGGGAAGCTGAGGCTGCTGTGGAACGAGGCCCCGGCCAGCACTCCCGGCACCAAGTACCTGTACTCCGACCTCAATCTGATCTCGCTGCAACTGATTCTGGAGGAGATCACCGGCCACTCTCTGGACGAGCTGCTCCAGAGCGAGATCACCGCTCCGCTAGGCATGCACAGCACTCGCTTCAACCCGCCCGCCTCCTGGAAGCCGAAGATCGCCGCCACCGAGGACGCCCGGCTGCCGTGGTCGGGCCTGGACCGCGGACTGGTGTGGGGCGAGGTGCACGACGAGAACGCGTACAGCTTCGGCGGCGTCGCGGGCCACGCCGGTGTGTTCTCCTGCGCCTGGGACCTCGCGATCCTCGCCCGTACCCTCCTCAACGGCGGCGCCTACGGACGCTCCCGCATCCTGCGCCCGGCGTCCGTGGAGCTGATGTTCACCGATTTCAACACCGCCTTTCCCGGCGACGAACACGGCCTCGGCTTCGAGCTCTACCAGCACTGGTACATGGGTGCCATGGCCACACCCCGCAGCGCGGGCCACACCGGCTTCACCGGCACCAGCCTGGTCCTCGACCCGAGTACCGACTCATTCCTGATCCTGCTCGGCAACTCCGTCCATCCGGTGCGCAGTTGGCGCTCCGGAAGCGCCCCGCGCGTCGCCGCCGCCAACAATATGGCCCGCGCGGTCGCCGTCCGGCCCGTGCACGGACGGACCGCCTGGTTCTCCGGCATGGCCGGCTCCGCATCCGCCACTCTCACCCTGCCCGCGCTCGCACTCGCCTCGGAGCAGGCGCGGCTGAGATGCCGGCTGTGGTGGGACACCGAGCCGGGTTCGGACGCGCTGTTCCTCGAGGCGTCGGCGGACGAGGGGGCGATCTGGCGGGCGGTGCCGTTCACCACCGTACGGGGGTCGGCGGAGCCGCAGCCGCACCCGGCGGGGTCGGCGACCGGTTGGTCCGGGCGCGTCTGGCAACTGCTGACCGCGGATCTCTCGGCGTGGTGCGGCGCGAAGGTGCGGCTGCGCTGGCGGTATGCGACAGACCAGCTCTATGTGGGCCGCGGGGCGTACGTGGACGGCCTGCGCGTCGAGGACCGCGGACGCCCGGTCTTCGACGAGGCCAAGCCGGCGGACGCCGCCCTGATCGAGGTCAACGGCTGGACGGCGTCCCGGGACTGACGGGCCCTGGGACTGACTGCGCCCCGGGACTGACTGCATCCCGGGTCAGACTCCCCGTCAGCCGCAGATTACCGGCCGAGCGCGGCCATCGCCGCGTTGTGTCCCGGCACCCCGCTGACCCCGCCACCGCGGACGGCGCCCGCCCCGCACAGCAGCACATTGGCGTGCGCCGTCTCGACACCCCACCGGCCCCTGGACTCGGTGGCGTAGGGGAAGGCGAGATCGCGGTGGAAGATATGGCCGCCGGGCAGCCGCAGCTCCCGTTCGAGATCGAGCGGCGTCTTCGCCTCGATGCAGGCCTCGCCGTGCTCGTCGAGCGCGAGGCAGTCGGCGATCGGCTCGTCCAGGTGGGCGTCCAGCTCGGCGAGGGTGGCGGCCAGCAGTTCGGTGCGCGCCGCGTCGTTGTCGGCGGCGAAGAGGCGGGCCGGGGTGTGCAGCCCGAAGAGGGTCAGCGTCTGGTAGCCCTGCGCCGCGAGCTCCGGACCGAGGATCGACGGGTCGGTCAGCGAGTGGCAGTAGATCTCGGACGGCGGCGCGCTGGGCAGCCGCCCCTCGGCCGCCTCCCGGTACGCGGTCGCCAACTGCCCGTACCCCTCGGAGACATGGAACGTCCCGGAGAAGGCGTCACGCGGGTCGACGGAGCGGTCGCGCAGCCGAGGCAGCCGGCGCAGCAGCATATTGACCTTGAGCTGGGCGCCCTCCGCGGGAGCGGGGGGCTCGTCGCCGAGCAGCGCGGCCAGTTCTTGGGGCGAGGCGTTCACCAGCACCTGACGGGCCGCGACCGTGCCCGCTGCCCCCTGCGAGCGGAAGGTGACCTCGGACCGCTCGCCGTCGGTCTCGATCCGGGTGGCCTCGTGCAGCACCGCGATCTCCGCGCCCGCGTCCCGGGCAGCCGCCGCCAGTGCGTCGGTCAGCGCGCCCATGCCGCCCACCGGCACGTCCCAGTCCCCCGTTCCGCCGCCGATCACGTGGTACAGGAAGCACCGATTCTGGATCAGCGACGGGTCATGGGCGTCGGCGAAGGTGCCGATCAGGGCGTCGGTCAGCACCACGCCGCGGACGAGATCGTCGGCGAACCGCTTCTCGATCGTCACGCCGATCGGCTCTTCGAAGAGCGTCCGCCACGCCGTGTCGTCGTCGATGCGCGCACGCAGCGCCTCGCGGGTCGGCAGTGGTTCGGTGAGGGTGGGGAACACCCGCTCGGCGACCCGGCCGGTCATGGCGTAGAACTCCTGCCAGGACGCGTACTCCCGCTCCCCGCCGGTGAGCCGGGCGAACGACTCCCGGGTGCGGTCCCCGCCGACGAGCAGGCCGCCGCCGTCCTTCGGGGTGTACGAGGAGACGGTCCGTTTACGGACGGCGAAGTTCAGCCCCAGGTCGCGCACGATCTTGTCGGGCAGCAGCGACACGAGGTAGGAGTAGCGCGAGAGCCTGGCGTCGACCCCGTCGAAGGGGCGGGTGGAGACGGCCGCTCCCCCGGTGTTTCCACGGCGTTCCAGGACGAGCACAGAGCGTCCGGCGCGGGCGAGGTAGGCGGCTGCGACCAGGCCGTTGTGGCCGCCGCCGACGATCACGACATCGTACGAAGTGTGTGCGGGCATGGCCGGACCCTAACCGCTATCGGCCCTGCGCGCCCCGCTGCTGCCGCAGCGCCGCCACTCGCCGGTACAGCTCCACCGCCTCGGCATGCCTGCCGAGCTGCTCAAGACAGTGTGCTTCGTCGTTGCGGCTGGCCAGCGCGTCGGGGTGGTCCATGCCGAGCACCCGCTCGCGGGCCTCGGCGACCTGGCCGTAGACGGTCAGCGCGTCCGCCCAGCGGCCCAGCCAGCCGAGGCCCACCGCCACTTCCCGGCGGCTGACGAGGGTGTCGGGGTGGTCCGCGCCGAGGACCCGCTCGCGCAGGGCGCATACGTCGCGCGCCTCGGCGAGGGCCTCCTCCCAGCGGGCGAGCCGGCCGAGATTCACCCCGAGGCCGTGGCGGGCGCGCAGCGTCTCCGGGTCTTCGGGCCCGTGGGCGCGGGTGCGGTCGTCGACCAGGTCGCGGTACAGCTTCAGGGCCTCCGCGCTGCGGCCGAGGCGGCCGAGGCTGATGCCGACCTCGTAGCGGGCGGCGAGTGTGTCGGGGTGGTCCGCGCCCAGTGCCCGGGTACGCGCGACGGCCACCTCCCGGTAGGTCTGCAGCGCCTCGGCCCAGCGCCCCAACTGGCCCAGCGCGTACGCGACTTCGTACCGCGTGACCAGGGTGTCGGGGTGCTCGGCGCCGAGTACCCGGGCGCGCGCGGCCACGACGTCGTACGCCATCCGGTAGGAGTCCTCGAGCCGTCCCAGTCTGCTCAGGTTGAAGGCGAGGTTGTGCCGGCAGCGCAGGGTGTCGGGGTGGTCATGGCCCACTGTGCGCTCGCGGGAGTCCAGAACCGCGGCGTACACCTCATGGGCCTCGAAGTGCCGTCCGAGCTGGCCCAGTACGTACGCCATCTCCTGGCGGGCGGCGAGCGTCTCGGGGTGGTCGGCGCCCATGGTCCGCTCGCGTCCCTCCGCGACCCGGCCGAACTCCCGCAGGGCGTCGGCGGCGCGGCCGGTCCTGCCCAGCGTGAACCCGACCTCGTAGCGGCTGGCCAGGGTGTCCGGGTGGTCGGGGCCCAGGACGTGCTCGCGCTCAGCCGCGACCGCACGGTGCACTTCGCCGGCCTCCTCCCAGCGGCCGAGCCGTCCGAGGCTGAGGCCCGCGTTGTGACGGCTGGCGAGGACGGCGAGCAGCTCGGGCGGCGGAGTGGGGCGCCCGGGCGTGGTCCGGGGCGGCAGCAGCGGGCCGCCGCGCGGACCGGTGTGCGTGGTCCACTCGCCGGTCAGCCCGGCTGTGTGGTCGGGCAGGGCGGGCCGCAATGGGGAGGTGCCGGTCGCCTTGTGGCCGGTGGTCATACCGCGGGTCCAGGACGGCAGCCGCGGCTCGCGCGGGGGCGGCTGCTCGGGGCGGGGCCCGGGCACGACGGGGTGGGCCCGGCGCGCGGCGGCGCCCATCCGGCGGCGCAGCTCCTTGGCGTCGGTGGGCCGTGCCTCGGGGGTCTTGGCGAGCAGGTCGAGGACGAGCCGCTGGAAGTACTCGGGTATCTCCGACCGGTGGGTGCGCAGGGGTTGCGGCGGGGTGTCGCGGTGGCCGACGAGCACCGCCCAGGCGTCGTCGTGGTCGAAGGGCGGGACGCCGGTGGCGATCTCGTACAGCACACAGCCCAGTGAGTACAGATCGCTGCGATGGTCGACGTGGCTGCCGCTGATCTGCTCTGGCGACATGTAGTGCGGGGTGCCCATGGCGATTCCGGTGCCGGTGAGCCGGGACGTGAAGCCGATGTCCGCGCCGAGGCGGGCGATGCCGAAGTCGCAGATCTTCACCGCGCCGTCGGTGAGCCGCATGATGTTGGCGGGCTTCAGGTCGCGGTGGACGATGCCCTGTTCATGGGTGTAGGCGAGGGCGTCCGCGATCTGCTCGGCGATGTCGACGACATCGGGCACCGGCAGCGGATGCTGTTTGTTCTCCTCCAGCAGCTGGCTCAGATTGCGGCCCTGCAGCAGCTCCATGACGAGGTAGAGCACGCCTTCGTACTCGCCGAAGTCGTGGACGACGGTCACCCCGCGGTGCTGGAGTGCCGCGGCCACCCGTGCCTCGCGCCTGAAACGCTCCCGCAGCACCCGGGTGAAGTTCTGGTCGTGCTGGGGTCCCAGCGGCTTGAGGCACTTGACCGCGACGCGCCGTCCGAGGGACTCGTCGTGGGCCCGCCACACCTCGCCCATGCCGCCGCGCCCGATGACGTCGAGCAGCCGGTAGCGGCCTTGGATCAGCCTGGATTCCGCCATCGCGTGCCGTCGCCCCCGTCGCTAAGCTGCGCCCTCCTCGGCCCGTCCAGTATGGCCTCCTGTCTGCGCAGTTTGTACGTGGCCGGGCGCGCGCCGGGGCCGAGTCGCACCATCGCTTTCAAGATGTGACCTGGCGGCAGCTGCCAGCGCAGCCGGGAGGGAATGCAGCGCAGCAGGTTGCCTGTGGCGATGAGCTGATGCGTGACGCGTTCAGCGGCGGGGGCGGGTCTGCCGTACAACTCATGGGCGTATGGGGGCAGTGCGTTGTACGCGAGTGCGGCCACGCGCCGCCACATCAGTTCGCGCGCGGGAACGAACAGAGGGTTGATGGGGGGCCGCTGCAGGAAGTCGTCGACGCGGCGTGCTTCGGGTCCGGCGGCGAGCGCGGGACGCACCCGGTCGAAGTAGGCGGCGAGCTCCCCGGCGGATGCGGGCACCTCGGCCGGGTCGAGGCCGACCAGGCGTGCGCTTTCGCGCTGCTCGTCGAGGTAGCGGTCGGCCTGGGCGTCGCTGAGGGGGATGCCCGAGCGGCGCCCGACGTCGAGGTACGAGCCCACCTCGGCGCAGTGCACCCACAACAGCAGCTCCGGCTCGTCGACGCCGTAGCGCTCACCCGTGACGGGGTCGGTGGCCCCGAGGTGGGTATGGATGCGGCGGACCCGGGCGCCCGCCTTCTCCGCGGCTTCGGTGGTGCCGTAGGTGATGGTGCCGACGAAGTCGGCTGTGCGCATGAGCCGGCCCCAGGCGTCCTTGCGGCCCCTCTTGTCCCGGTTGAATGCGGCCGAGTTCTGCATGACGCCGCGGACGGCGCGGGGGTGCAGCGCCTGGAGGTACAGCGCGCGTACGCCGGCGACCCACATCATCGGATCTCCGTGCATCTGCCAGGTCACCGAGTCCGGTCCGAAGAGCCCGGGGTCCGGGGCCGCATCGCTCATGCCTGGCACGTGGGACCACGATTCCTGGTTGGCAGCATGCGGGGATTCCAACCTGCAGTGATGCCGGCTATCTCTCATCACTTGCGGCCAGAAGCAGGAATTCTTCTCGGCGCTTTGGCACAGCACCAGCGTATACCGAGTTGCCCTTGGGGAGGCGGATGCCTTCCCGCTGCGGCAGCCCGCCGGACCGACAGCGCTCGGGGTCGCCAGGTCAGGGCAGCGTCCAGATCTGGGTCGTAACGACGTAGAAGACAACGCCCCAGAAGACGGTCACCGCGGCGACGATGCCGAGGCCGACGAGGTTGGTCTTCGCCGCCGGTTCGTCCGGTGACGGCCGCAGCCACCGCTTGAGCAGCCGGTTCACGTAGTAGGGCATCGTGAGGAAGCTCATGATGAAGCTCGAAAGCAAGTTGCCCACAAGCAGCCCGAGCCAGAGCGGCATCTTCAGCGGCGACAGGGCGAGCGTCAGCAGCACAACGGTCGGGTACAGGCCGACCCAGACCGCGATGGCGGTTTTGGTCTCCGAGGGCGGCGGCGCTTCTTTGCCGTTCTCTTCGAAGGCGAACCAGCTGCCGAACGAGTTGTCGATCGTGCGCAGTTTGAAGTCGTTGAACTTCTCGCCCTCAGCGAGAACTTCCTGCCGCGTGGTCGACGTCAGCCAGGCATCGAGGTGCTCGGCGTTGTCGAATCGGTACAACGTGGTCCATTCATCCTGAAGTCCCTCGATCGGGCGGAAAAGCTCGGTTCCTCGAAAGCCTTCGAATTTGCTCTCCTCCTGGCTCATGTGGCGCTGCCAACGGAGAAAGTCGTCGACGTGGTTCGGGTGGACGCGGTGGGTAACCGCGACGGTCACGAGCGGATCCGTTGGTTGCGTGCCGCCGCTGACAACCTGCTGGGTTGCGGGACCGTCAAAATATTTGCTGCCAGTATCGAGAAGGCTCTGCCTGGTTGCGCTGTTGATCCACGCTTGCAGATGGGCTATCGAGTCGAACCGGTACACGACAACCCAGTCCGGTTGCAGGGGTGTCGGCGGGGAGATCTCGGTGCCGAGGTACCCGGCGTAGTCGGCGGCAGCGGCGTTGACGCCCTTCTGCCACGTTTCGTACTCCCGCTCCAGTCCGGGCAGAACCCTCTGGCCGATGATCACCGTCGCCGCGGCGTCTTCGAGCTCTTCGGTGCTCATTTGCTCAGGCCGTCCACACCGACTGGTCTTCTTTGAGTCGGCTGTAAATCCGTTCCGGAGTCAGGGGCAGCGCGCGGTAGCGGACGCCCGTGGCGTCGTGGAGCGCATTCGCCAACGCGGGGGCCACGGGGTTGATACAGCATTCCGCCATCCCCTTCGACCGCATGGGCCCAACGGAATCCGCCGAGTCCACCAGGAGCACGTCGGTGCGGGGTATATCGGCGTAGGCGGGGATGCGGTAGTTGCGGAAGTTCGGGTTGACCATGACACCGTTCGCGTCGACCTGGTAGTTCTCGGTCAGCGCGAAGCCGATTCCCTGGGCGACACCGCCTTCGACCTGTCCCCGGACTTGCGCGGGGTTGATGACTACGCCGGCGTCGGTCGCCTGGACGCTGTAAAGGATACGGATCTCACCCGTCACCCGATGGACGGCGACTCGGAACCCCTGCGTATTGGAGATGACGCTTCGGGGTGAGCCGTAGGCCTTGCGGGCCGCGGTGAATCGAATTCCGCGTGCTCGGGCCGATGCGACGAGCTCGGCCAACGACACGCGCTGGTCGCCGCAGACGACACCCTCGTCGTCCATCGAGCACATCACGACATGGACACCCGTGTGCGCGGCGGCAAATTCCAGGATGCGATCGCGCACTGCATTGGCCGCTCTCAGTACCGCGTTTCCCGACACGAAGAGGCCCGCACTCGCAAAAGCGCCGGTGTCGAATCCCGTGCGGTCGGTGTCGGACTGCACCAGGCGAATCCGCGACGGCGTCGTGCCCAGCTGGTTGGCCGCGATCTGGACATGCGCGGTCGACGTACCCTCGCCGAATTCGACTGTTCCGACGGCCAACTCGTACACGAGGTCGTCGCCAAGCGTGACCCAGGCCTCGGAGATGTGCTCGGTCGGGGGCGCGGTCTCGTGCAATGAACTCGCGACGCCGGCCCCGACGAGCCACTCGGGGCCGGGGGACGGCTCATCGGCTGTACGGGCCATGGCGTCATCCACCAGATCGATGCACTTCGCGAGTCCGTTCTCGGTGAACATCACGTCGTCGGGGCCGTCATGCATGGCGACGAGCGGATCACCCGGTCGCACGATATTGCGTCGTCGCAGCTCGAGCGGATCGATGTGCAAGGCGAGCGCCAGTTCGTGCATCGCCGATTCCACGGCGAACGCCGGTTGCGTCATCCCGTACCCGCGCAGTGCCCCGCTCGGAACGGTGTTCGTATAGACGGAGAACGCGTCGTACTTCTTGTTGGGGCAGCGGTAGATCATGACGGCAGCGCCGCCTGCATACAGCGTTTCGCCGCCGTGGTTGCCGTAGGCGCCCGTGTTCGACACATTGCGGACCTGGAACGCGGTGAGCGTTCCGTCCGCCTTCGCGCCGAGCTTGACCCTCAACGTCATCGGATGCCGTGGCGAAGCCGTTGTGAACTCCTCCTCGCGGGTGTACTCGAAGCAGACAGGTCGCCCGGTGTCCAGGGTGGCGAGCGCGACCAGATCCTCCGAGATCACTTCCTGTTTGCCGCCGAAGCCGCCGCCAACGCGTTTGCAGAACACGCGGAGCTGGTCCGGGCGCAGCGCGAAGAGATGTGCGAGTTTGACCTTCCCGATCGACGGCGACTGCGAACTGGTACGGACGTTCAGACGGCCGTCCTCCATCCAGGCAATCGAGCCGTGGGTCTCGAGATGCGCGTGTTGCACTCGCGGTGAGGAGTACGTGCCTTCGTGGATCACGTCGGCTTCGGCGAACCCTGCGTCGATATCGCCGATGTGCGAATGGATATCGAGCAAGATGTTGTGGACGGGATCGCGGACGAATGGATCGTCCGAGCCGTGCAGCTGTGGCGCCCCCTCGGCCATCGCCTCTTCGGGGTCGAACACTGCAGGCATTTCCTCGTATTCGACGACGACCCTTCGGCAGCCCTCTTCTGCCGCCCCGACCGTGTCGGCCAGGACCGCAACGACGCGTTGGCCGACGAAGCGGACCGTGTTGTCGAGGATGAAGGTGTCGTCCGGATCGACAAGATGGTCGGAGTGGATCGCCGTGGTAAAACGCTTGCGCGGCACATCTTCCCAGGTGTAGACGCGATGCACGCCGGGAACTGCGAGTGCAGCGGTCTTGTCGATCGAGACGATCCGGGCGTGCGCGTGCGGTGAGTGCAGCACCTTGAGGTGCAGCATGCCTTCGATGTGGGTGTCCATCGTGAACTCGGCGCGACCGGTTACCACGTCATTGGCTGCCGGCGCACCGACGCTCGTCCCGACGGCCTTTCCTGGCGCGGCCGTCTCGACGTCGACGACGCCCTTCACGGCATCCTCGATACCTCGATAGCCGGTGCAGCGGCAGAGGTTGCCCTTCAACGCCCGTGGCAAGTCCTCCTTCTGGGCCTCGGTGAACGTTGCCGACGTCATGATCATCCCTGCGGTGCAGAAACCGCACTGGAACCCCGGGGCGTCGCGGAACTGTCGCTGCATCGGATGCAGGTCGCCGGGTGATCCGATGCCCTCGATCGTCGTCACCTCATGACCGTCCGCGCGGAAAGCGGGGGTGATGCAGCTGTGTACCGGATCGCCGTCGAGCCACACAGTGCATGCGCCGCAATCGCCTGCGTCGCAACCCTTTTTGACGCCATAGTGGCCGAGCGAGCGAAGGAAAGTGCGCAGGCACTGGCCGGGGTCTGGTTCTTCGTCGAAGCTCTTGCCGTTCACGATGTATGTCATGCCGGGCCCTCAGCTATGAGTTCGCGACGAATCTCTTCGGCGAAGTGCTCAGTCAGGTGGCGACGGTGATCGGCGGTCCCGTTGGGATCGGCGAACCAGACGTCGGCGGGGATAACGCCGATGCTCTGCTGCAGAGTTCGGGCATCGGGCATGCTGTCGAAAGCAATGCGCACAGGCCGTGTAGTGCCGGCTGTGACGGTGAGCAGCAGGTCGCTCGTTCCGGGCGTTTGAGTACCGATGAGGAATACCGTCGATCGACCGAGGCGGGTCAGCGCGAAGCGGCGGTGCGCGGTGCGTTTCCTCAGGGCGCGCGCCGGAATGTCGATGCGCCGCAGGATTTCCCCAGGAGTAAGAATGTTCCGATTGTCGCCGGTCACGAAGTCGAGGGCATCGGCGGTGCGCGTGGACCCGTCAGGAGCCCACAACTCGTACTCTGCCTCGAGTGCCACCGTCAGCGTGATCATGGGGCCGGCAGGCAAAGACATGCAGATGTTGCCGCCGACGGTCGCCGAGTTCCAGACCTTGAACGAGGACAGGAACGCCTCGCAGCTTTTCGCGAAAAGGGTGCCCGCGATCCAGTCACCTGGCGGCGCAAAGGCATACAGGTCGCGGACGGTGCACGTTGCGCCGATTTCGAGGCCGGCGTCGCTCGGGACGAGGGAATCCCAACCCAACGCTGTCAGGTCGATGAGGCGGCGCAGGCTCGGCTGCTCCGCGGAAAACAGCCACGTTCCGCCTGCGAGCCAAGCGTCGCCTGCGCGCCAGTCCACGCCTGGCCGATCGGATGGTCGCCGGATGACTTCGGTGATGGTGTTGAGGTCCATGGGAACTGATCTCCCTCACGACGACAATCGTGCGACGGACCGCCTATCGAACTCGATCAACCAGCGCGTGGCGCCGCTCGCGTTCGTGGCAACGCCAAGCAGGTAGGGCTGCGAACATACTTTTTCGATTGCGGACATTCGGCTCGATACACTCGCCGAATATCGACGGGTCACGATGTGCGCTGAGCGGCACAACCTCGAGCGACAGAATCGAATGTCGGCCGCTGCGGTCGAACTGCTCGGGGGAGGACCGGCGGGCGCAGAGATTCCTGTCAAGGATATGCAGAACGGGCCGACCTCGCCAAGTCAGGGCTTCGACGTGAAGTCGTGATGCAGGTGTTTCGGCGCAGGGCGGCTGCGATGTTGCGGCATCCGGCGGCGTGCAGGACGCCGATGGCGAGGTTTCGCCAGGTCGCCATGGCGCGGGGCGCGCCGGTACGAAGCTGGGGGTCGTCCTCGGCAAAGGTCACATCGCGGACGTGACAGAGAGCAGCGAGTATGCGCACGCGTGTGAAGTGACAACGGTGATTGTTATGTGCCAACTGACGTTGTGAGTCACAAAACGTTAGCGCCGTACGCGCGGCATCCCCAGTCCGATCCAGGAGATGATCTCGCGCTGGATCTCGTTGTTGCCGCCGCCGAAGGTGAAGATCACGGCGGAGCGGTAGCCGCGCTCCAGCTCGCCGTGGAGGACGGCGCCGGCCGAGCCCTCCTTGAGGGGGCCTGCCGAGCCGACGACTTCCATCAGCCAGGCGTACGCGTCGCGTCGCGCCTCGGAGCCGTAGACCTTGACGGCGGAGGCGTCCTGCGGGGTGAGCGTGCCTTCCTGGGCGGCGCCCACCATCTGCCAGTTGAGCAGCTTCATGGCGTCGAGCTTGGTGTGGGTCTGGGCGAGGCGCCCTCGCACCCAGCCGAGGTCGATGACGCGGCGGCCGTCGGCGAGCTTGGTGTCGGCGGCCCAGCGCTGGACGTTGTGGAGAGCCCGGATGGCCATGGTGCCGTGGGCGGCGAGGGTGACGCGCTCGTGGTTGAGTTGGTTGGTGATCAGCCGCCAGCCCTTGTTCTCCTGGCCGACGCGCCGGGAGGCGGGCACACGGATGTTCTCGTAGTAGCTGGCAGTGGTGTCGTGCGAGGCGAGGGTGTTGATGATGGTGCAGGAGTAGCCGGGGTCGGAGGTCGGCACCAGCAGCATGGTGATGCCCTTGTGGGGCGAGGCTTCGGGGTCGGTGCGCACGGCGAGCCAGACCCAGTCGGCGGTGTCGCCGTTCGTGGTCCAGATCTTCTGTCCGTTGACGGTGTACGTGCCGGTGTCCTCGTCGCCCTCGCGGACGGCACGTGTCTTGAGGGCCGCGAGGTCGGTGCCCGCGTCGGGTTCGCTGTAGCCGATCGCGAAATCGATCTCGCCGGAGAGGATCTTCGGCAGAAAGTAGGCCTTCTGCTCCTCTGTGCCGAACTGCATGATCGTCGGGCCGACGGTGTTGAGGGCCATCAGCGGCAGCGGTACGCCAGCCTGGGCGGCCTCGTCGAAGAAGATGAACTGCTCCATGGGGCTGAGTCCGCGGCCGCCGTACTCCTCTGGCCAGCCGACGCCGAGCCAGCCGTCGGTGCCGAGGCGGCGCACGGTCTCGCGGTAGAAGCGCTTCTGCTCGCCGGGATCGGCGACGGGGGCGCCCCCCATGCCCTTACGGCTATGAGGGAGGGCGTCGCGAGCGTAGACGTTGTCCGGCACGAGTCCGCCGAAGTACGTGCGCAGCTCGGCGCGCAACTGCTTCTGCTCAGGCGTGTATTCGAGGTGCACGGCCCCTCCAGGAGTCTCGCGATCCGTCGTCCCATGCGCGGCGCACACAGTAGAACGTGTTGCAAGAATCTGGAAGGGCCGGGGCAGTCGAGCCCGTTCTGAACAGCCTGGCGGTCACCTCACCGACTGGTACAGCGCGTCGACAAGAGCCATCTTGCGGGGGTCGTCGGCGATGTGCGGGCCCATGCGGTTCATGACGTAGCCCATGCTGATGCCCGCCTCAGGGTCGGCGAGGCCGCAGGAACCGCCGAAGCCGTCGTGGCCGAACGCGCGGGGGTTGGGGCCGTACGAGCCGTTCTCGCCGCTCAGCCAGAGGCCGAGCGCCACCTCCGTGTCGCTCTCGAAGCCCGCGCCGAGTACCAGGTCCCGGCAGCGGCCCTGGCCCTCGCGGACGCGTTCGGCGGCACCCGGGGACAGTACGCGCCGGCCGGCGAACTCCCCGCGTCCGGCGAGGATTCCGTACAGCGCGGCGACCGCACGGGCGGTGCCGTGGCCGTTGGCGGCGGGGATCTCGGCCGCGCGCCACGCCGGGGTGTTGGCGTCGGACGCGCCGACAGCCGGATTGACCAGGGCCGCCAGGGCGACCGGCTGCAACTGGGCGAAGATCGCGGCCTGTTCGCTGCTCGACGCGGCGGGCGGATGAACCAGCTGGGCGGCGCGCCCGGCCTCCTTCCCCGGCAGCCCGATGGTGAAGTCGATGCCGAGCGGGCCGGTGATCTCCTGGTGCAGGAACTCCCCCGGCAGCTGTCCGGTGATCCGCCGGACGACCTCTCCGACCAGGAATCCGTAGGTCATGGCGTGGTAGCCGGAGCGGGTGCCCGGCTCCCACCACGGCTCAGTGGCGGCGAGGCGGGCGGTGGTCAGCTCCCAGTCGTAGAGCTGGTCGAGGGTGTGCGGCTCGCGCAGCCCGGCCAGGCCCGCGCGGTGCGAGAGCAGATGGCGTACGGGAATTGCTTCCTTGCCGGCCGCGGCGAACTCCGGCCAGTAGGTCGCGACGGGGGCGTCCAGATCGAGCAGCCCCCGGTCGGCGAGCAGATGCGCGCACAGGGCGGTGGGACCCTTGGTCGTCGACCACACATTGACCAGGGTCGCCCGCTCCCACGGGCGGGTGCGCGCCTCGTCCGCCCAGCCGCCCCACAGGTCGACGACGCTCTCTCCGTCGAGGAACACGGTCACGGCCGCGCCGAGTTCGCCGAGAGCGCGGAAGTTCTCCTCGAAGGCGGCGCGCACCGCCTCGAAGCGTTCGTCGCAGCGGCCTGCAATCTGTGGTGCGCGCTCTGACATGGGGGCCTCCGTCGCCTCGGACCGGGTGTCCGGCCTGCCGTCTCCAGCTCACCCAGGAACGTACCGACTGGTCGGACTGGCGGGAAGAGCCCGAACACGAGGCGCGCCTGAAGGAGCCGTAGCCACGTGCGCGAGGATGGACGAAGAAGATCCGTCCCAGGAAGGAACACCGATGGCCCTCGACGACTCCGTACTGCTGCGCACCGAGGGCCGCGCGGGGTACATCACGCTCAACCGTCCCCGGGCTCTCAACGCCCTCACCCACCCGATGGTCCGCACCATCGACGCGGCGCTCGCACAGTGGGAGCCGGACGAATCCGTCGCGGTCGTGGTGATCTCCGGAGCCGGTGAACGGGGGCTGTGCGCGGGCGGCGACATCCGCGCCATTCACGCGGACGCGGTCGCGGGCACGAACGCGTCGATCGACTTCTGGCGGGACGAGTACCGCCTCAACGCCCGTATCGCCCGCTACTCCAAGCCCTATGTCGCCCTCATGGACGGCATCGTCATGGGTGGCGGAGTCGGCATCTCGGCGCACGGCGATGTACGCGTCGTCACCGAGCGCTCCGCCGTCGCCATGCCGGAGACGGGCATCGGCTTCGTGCCGGACGTAGGCGGTACGCATCTGCTCGCACAGACTCCCGGGGAGCTCGGCACTCATCTCGCGCTCACCGGCACCGCGGTGGGCGCGGCCGACGCGCTGCTGTGCGGGCTCGCCGATCACTTCATACCGTCGAGCCGGCTGTCGGAGTTCACCGCGTCGCTCGCCGGGCTGGATGCGGCCGAGGCGGTGCGGCGGTACGCGCAGGCCCCGCCGGAGGGTGAACTGGCCCGGCAACGCGAGTGGATCGACAAGTGCTATGCCGCCGGATCCGTGGAGGAGATCCTCGACCGGCTGCTCGACCACGGCGACCCGGCGGCGAAAGAGGCCGCAGAGACGATCCTGACCCGGTCCCCCACCGCGCTGAAGGTGACGCTCGCCGCGCTGCGCCGGGCCCGGCAGCTGGGGGTGCTGGAGTTGGTGCTCGACCAGGAGTACCGCGTCTCGTGCGCGGGTCTCTCGCAGCCCGATCTGGTGGAGGGCGTACGGGCACAGGTCATCGACAAGGACCGCAGGCCGCGTTGGTCGCCCGCGGAGCTGTCGGGGGTGACGGACGCGCACGTGGCCCGGTTCTTCGAGCCCCTGGGGGAAGGCGAGTTGAGGGCCTCCGGCTCGACCAGGTGATCGTCTGCGATCTCACCCGATCGCTCCCCGATCATGCCTGATTGCGCCTGATCGCGCGGGCCCGCTCCGCTCAGCGTTCCGGGCGGAGCAGCAACAGCGCCGTGTCGTCGCTGCGTTCACGGCTGCGCGTCGCGTGACCGATCAGGGTGTCGGCCAGCGCTTCGAGCGGCTGGTCGGGGGTGCTTGCCAGCAGTGCGGCCAGGTCCACCAGGGCGTCGTCCATGTCGACGCCGGGCACCTCGATCAGACCGTCCGTGTACAGGACCAGTACGGAT
Organism: Streptomyces sp. NPDC002870; assembly: GCF_042888505.1. NCBI lineage: Bacteria > Bacillati > Actinomycetota > Actinomycetes > Kitasatosporales > Streptomycetaceae > Streptomyces > Streptomyces sp. NPDC002870. The sequence goes on from NZ_JBIAPW010000032.1 coordinate 83,080, forward strand.
CCCGGGGGCAGCGGCACCGCCGTGGTGGGGTAAACGGCCCGCGGGTCGACGCCGAGCAGCGGGCCGCCGGCCAGATCCAGGATCTGGACCCGCCCGTCCGGATCGCGGAGCAGCGGCTGGGGGTGTCCGGCGCGGGCCAGCAGGCCGCGGGCGGCCGGCAGGTCAAGGTGCAGATGGACGCAGCTCGCCAGCAGATCCGCGTCGAGGTCGATCAGCAGCCGGTTGGTGCTCTCCATGACCTTGCCGGGCGGCTGGGCGGCCGCAGTGTAGGCGCGGACGGCGGTGCGGACCTGGCCCATCAGCCCGGCGGCGGTGACGTTGTGGCCCTGCACATCTCCGATGACCGCGTCGCCGGTGCGCATCAGGTCGTAGAAGTCGCCGCCGATGTCCATGCCCTGGGTGCCGGGCAGATAGCGCGCGGCGACCTCCAGGCCGGGCAGGGTGGGCAGGGAGTGCGGCAGCAGTGCGGCCTGGAGGCCGTGGGCCAGCAGGTGTTTGGTGTCGTAGAGCCTGGCCCGTTCCAGTGCCTGGGCGATGAGGCCGCCGAGGCTGGTGAGAACGGCGCGCTCGTCGGTGGAGAAGTGGTGCGGCTCCGAGTAGCTGAGTACGCAGGTGCCGACGGGCCGTCCGGATGCGATCAGCGGCAGATATGCCCAGGCGGCCATGCCGTCACGGGTCGCGAAGCGCGCGGGATAGATGTGCTCCAGCTGTTCGCGCGACTCGAAGAAGGACGGCACTCCGGTCGCGAGCGTCTGGGCGCCGGGAGTCTGGGCGGCCAGGGGCATGCCGTCGAACCGCTCCACGATCTGCGGGTTCTGATAGCCGCGCTGACCAAGGACGCGCAGCCGCCCGGCCTCCGCCGCGAGCATGACCAGCCCGCGGCTCCCGACGGCCGGCATGATCTCGTCCGCGACCAGCTCGATCACGTCGGACACGCCGACGGCCTCGGTCAGCGCGCTGGCCAAGTTGAGGATGTGGGATATCGCCACCAGGCCCGCGGGCTGCTCAGCCGGTGCGTCGTGGGGCATCTCCCGGACGGTTCCGCGGGCCGGGGTGATCTGCACGCTGATGCCGCTTCTGCTCGGGTGGAAGCGGAACATCAGCCAGTCCTGCGGCGGACGCAGCGCCACGAAGGACGTGGCGTGCTGGCTGATCATGGCCGCCCGGTAGCGGTCTTCGTACACCGGGTCGTTCAGCCACGGCAGGGCCGACCACAGCAGGTTTCCCAGCAGCCCGGGCACGGGGATGCCGAGCAGTTCGCCGGCGGCGGGGTTGGCGTACGTCACGAGTCCGTTGACATCCAGGGAGCACATCCCGTCCGGCATCCGCGCCAGCATGTGCACGGCCTGGATCGCGCCGGACGTCCCGGTCATGGCGGAGGGCCCGAGGAAGTCCGCCTCGGGGACGACGGCACGGCCCTGCTGCGCGGCGCGTGCCAGCCGCAGGGCGAGGCGGTCGCAGGCGGCGGTGAGACGGCCGCGTTCGGTAGCGGATATCTCGGGCGGATGGGAGCCGGGCCAGGTGACGAAGACGGCGCCGTACACGGTGTGGGCGGTCGTGATGGGCAGTGCGGCGAGGGTGAACGGATAGGGCAGGACCACCGCGATGCGGGGATAGCGGCGGGCCATGTCTTCCTCACCCGCGACCCAGATCAGCTCCCGCTCGCGCACCGCCTCGGCGACGGGGATGGGCGAGCCGACCGAGACGCGTTCCCAGGGCGCCGCGAAGGCGCGGGGCAGCCCGGCCATGACGGCCATCTCGAGGACCTTGTCGTCGTGCGAGAGCAGATAGACGGCTCCGGAGTGGGCCTGGACATCGTTCATCATCCCGGCGAGCGCAAGCGACAGGAGGGGGTGGGAGCCCTCGCCCCCGCCGTCCGGCTCTGCGGCTTCTGCGGCCCCTGGGGCGAGCGGATCGGACAAGGGCAACCACCTCCTCCGCAACGCTCACGACCAAGGCTGCCCGCTGCGGGGGCTTCCCGCACGGCGAGCGGGGGCAGCTGATCCCTCCCGGGCAGAGCCAGGCCTCGCCGCGTACCGGGAGCCGGGACACGGCGGCCGCGCCGCCGCCCCGCACCCCCTTCCGGGTCCGAGGCCGCTACGCGCAGGCAGATGTGTCCCGGCCGCCCGGCCCACCCCGCTCAAGCCGCTGGGACCCGCTCTAGGCCGCCCGGCCCACCCCCCGCTCCCTCCGCCGTTATGCGGACCTCCGTACGTTGCGACACGCCGCCCACCGTCACCGCCAGCGTGACCGTCCCCGGTCGCAGGGCCGTCAGCCGGCCCGTCGTCGGGTCGAACGCCGCCGCGTGGCGGTGGCGGGCGTTCTCCGGGGCGCCGATGTACAGATTCGGCGATCCCGTCCAGTCCGCGCTCAGCGGAAATGCCACCGGAACCCGGCGCGCCCCCTGAGTGACCGTCGCGCCGGCGTCCTCGCTGTCGCCGGGCCGCAGCGCCGCGGGCGCGTCCAGGGCCAGCCCGTCGACATGGGCGCGGGTCTGGACGGAGACCCAGTCCGACCCGCCCTCCCACGGCCTGAGGCGGCCCACCGACTGCTCGCCCCGCGAGACCTTGTCGACGCCGACCAGCGACCAGCCCGTGAAGCCGCCCTTGTCCGCCGGGCCCGCCGGACTCTTGCCCGAGTTGCCGTTGATCAGGTACGGCACGCCGTCCACGTGCTCGGCATGGAAGACGCCGACGTGGCTGCCGATGAGCCCCGCGCCCTTGCCCGTCGTACGGCGGAACTCCGCGAGCCACTGCTCGATCAGCGCCGCCTCCTTGCGGTCGCTCAGCTGGCTGCCCTTCTGGACGGTCGGGTCGCGCGGCGGGACATGCTCGACGAGCATCACCGAGCCGATGTGCGGGTCCTTGGCGGCCGCGTCGAGCTGCGCCCGTACCTCCTTGATCTGGTCGAAGCCCCCGCCGCGCAGCGTGAGGCTCGACGTGTCCAGCGTCAGAAAGCGCGTGCCGCGATGGTCGAACGTACGGTGCGCGGGGCCGAATTCGGTGATGAAGTTGTCTATCTTCCCGCCCATGACCTCATGGTTGCCGGGCACGTAGTACCAGGGCAGCTCGTCCCCCAGCTCCTCGGTCAGCACGCGCCTCGCGAACGCGAGGTCCGCGGGCGAACCCTCGTCGACGAGGTCGCCGTTGACGACGACGAAGTCGGGCCGCGCGGCCTTGATCTCGCGCAGGGTACGCCGCGCCTGCGCCACGATCGCGCTGTCGGGGTCGCGGGCGACGAACTGCGCGTCGGACATGACAGCGAACCGCCAGTCCCTGTCCTCGGTTTCTGCCGCGGGGTCGATCAGCGGATCGGCCGTACGCGGCTGTTCCGGCACATCGACGGTCGGCGGCACCTGTGCCGTGAGGCCGTCGATCACGATCTTCCCGGTGTACTGCTTGGCGGCAGCGGTCTCGGCCAGATAGAAGCGGTACACCGACAGCGGCATCGCGGCCCCGGGCGGGACGGCGAAGGTCACCTGCCGCCAGCCGGTCCAGGTGACGTAGGGGCCACGCAGCAGTTGGTCGGATCCGGCCGCGTCCTTGAGGTGCAGAGTGGGCCACGCCCCCTTGCCGTCGCCCTTGATCCAGAGGGTGAAGGACTGCGGCTGACCCGGGACGGCGATCGGCCGCGGCGGGTTGGCGTACGCGGCGCGGGTCGCGGTCGACTGCGTGAAGTCGTAGCTGAGTTCCAGGCCGGTGCCGCTCTGCCCGTGGGGCGTCGCCGCGACCGAACCGCTCGCGCGCGCCTGGCTGAAGGTCCAGGACGCCGCGTCGTCGAGGGCCGACACCGGCTGTTCGGCGAGGCCGACGCTGACGGCGAGGGCGGTGGTGACGCCGGCGACGGTTGCCGTGATCCGCCCGGCGCCCGCGCCCGTACGGGAAGTGACGGCGAAGGAGCCCCGGCCGTCGTCGCGTACGTCGAACAGCGTGTGGTCGTAGGCGAGTTGCACATCGCCGGGTTCGACGGGTGCACTGTTGCCCTGCGCGTCGAGGCCGAGGATGCCGAAGGTGCCGGTGGCGCTCGAGTCCGCGAGGCCGACGCGTCGGGTGGTCGGCTCGATCCGGGCCAGGTCGTCGAGGACGGTCAGTTCGATGCTGCCGTGGACGCCGGCGCGTTCGGCACGTATCTCGGTGGTGCCGCTGTGCCGCGCCCGGAACACGCCGTGGCCGTCGACCCGGCCCACCGAGGGCCGTACGGCACGCCAGTGCGGTGTTCCCGCCGCCGGTCCGTACGTCTCGTCGTATCCGTCCGCGGTGAGCCGGCGGGTCAGTCCGGGGAACACCCGCTCGGGGTGGCCGCCCTTGACCGGATCGGCGGTTGGGGCGCTCCCTGCGGGGGTGCGGGTCTCGACCCAGAAGCCGCGCAGCCGTCCGCTGCCGTCGGGAGCGGTGAGCGCGAGCCCGTTGGGCACCGTGCGCTCGCTGCCGTCGGAGGGGCTGTTCTCCACCTTCAGGGCGTCGCTGCCGGGCTCGCGCGCGAGGAGCGTCGAGGATCCGCCGCCGTCGAGGTTGAGCGCGCTGTGGGCACCGGCCTGCTTCATCATCAGGCCGAGTTCGGTGAGCGTCACCCCGCCGCTGTCGGCCTGTCTGCCGTCAACGGTGATGACCTGCATCGCGCTGCCGCCCTTGGAGAAGCCGACGGCGGTGCGGGGGGCGGCGGTGTTGTTGCCCTCGCCCTCGTGGTTCTGGGGTACGCCGTCGACGACGAGGAGTTCACGGCCGCCGACCGCGGTGCGCGGGACGGGGCCGCTGTCGGTGCGCGGCCGGTACTCCAGGGACACCGGGTCGCCGGGGCGCAGCGCGGCGAGGAGTCCGGCGCCGGCATCCCGTCCGACCAGGACGGTGGCGTCCGAGGCGATCGGCCCGGTGCCGGGCCTTCCCGTGACCGCGACGACCTTGCCGTCCCGTACGAGCGCTTCGGCGACGGGAGTTGCGGCGTCCACGGTCAGGGCACGGTCGGCGGTTCCCCAGTCCGCGGTGTACGCGCCGATGCCGCCGGCCGGGACGTTCGCGGCGTTGTACGCGGTCAGCGGGTGCGGCCCCGACGGCAGCGTCAGGGTGCCGTCGAAGTAGAGCTGCAGGACGCGACCCGCGCTACCGGGGCCGATGCCGACGGCCCGGTTGGCGCCGGTGGCCGGCGAGTGGGTGACCTTGCCGTCCTTGATGCCGGGGCCCTGCGGAGCGCCGGTCTGGTTGATGTCGAAGAAGTCGGCGTTGATGGCGGCGACCGTGCGCCGGCCGGGTCCGGCGTCGTGACCGGCGGCGAGTTCGGAGACCGTGCGGCGGTCGGCGACCTTGCCCGATGAGAGGTAGTCGGCCTGTGCGCCGCTGCCGTCGAGATCGACGGAGAGTGCGTCGACCCGCAGCCACTTGTTGGATTCGAGCCGGTCGTACGAGGTGAGGCGGACACCCGGGGCGATCGGCCGGGAGCTGCGCGCGGTCTCGATACCGTCGCCGTCGGCAATGGCCGTGGGACGTCCTGCCGGAGCGCTCGCGGGTGGCGGGGCGATCGGACGCAGTACTTCGGCGGAGTCACGGGGACGGGGGTCGGGGGTGGTATCGGCTACGGAGGGGGATACCGCCCCCGCCGTCAGTGCGGACAACGTCGCGACCAGCACGACGGAGCGTCTTGCTCTGCCAAGGCCCACAACTACTCCTGAAATACGACTAGTTGAGCACGCAGTAAGCGCTGTCGGCGCACAGCATCGCGTCGCTCGGGGGAACGCACCAGGGGGCCGCGGGAACACCAGGAAGAACAGGGGCTGTCACGGGCGTTGCCATCAGCACTCGATCTTCGGTGGGCAGGTGTCGAGCGAGGCCGGGGCGCGAGCAACAATCGCGCAAGAAACCCGTAACAATTCACCATGCAAGACGATTTCCGAAGTGCATTGACGTGGCCGGAAGTCGCTGCCATTCTCTGCGGTGTGAGTCAAGCTGACATTCTCGTATCGCGCCTGCACGTCGATCTCCGACGTCACGCCAGCGCACTCTGTGCCGCCGGCCGCTGAAACACCCCCAGCTGACTTCTCCGCGCCGAGCCCCTGCTCCGGGGCGCTCCCGGCGGGCTGAGCAACCCCTCTCCCACCGCGCGGTAATCCTTTTGGCAGAGCCTTCGCAGAATTCACCTGCCGAATTCATGCAGCCCGCTTCACCTGAATGAACCGCGCCCTTTGTGCACCCTCCTTCGCGCGATGATTCAGGCATCTTCGCGTACCCCGAAACGGAAATGACTGATGACCACATCCCGACGCACTTTCCTTGTGCTCTCCGGCCTCTCCGCGCTGGCGGCCGCCGGCTGCGGCACAGCGAGCGGCAGCGGCACACGCAATACCACAACGCTCCGTTACCAGGGTTCGGCCGGCGCGGTCACCCCGCCCGAACTCGCCGCCTCCCTGGGCTATTTGGGCGATCTGAAGCTCGACTGGGTGGGCAACACCATCAGCGGCCCGCAGGACATCCAGTCGGCAGCGTCCGGCCAGACCGACTTCGGCGGCGCGTTCAACGGCGCGGTGGTCAAGCTCGCCGCCCGCAAGGCGCCCATCAAGGCGGTCATCAGCTACTACGGCTCCGACAAGTACGCCTACAGCGGCTACTACGTCGCCGAGAAGAGCGCGATTCGCACACCCCGCGACCTCATAGGCAAGAAGGTCGGGATGAACACCCTCGGCGCCCACGCCGAGGCGATGCTCGACATCTACCTCAAGAAGAACGGGCTGAGCCGGGCGGAGGCCGAGCAGGTCGAGCGGATCGTCGTGCCGCCCGTCAACACCGAACAGTCCCTGCGTCAGCGCCAGATCGACGTGGCCGTCCTCGGCGGCATCCTGCGCGACAAGGCGCTGGAGACCGGCGGCGTACGGAAACTCTTCAGCGACTACGAACTGCGCGGGGCCTTCAGCGCCGGCACCTATGTGCTCACCGAGCGCTTCATCGAACAGAACCCGGAGACGGTGCGGACCTTCGTCACCGGAGTGGGCAAGGCCCTGGACTGGTCCCGTACGACACCCCGCGACGAGGTCGTCGCCCGGATGACCGAGATCGTCGCCAAACGCAAGCGCAACGAGAGCGCCGACGCGCTCAAGCACTGGCAGTCCTACGGCGTCTCGGAACCCGGCGGCCGGATAGCGGAGAAGGAACTGGCGGTCTGGGCCGACTGGCTGGCCGAGCGCGGCGACATCAAATCCGGGCAGGTGCGCGTCCCCGATCTCTACACCAATGAGTTCAACAAAGCCCGGGCCAAGAGGGGGAGTTGATCCCATGACCGCGAAAATCAGCTTCCGGGGCGTCGGCAAGACTTTCTCCGTACGCGGAAAGCAGCAGAGCGTCGTCGCCCTGGACGGCATCGATCTCGACATCGCCGCCGGTGAGTTCGTGGTCATCGTCGGCCCGAGCGGCTGCGGGAAATCCACGCTGCTCGACCTCCTCGGCGGTCTGTCCGAGCCCACCTCGGGTCAGATCCTGCTGGACGGTGAGCCGGTCACCGGCCCCGGCCTGGACCGGGGCATCGTCTTCCAGCAGTACGCCCTGCTCCCCTGGCGCACCGCCCAGGGCAATGTGGAGTTCGGACTGGAAGCCACCCAGGTGCCCCGGCGCGGACGGGCCGAGCGGGCCAGGGAGTATCTGGCGCTCGTCGGTCTCACCGGCTTCGAGGACCGGCATCCGCACGAGCTGTCCGGCGGTATGCGCCAGCGCGTCGCCATCGCCCGCAGCCTCGCCTACGACCCCGACGTGCTGCTGATGGACGAACCGTTCGCGGCACTCGACGCACAGACCCGCGAGTCCCTCCAGGACGAGTTGCTGCGGATCTGGCAGCGCACCGGCAAGACGATCGTGTTCATCACGCACGGCATCGACGAGGCCGTCCACCTCGGTCAGCGGGTGGCCGTACTCACCTCGCGGCCCGGCCGGATCAAGGAGGTCGTGCCGATCCGCCTGGGCGAGCGCAGCGCCGACGAGGATCCGCGCTCCAGCCCCGAGTTCGCGCACCACCGCCACCAGATCTGGAGCCTGCTGCGCGACGAGGTCAGCCGGGCCCAGCAAGAGGAGAGGGAGGCCGCAACGCCATGAGCATCACCACCGAAAAAGTGCTGGTGACAGCCGCCGATGCGGGCGGCGCGCAGCGCACAGAACCGGCGCTCGCGGACCCCGGCCGCACCCGCGCACTGCCCGCCCCCCTTCGGCGCACAGGCCGGGCCCTGCTGGCGGTCATCACCCGGACCGTGGCGATCGCGGCGCTGATAGCGGTGTGGGAGACCGCGCCCCGGCTCGGCCTGGTCGACCGGACGTTCCTGCCGCCGTTCTCCGAAGTCGCCGTCGCCTGGTGGCAGCTGCTGCTCGACGGGCAGCTCGCCGAGCACGCGCAGGCCAGCCTCGGCCGCTCGCTCACCGGATTCGGGCTGGCGGTCGCCGTCGCGGTGCCGCTCGGCCTGCTGATCGGCTGGTACCGGCCGCTCGCGGATCTCCTGAACCCGCTGCTGGAGGTCTTCCGCAACACCGCCGCGCTCGCGCTGCTGCCGGTGTTCGTCCTGCTCCTCGGCATCGGCGAGACGTCAAAGATCTCGATCGTGCTGTACGCGTGCACCTGGCCGATCCTGCTGAACACCATCAGCGCCGTACGCAGCGTCGATCCGACCCTGCTGAGGCTGGCCAAGTCGATGGATCTGCCCGCGCCGAAGATCTTCCAGAAGGTGATCCTGCCCGCCTCCGTGCCTACGGTCTTCACCGGCATCCGGCTGGCCGGCGCGGTGGCGATCCTGGTGCTCGTCGCCGCCGAGATGGTGGGCGCCAAGGCGGGGCTGGGCTATCTCGTCAACGCCTCGCAGTTCAACTTCGCGATCCCCGAGATGTACGCCGGGATCATCACCATCTCCGCCATCGGCGTGGCTTTCAACCAGCTGCTCGTGGCCCTGGAACGCCGCTTCACGTCCTGGCGCACCCCGACCGGAAGCTGAGGATCCGCCCATGTCCACCGACTCTCCACGCCAGTTCCATCTCAACGCGTTCCTGATGAACGCCGGTCATCACGATGCCGCCTGGCGCCATCCGCGCACCCAGCCCGAGCGGATCACCGATCTCTCGTACTTCCAGGAGCTGGCCCGTACCGCCGAACGCGGCAGGCTCGACTCGCTGTTCCTCGCGGACGGCGTCGCTCTGTGGGGCAATGCCCGCTTCAACGCGGTCGGCGGTTTCGAGCCGCTCACACTGCTCTCGGCGCTGGCCGTCGCCACCGAGCGCATCGGCCTGATCGCCACCGTGTCCACGACCTTCAACGAACCCTTCCATGTGGCCCGCAAGTTCGCCTCGCTCGACCACATCAGCCGCGGGCGAGCCGGCTGGAACATCGTCACCTCCGGCAATGTCGCAGAGGCCAGGAACTTCGGCCTCGAAGAGCATCTGGAGCACGCTCTGCGCTACGAGCGTGCGGCCGAGTTCCTCGATGTGACCAAGGAGCTGTGGGACAGCTGGCTGGACGACGCGCCGGTGATCGACCGCGAGCGCGGCGTCTATTCGGAGGAGGGCGCCGTACGGGCGATCGAGCACCGCGGCAACCATTTCCGGGTCGACGGGCCGCTCAACATACAGCGCTCACCCCAAGGACATCCGCTGCTGGTGCAGGCCGGGTCGTCCGAGGACGGCAAGGAGTTCGCGGCCCGGTACGCGGAGGCCGTGTTCACCGCCCAGCAGACTCTCGCCGACGGACAGACCTTCTACAAGGACCTCAAGTCGCGGCTCGCGAAGTTCGGCCGCGCACCGGGCCAGTTGAAGATCCTGCCCGGCATCTGCCCGGTCATCGGTGGGACCGAGGCCGAGGCGCTGGCACTGGAGGACGAGCTCACGGGGCTGCAGGTCCCGGAGTACGGGCTCCAGCAGCTGTCCGGGATGCTCGGCACGGACCTGAGCGGACTGCCGCTGGACGGTCCGCTGCCCGAGCTCCCCGAGGAGCAGGACATCAACGGCAACAAGTCCCGCTTCACACTGGTCGCCGAGCTCGCCAGGCGCGAGCAGCTCACCATCCGGCAGCTGATCGCCCGGCTCGGCGGCGGCCGCGGCCACCGGGTCTTCGCCGGCACGCCCGAGCAGATCGCGGACCAGCTGGAGCAGTGGTTCACCGAGGGCGCGGCAGACGGCTTCAACATCATGCCGCCGTATCTGCCGGGCGGACTCGACGACTTCGTCGACCAGGTCGTCCCCCTGCTGCAGGACCGGGGGCTGTTCCGCACCGAGTACAGCGGCCGCACCCTGCGCGACCACTACGGCCTTCAGCGCCCGGCAGGCCGGTCGGCCCTTTCCCACTGATTCCCCGTCAACTCATCACCATAGAAAGGCAGTTCAGCATGACCAGTACCGGTTTCGACATCCGCCGGATCGGCGGCCGTATCGGCGCCGAGATCCTCGGCACCGACATCTCCACCGACATCGACCCCGCCATCGTGACCGAGATCAACGCGGCGCTCGTCGAGCACAAGGCGCTCTTCTTCCGCGAGCAGCGGCTCGACGACGCCGCTCAGCTACGGTTCGCCTCGCTGTTCGGCGAGCTCACCACCGCGCACCCCACGGTTCCGTCCGTCGAGGGCCGGCCGCACATCCTGCCGGTCGACGGGGACGAGGGCATCCGCGCCAACCAGTGGCACACCGACGTCACGTTCCTGCGCACCCCGCCCAAGGCGTCCACGCTGCGCAGCCTCGTGGTCCCGCCGTACGGCGGCAACACCCTGATCGCCAACTCGGCGGCCGCCTACCGGGATCTGCCCGAGGCACTGCGCGAGCTGGCCGACCGGCTGTGGGCCGTCCACACCAACGCGTACGACTATGCCGAGCCGAAGAGCGAGAAGGCCGCCGAGCACCGCAGGCAGTTCGTCTCGAGGAAGTACCGCACCGAGCACCCCGTGGTGCGCGTCCACCCCGAGTCTGGCGAACGCGGCCTGTTCATCGGCGGCTTCGCGCAGTCTCTGGTGGGCCTGTCCCCGTCCGAGTCCCGCGACATCCTGCGGATCCTCCAGTCGTACGTGACCCGCCCGGAGAACGTCGTCCGCTGGACCTGGGCGCCGGGCGACCTGGTCCTCTTCGACAACCGCAGCACGCAGCACTACGCGCCCGACGACTACGGCGATCTGCCGCGGCTGCTGCACCGGGTGACAGTCGCCGGCGATGTCCCTGTCGGCGTCGACGGAGGGCTCAGCCGGGTCGTCGAGGGCGACGAGGCGGCGCACTACACACCGGCCGCCGCCTGACAGCGAAGCGGGGGGGGGGGGGGGGGGGGGGGGGGGGGGGGGGGGGGCCCCCCCCGCGCGCGGCGGGGGGGGGGGGGGGGGGGGGGGGGGGGGGGGGCGGCCCCGCCCCCCCCCGGCCCGCCCCCCCCGCCCGCGGGGGGGGGGGGGGGGGGGCGGCCCCCCCCCCCCCCCCCCCCCCCCCGCTTCGGCGACGCGCCGCGGTTCGTCCGCGGCGACGCGCCCAGGTCAGTGCTGGGCGCTACGACGCTTGCGCGCGGCCCACATGATGCCGCCACCCGCGACGATGACCGCGGCGGCAGCGCCGGCGATCAGCGGAGTGGAGCTGGAAGAGCCCGTCTCGGCCAGGTCACCCGAGTTGGAGGTCGGCTTGGCCGGCGGCACCTCGGCGGAGCTGGTGGAGCTGCTCGGCGTGGGAGTGGCCGTGGTGGGCGTGTCCGAGGGAGTCGGCGTGGCCGACGGGGTCGGCGTGGCCGGCGGCGTCGGGGTGGCCGGCGGAGTGGCCGGCGGGGTGCTCTCGCCCTCGCAGACCGGCGCCTTCTTGGTCTCGTCGCGCGAGAAGTTGTCGCCGTCGCCGGCCTTGACCACCAGGCGGACGGAGAGCTCGCTGCTGTGCTTGGGCAGCTCGAGCTTCTTGTGGAACTCCTTCTTGAACGTCTCGGTGGGCAGCAGGTCCTTGCCGTCCACGGTGACGCTCACGGTGTTTTCGACCTGGGAGCTGTACTGGGTCAGGTCGATCTGGACCTCGGTGCAGGTCACCGACCACACCGGGGTGTGCGCCTGCGCCGGGCCGGCGGCCAGGCCGACGCCGAAGACGCCGGCCGTCGCCACCGCTACCAGAGCCCCCGAACGGCGCCACGATCTATTGATTGCTGTCACAAAATCCTCCACGGTTGCCGCGCCACCACCCATATGGCGGTGCGCGCACAGTACCGCCACACTCCCAGGGGTCTGCACCCACCCCACCCCTCTCTTACATCTCCCAAGACGTCTGGCGTTCCCCGGGGTTGAACCGCGCCTCTCAGCGGTCGTCCCGGTAAATGACGCGGGCCCACGCCGGAAACACCAGCCAGCACAGGACGAACCACACGACCATCCCCACCACCAGCCACATCGCCAGCGTGTCGTCGACGACCACGCGCAGGATGAGGAGCAGGGCAGACGCCATCGTGCACAGCAGGAGGAACAGCCCGACCACGGTGAGGCGAGAGGCCCAGATGACCGTCTGGGGCTTCAGCCGCTGGCCGGTGAGAAGCCGGTGGAAGGACACCGGGCCGATCAGAGCGCCGGTCGTGGCCGCCCCCAGCAGCACCGTGATCGTATAGATCGTCCGATTGGTATCGGAGAGAGCGGCGAAGCGCGGCTGGAAGGCCACCGTGAGCAGAAATCCGAAGAGGATCTGCACACCGGTCTGGGCGACCCGCAATTCTTGAAGGAGTTCGGCCCAGCGCCGGTCGGCCCTTTCCTCCGGGGTTTCGTCCCGACCGCGATCACGCACTTCGTCGGCTTTCCCCATCACCGGACACCTCCGTATTGTGAACCCTGCTTGCGCCGAGTCAGCTCCTTATATCGCACTCACCGGGCCGCATGCCCGCAGCCGCACTTGTCAAACGTGCGTCAAACCCTGCGGCCGAACGGACGTGTAGGCAGGGGGATTCCGGGCACCCGTCCGCATGGAGGTGCAGAAAATGGTTCCCATCCTGCTCGTTCTGCTTCTGGCACTGATTCTCTTCGGAGCCGGATTCGCCGTGAAGGTGCTCTGGTGGATAGCACTGATCGTGCTTGCCATCTGGCTCCTGGGATTCTTGGTGCGGAGCACCGCGTCGACAGGCACGAGGTCGCGCTGGTACCGCTGGTAGACGGCGAATTGAACGAGAATTCAATAGGTCCGCCCGTAAGGGCGGCGAGTCGGGGGGGGGGGGGGGGGGGGGGGGGGGGGGGGGCGGGGGGGCGGGGGGGGGGGGGGGGGGGGGGGGGGGGGCGGGGGCGCGC
>NZ_JBIAPW010000033.1:0-94907 GCF_042888505.1 Streptomyces sp. NPDC002870
CGCGCCGGGCGCGGGTGACGCCCGGCGGGGGGGGTGTGGGGCCCCCCCCCCCCCCCCACCCCCCCCCCCACCGGCTTTTGTGGTGGGGGGTCTGGGGCGGAGCCCCAGTTACGGGAAGGGGCGGGGTGGGGGAAAGCAAAGAGGCCCGAGCCGTAGCCCGGGCCCCTCGCTGGGACGGTTACGCCTTGCGGAGGCGGAACGTCAGGGACAGACCCTCGTCCTCGAACGGGGTGCCGAAGGTGTCGTCCGCCGGGGTGGTCGTGAACGTCGTCGCCAGGACCTCGTCCGCGATCAGGCCCGCATGCTCCGTCAGGGCCTGGGTCGTGGACGGGTCCGTGCAGGACCAGCTCACCGCGATGCGGTCCGCGACGTCCAGGCCGCTGTTCTTGCGCGCCTCCTGGATCAGGCGGATCGCGTCACGCGCCAGGCCCGCGAGCCGCAGCTCCGGAGTGATCTCCAGGTCCAGCGCGACCGTCGCGCCCGAGTCGGACGCCACCGACCAGCCCTCGCGCGGGGTCTCCGTGATGATGACCTCCTCCGGGGAGAGGGTGATCGTCTCGCCGTCCACGGAGACGGTCGCGTTGCCCTCGCGCAGGGCCAGCGAGAGCGCGGCGGCGTCCGCCTCGGCGACCGCCTTAGCGACCGCCTGGACGCCCTTGCCGAAGCGCTTGCCCAGCGCGCGGAAGTTCGCCTTGGCCGTGGTGTCGACCAGCGAGCCGCCGACCTCGGAGAGTGAGGCGAGGGACGAGACGTTCAGCTCCTCCGTGATCTGCGCGTGCAGCTCGGGGGAGAGGGACTCGAAGCCCGCCGCCGCGACCAGCGCCCGGGACAGCGGCTGACGCGTCTTGACCCCGGACTCCGCGCGGGTGGCGCGGCCCAGCTCCACCAGGCGGCGGACCAGCGCCATCTGGGAGGAGAGGGTGGGGTCGATGGCGTCCAGATCGGCCGCCGGCCAGGTCGACAGATGAACCGACTCCGGGGCGTCCGGCGTCACCGGGACGATCAGGTCCTGCCAGACCCGCTCCGTGATGAAGGGGGTGAGCGGGGCCATGAGACGCGTCACAGTCTCGACGACGTCGTGCAGCGTACGCAGCGCGGCGGCGTCGCCCTGCCAGAAGCGGCGGCGCGAGCGGCGTACGTACCAGTTGGACAGGTCGTCGACGAAGGCCGACAGGAGCTTTCCGGCACGCTGAGTGTCGTACGCCTCCAGCGCCTGGGTCGTCTGGTCCACCAGCGCGCCGAGCTCGCTCAGCAGCCAGCGGTCCAGGACCGTGCGCTCCGCCGGTGCCGGATCCGCCGCGGACGGCGCCCAGTTGGACGTGCGCGCGTACAGGGCCTGGAAGGCCACCGTGTTCCAGTACGTGAGCAGGGTCTTGCGCACGACCTCCTGGATCGTGCCGTGGCCCACCCTGCGCGCGGCCCACGGGGAGCCGCCGGCCGCCATGAACCAGCGGACCGCGTCCGCGCCGTGCTGATCCATCAGCGGGATCGGCTGCAGGATGTTCCCCAGGTGCTTGGACATCTTGCGGCCGTCCTCGGCGAGGATGTGGCCCAGGCAGACGACGTTCTCGTAACTGGACTTGTCGAAGACGAGCGTGCCGACGGCCATCAGTGTGTAGAACCAGCCGCGCGTCTGGTCGATGGCCTCCGAGATGAACTGCGCCGGGTAGCGCTTCTCGAAGAGCTCCTTGTTCTTGTACGGATAGCCCCACTGCGCGAAGGGCATCGAACCCGAGTCGTACCAGGCGTCGATGACCTCCGGGACGCGCGTGGCCGTCTGCCGGCAGGTCGGGCAGGGGAACGTCACATCGTCGATGTACGGACGGTGCGGGTCCAGCGCCGACTGGTCGGTGCCGGTCAGCTCCGTCAGCTCGGCGCGCGAGCCGACGCAGGTGAGGTGGTTGTCCTCGCAGCGCCAGATCGGCAGCGGCGTGCCCCAGTAGCGGTTACGGGAGAGCGCCCAGTCGATGTTGTTGTTCAGCCAGTCGCCGTAGCGGCCCTGCTTGACCGAGTCCGGGATCCAGTTGGTGTTCTCGTTCTCCTCGAGGAGACGGTCCTTGATGGCGGTGGTGCGGATGTACCAGGACGGCTGCGCGTAGTAGAGCAGCGCGGTGTGGCAGCGCCAGCAGTGCGGGTAGCTGTGCTCGTACGGAACGTGCCTGAACAGCAGGCCACGGGCCTGGAGATCGGGCACGAGCGTCTCGTCGGCCTTTTTGAAGAACACGCCGCCGACCAGCCGGACGTCCTCCTCGAAGGTGCCGTCGGGGCGGACCGGGTTCACGACCGGCAGGCCGTAAGCGCGGCAGACCTTGAGGTCGTCCTCACCGAAGGCGGGGGACTGGTGGACCAGACCGGTGCCGTCCTCGGTCGTCACGTACTCGGCGTTGACGACGTAGTGGGCCGGGGCGGGGAACTCCACCAGCTCGAAGGGGCGGTCGTACGTCCAGCGCTCCATCTCCGCGCCCGTGAAGGACTGGCCGGTGGTCTCCCAGCCTTCGCCGAGGGCCTTCTCGAGAAGCGGCTGCGCGACGACGAGCTTCTCCTCGCCGTTCGTCGCGACGACGTACGTGACGTCGGGGTGTGCGGCGACCGCCGTGTTGGAGACCAGGGTCCAGGGGGTCGTGGTCCACACCAGGAGGGCCGCTTCGCCGGCCAGCGGGCCGCTCGTCAGCGGGAAGCGGACGAAGACGGACGGGTCCACGACCGTCTCGTACCCCTGAGCCAGCTCGTGGTCCGAGAGGCCGGTGCCGCAGCGCGGGCACCAGGGGGCGACACGGTGGTCCTGGACCAGCAGGCCCTTGTTGAAGATCTCCTTCAGCGACCACCAGACCGACTCGATGTAGGACGGGTCCATGGTGCGGTAGGCGTCGTCGAGGTCGGTCCAGTAACCCATGCGGGTCGTCAGCTCGGCGAACGCGTCCGTGTGACGGGTCACGGACTCACGGCACTTGGCGTTGAACTCCGCGATGCCGTACGCCTCGATGTCCTTCTTGCCGGAGAAGCCGAGCTCCTTCTCGACGGCGAGCTCGACCGGCAGACCGTGGCAGTCCCAGCCGGCCTTGCGGGCGACGTGATAGCCGCGCATCGTGCGGAAGCGCGGAAAGACGTCCTTGAAGACGCGGGCCTCGATGTGGTGCGCTCCGGGCATGCCGTTCGCGGTCGGCGGGCCCTCGTAGAACACCCACTCGGGGCGGCCCTCGGACTGCGCGAGGCTCTTGGCGAAAACCTTGCTCTCGCGCCAGAAGTCGAGCACGGCGTGCTCGAGCGCGGGCAGGTCGACCTGGGCGGGCACCTGGTTGTACTGGGGTGGCGTCATCGGCGAGCTCCTCCAACGGACAATGTCTGTTCCGTCGGAGGGACGAGAGCGCGTGCTCCCGCGGTACCACCCTCCTTGGCCCGCCGGCCGTGACCGGTGAGCCCCCTCATTGGGGTCGCGATGCCGGGTCTACTCGCCCGCGGTCGTCCCGTGGGCTTTCTTCCGGCGGCTCAGGGGTGATGCTTCACCTCGCGCTCGCCCCCGGGCTCTCACCGTCCCCGGGTCGCTCATGGCTGCGTACGAAGCTACTCGTCCCCATCCACGCCTTTCGCTTCGCCCAGTGTACGGGCCCGTACGGAGGGCGGCCGACCGGTTTACGCCGGACCGGGCGCGGCCCGCCCCCGGGGTGCGCGAATGACCCGAATGGCCATACCGCCCCGGCGGAGTCCGGCTCCGCCCCAGTGGCGGATTACCGGGCGGGGAGCTGGGCACAACCGATGCAGGTTCGCCTTGTCGCAGGCCGGGGCGGGCCCATGCGGCGGCGTGCCCCGTTTGCCGCGGGGCTGGTGTCGATTTATCGTCCCAGCACCGACTCGCGAGCAAGATCACAATATGTGAAGGGGCCGCGGCCATGGTGGCGAAGAAGCCCGCCGAGAAGACGGCGTCCGCAAAATCCAGCGCCGCAGACGCGGCGGCCAAGGATGCGAGCGGCAAGAAGGGCACCGTCGCGAAGAGGGCCGCGGCGAAGAGGACCGGCAAGCAGACATCGGCGGCGACGGCGACGCTGAGGAAGGTGTCGGCGGGTAAGGCCCCCGCGGACGAGGCTCCCGCCAAGCCTTCAGGGGCCAGGAGGGCACCGCCCCGGAAGGACTCCACGGACAAGGCTCCCGCCAAGACATCAGGGGGCAGAAAGGCACCGCCCCGGAAGGCGGCTGCGAGGAAGGCTCCCGCCGACAAGGCTCCCGCCAAGAAGGCACCGCCCAAGAAGGCACCGCCCAAGAAGGCACCGCCCAAGAAGGCACCGCCCAAGAGAGCGGCTGCCGAGAAGGCACCGCCCAAGAGAGCGGCTGCCGAGAAGGCACCGCTCAAGAAAGCGGCTGCCGAGAAGGCACCGCCCAAGAGAGCGGCTGCCAAGAAAGCCACCCCGAAGAAGGCCACCCCGAAGAAGGCCACTGCGACGAAGAAGGCGACCCCCACGAACACGACCGCGACAAAGACGACGACCGTGCAGACGACCGCGAGGAAGGCCGTGGCCACGAAGGCCACGGCCAAGAAAGCCGCGAAGAAGGCGCCGGCGAAGAAGACCCCGAAGGACGCGACCACCAAGAAGGCGACCCCCACGAAAACCGCCGCGAAGAAGGCGACCGCCAAGGACGCCACCGCCAAGGACGCGACCGCCAAGAAGGCCACGGTCGTGGAGGAGACTGCCGTGCCGTCGGCCCAGGCGCCGCCGGTGAAGAAGGCACCTGCCAGGAAAGCCGTGGCCAAGAAGGCCGCGAAGAAGGCCGCAGTCGCGGCCAAGGGGGCGGCTGCGGCCGCGGAGCAGACAGGAGCCAGGACGGTGGGAGCAAAGAAGACCGCGGGTGTGGCATCGACAGCCGGCGACAGCGCGGTGGCGGTGCCCCCGACGCCTGCAGTGGCCGCGACGCCGCCCGGAGAGCTCGCCGTACGGCCCGGCGAGGACCCATGGACGGCGGATGAGGTCGCCGAAGCGCGCGCCGGACTGGAGAGCGAGGTGGTCCGCCTGACGAACGAGATCAGCTCCTCGGAAGAGGCGCTGGTCGGTCTGATGCGCGACTCCGGGGACGGCGCGGGCGACGACGACGCCGACACCGGGACCAAGAACATCACGCGCGAGCACGAGATGGCCCTCGCCGCCAATGCGCGCGAGATGCTGGAACAGACCGAGCGCGCGCTGGTCCGGCTCGACGCCGGGACGTACGGGCTCTGCGAGATTTGCGGCAAGCCGATCGGAAAGGCCCGTATGCAGGCTTTCCCGCGCGCCACACTGTGCGTGGAGGACAAGCAGAAGCAGGAACGCCGAGGCTGAGTCCGTACGTGTGTGCCGTACCCTCGTGCTCAGTCAGGCACCTAGGTTGAGGGACTCACGTGGCAGAGGCGGAGCGCATCATCGGTACGTCGGATTCAGTGGGCGCCGACGAGGCTGCGGCGCCCGCCGAGCAGCCCAAGGGCAAGCGGCGGATCGCCGTGCTGTTCGCTGTTGCGCTCGTCGCCTACCTGCTCGACCTCGGCAGCAAGATGCTCGTGGTGGCCAAGCTGGAGCATCACGAGCCGATCGAGATCATCGGTGATCTGCTGAAGTTCGAGGCGGTACGGAACGCGGGCGCGGCGTTCGGCATCGGCGAGGCCTTCACCGTGATCTTCACCTGCATCGCGGCGGTGGTGATCGTCGTGATCGCCCGCCTCGCGCGCAAGCTCTACAGCCTGCCGTGGGCACTCGCCCTCGGTCTGCTTCTCGGCGGTGCGCTCGGCAACCTCACCGACCGGATCTTCCGGGCACCCGGGGTCTTCGAGGGAGCAGTCGTCGACTTCATCGCGCCCGCGCACTTCGCGGTCTTCAACCTCGCCGACTCCGCGATCGTCTGCGGCGGGATCCTGATTGTGATCCTGTCGTTCAAGGGGCTGGACCCTGACGGGACTGTCCACAAGGACTGACAAGGCATACTCGACGGGTGAGTACAGTTCCCGAGATCCGCACCCTGCCCGTACCCGACGGCCTTGAGGGCGAGCGCGTAGACGCCGCCATCTCACGGATGTTCGGGTTCTCCCGTACGAAGGCGGCCGAGCTGGCAATCGGCGGGAAGGTGCAGGTCGACGGCTCGGTCGTCGGAAAGTCCGAACGTGTGCACGGCGGTGCGTGGCTCGAGGTCGAGATGCCGCAGGCGCCCGCGCCGGTGCAGATCGTGGCCGAGCCGGTCGAGGGCATGGAGATCGTGCACGACGACGACGACATCGTCGTGATCGCCAAGCCGGTCGGCGTGGCCGCGCATCCGAGTCCCGGCTGGAGCGGCACGACCGTGATCGGCGGTCTGGCGGCCGCGGGGTACCGGATCTCGACGTCCGGCGCGGCGGAGCGGCAGGGGATCGTGCACCGGCTGGACGTCGGCACCTCCGGGCTGATGGTCGTCGCCAAGTCGGAGCGGGCGTACACCCTGCTGAAGGCGCAGTTCCGCGACCGGATCGTGGACAAGCGGTATCACGCGCTGGTCCAGGGGCACCCGGATCCGTTGAGCGGGACGATCGACGCGCCGATCGGGCGGCACCCGAACCACGACTACAAGTGGGCGGTGACGGCGGAGGGCAAGCCGTCGGTCACGCACTACGACCTGATCGAGGCGTTCCGGGCGGCGTCGCTGCTGGACATCAAGCTGGAGACGGGGCGTACGCACCAGATCCGCGTGCACATGGCTGCCCACCGGCACCCGTGCGTGGGCGACCTGACGTACGGCGCGGACCCGACGATGGCGAAGCGGCTCGGGCTGACCAGGCAGTGGCTGCACGCGGTGCGGCTGGGCTTCGAGCATCCGTCGGACGGGCAGTGGGTGGAGTTCGAGAGCGCGTACCCGGAGGATCTGCAGTCGGCGCTGGACACGATAGGGGCGGAGAGCGCGTGAGTTCCTTCGTCGTGAGGGCCGCCGTCGGCCCGGCCGACCGGGAGGCGTGCTTCGCGGTCAGGAAGGAAGTCTTCGTCGTCGAGCAGCAGGTGCCGGCGGAGATCGAGTACGACGAGTTCGACGCGGAGAACGCGGACACGGTGCACGTACTGGCGGTCGGCGCGGACGGGCAGCCGCTGGGCACGGGACGGCTGCTGCATGGCGACGCCGCGGCGGACAAGACGGGCGGCGACCCGTCGGTGGGCTCCCTGGGCCGCCTCGCGGTGAGCAAGGCGGCGCGGGGGCTCGGCGTGGGCGTGGCGCTGGTACGGGCGATCGAGAAGGCGGCGCGGGAGCGTGGGCTGGCCGCGGTGGACCTGCATGCGCAGACGCAGGCGCTGGGGTTCTACGAGCGGCTGGGGTACGTGGCGTACGGGGCGGAGTTCCTGGACGCGGGAATCGGGCACACGGCGATGCGGCGGGCGCTCTAGCGGGGGACGGGGTTTCCCCGCGCGGCCGGCCCTCAGTACGGCCCGACGCCTCAGTACGGCCGGTCCCTCAGTACGGCCCGACGCCTCAGTACGGCAAGCCCACCTCGTCCACTCGCCGTTGCCGTGACGTCCCGCGGTGGGCCCGGCTGGCCGCCCTCCGCCCTCAGAGAAGTTGGCCACAGGGGATGTCGGGGTGATTGGGGTTATTTGCGTGGCAGGCTTGAAGTCTTGATCGTTGAGGTTTCGAGCCGCCGGAGGACACACCGTGGACCAATTGGCGCTGCTGTTCTTGCTGTTGCTCGGGGCCGTGGTGACAGTGCCGCTGGGGGAGCGGCTCCGGCTGCCCGCGCCCGTGCTGATGACGGTGGCCGGGATCGTCCTCGCGTTCTTGCCCTTCGTGCCGAACGTCGAGGTGCCGCCGGACCTCATCCTGCCGCTGTTGCTGCCACCGCTGCTGTACGCGGCCGTACAGCGCACCTCCTGGCGGCAGTTCACGGCCAACATCCGGCCGATCCTGCTGCTCGCGGTCGCGCTGGTGTTCATCACGATGGCCGCGGTGGCGGCCGTCGCCCACGCGATCGTGCCCGGGCTGCCACTCGCCGCGGCGTTTGCGCTCGGCGCGCTGGTGGCGCCGCCCGATCCGGTCGCGGCGACCGCGGTCGCCGGGTCGCTCGGGCTGCCGCGGCGGCTGATCTCCATCCTTGAGGGGGAGGGGCTGTTCAACGACGTCACGGCGATCGTGCTGTACCACGTGGCCATCGCGGCGGCGGTGAGCGGGACGTTCTCGTGGCCGGGCGCGGTGGGGGATTTCGCGCTGTCGGGCGTGGTGGCCCTCGCGGTCGGGCTCGCGCTCGGCTGGCTCTCCAACAAGCTGATGGGTCTGCTCGGCGATGCGACGCTGCAGATCGGCCTGTCGCTGATGGTGCCGTTCGTCAGCTATGTGATGGCGGAGGAGCTGAAGGGATCGGGCGTGCTCGCCGTCCTGATCACCGCGCTCTTCCTCGCCGAGCACACCGCCGACGCGGACGATGTGATGGGACGGCTGGCCGGGAACACGTTCTGGCAGGTCGTCGACACTCTGGTGACCGGGGTCGCGTTCGGCCTCATCGGCCTCGAACTGCACAACGTCTTCGGCACGGCGCACGGGCGCGAGATACAGCTTCTGGGCTGGAGCGCCGCGATCATCGTGGTCGTCGTGGCCGTAAGGCTGCTGTGGCTGATGCCTGCGACCTGGATCGCCAAGCGACTGCACAGACTGCGGGACTACGACGAGGAGATCCCCGTGAGCTGGCGGGAGACCGTCATCATGTGGTGGGCGGGGATGCGGGGCGTGGCATCGGTCGCGCTGGCCCTCGCCATTCCGCTGAAAACGGACAGCGGGGCGCCCTTTCCGGGCCGGGACGAGATCATCTTCATCGCGTTCGCGGTCATCCTGGCGACACTTGTGCTGCAGGGACTGAGCCTGCCGTGGCTGGTGCGGCGACTCGGCGTGCGGGCGGACACGGACGCGGACCGCGAGCTGGAACGGAAGCTCGCGGTCCGCGCGGCGAAGGCGGCGAAGCACCGGCTCAGGGAGATCGAGGAGGTGGAGGACCTGTCGGAGGACATCAGCGAACGGCTGCTGCGCAGGGCGTACGACATCGGGACGAGGATCAGCCCGGACATCGTCGACGACGAGCGGCGGGAGTGGTTCGCGAAGCGGGCGGACCGGCTCAGGACGGTGCAGCGGATCCAGCGGGAGATGCTGTCGGCCGCCCGCCACGAGGTCCTGTCGGCCCGCAACGAGCCGGGCGCGGACCCGGAGGTGGTGGACAGGGTGCTTCGGCATCTGGACGTACGCAGCTTGCGGTGAGGGGGTGTTGGGCGTCAGCCCCTGCCCGTGCGGGGATGGGCGCCGCCCTCGTGGCCCTCACCGTCCGGGGACGGCACATGCGCGTCCGGAGCCGACCGTGGGGCCCTTGGCCACGCGCCGCCCGGGGGCAGCGCCGCCGGGGACGTCGCCACGCGTGGCAGCGCGTACGGATGCTTCTCGTGCAGCCAGGCGATCATCTGCTCTCGCACCGTGCACCGCGCCGTCCAGACGTCGTCCGCGTCCTTCGCCGTCACAACCGCCCGCACCTGCATCGTGTTCGGCGTGGTGTCCGTGACCGCCAGACTCCAGTCCCGGCCGTCCCAGGCCGCGCACTCCCGCAGGATGTCGTGGAGCTTCTCGCGCATCAGGCCCACCGGCGCCGAGTGATCCAGGTGGAAGAAGACCGTCCCGGTCATCTGCGCTCCGCCGCGCGACCAGTTCTCGAACGGCTTGCTGGTGAAGTACGACACAGGCATGGTGATGCGCCGCTCGTCCCACGTCCGCACCGCGAGGAACGTCAGCGTGACCTCCTCGACCGTGCCCCACTCCCCGTCCACCACCACCGTGTCGCCGATCCGCACCATGTCGCCGAACGCGATCTGGAAGCCCGCGAAGAGATTCCCGAGCGTGGACTGCGCCGCGACACCCGCGACGATGCCGATGATGCCCGCGGAGGCCAGCATCGACGCGCCGACCTTCTCCATGCCCGGGAAGGTCAGCAGCATCGCGGCCACCGCCACCACCACGACCAGCGCCGTGACGATCCGCATGATCAGCGTCACTTGCGTGCGCACCCGCCGTACCCGGGCCGGATCGCGGGTCGAGGAGGCGTAACGGGCGTACGACGACTCCACCGCGGCAGAGACGATCCGTACCACCAGCCAGGCTCCCGCGCTGATCAGCACCAGCGACAGGACCTGGCCGACAGCCGCCTCGTGGTCCTTCAGCGGCTGCCACTTCGTCTCGCGGTAGGTCCCTCTCAGCAGCGCGGTGAGCAGGACGACCTGGAACGGCAGCCGGCAGCGGCGCAGCAGCCCCCACAGCGGGGTCTCGGGGTGACGGGCGTCCACCCGGCGCAGCAGCAGGTCGACGACCCAGCCGAGCAGCAGCGTGAGCACGAGAGAGCCGCCGACCACGGTCAACGGGCGCAGTACGTTGTCCATAAACTCCGACGCTAACGGGAACTGGCAGGATGGCCGAATGAACATCGTGCTTTTCCATTCGGTCTACGGTCTGCGTCCGGCAGTGCACGCCGCAGCCGATCGGCTGCGCGCCGCCGGGCACCAGGTTCGCGTGCCCGACCTCTTCGACGGCCAAACCGCCGAGACCGTGGAGGAAGGCATGGAGCTTAAGGAGAAGACCGGCAAGGAGGAGCTGCTGCGCCGGGCGGTCCTCGCCGCCGCGCCGTACTCCGAGGAGGGTCTGGTGTACGCGGGCTTCTCGCTCGGCGGTTCGATCGCGCAGAACCTCGCGCTGGGCGACGAGAAGGCGCGCGGGCTGCTGCTCATGCACGGTACGTCCGACATCGCGGAGGGTGCGAGTGCGGACGACCTGCCCGTACAGCTGCATGTCGCGGACCCGGACCCCTTCGAGTCGCACGACTGGCTGAACGCCTGGTATCTGCAGATGCAGCGGGCCGGCGCGGATGTGGAGATCTACCGATACCGGGGCGCCGGGCACCTGTACACCGACCCCGATCTGCCCGACTACGACGAGGCCGCGGCGGAGCAGACGTGGCGGACCGCGCTGGGCTTCCTCGAAACGCTGTAGCCAGGGCCGACGAGAACAAAGGCCCCGCGCGGTACGCGTCTCCGCGTTCGTCCGCGCGAGGCCCACTGGCCTTACGGGTGCTCCGGCCCCGCGTCAGCGCACCGGCTGGCTGACCCGCTCGACGCGCTGCGTACCGGACAGCGTCCGGTAGGAGCGGGCCCACTTCGTGGTGGCGTCCTGCTTCGTCCTGTCGGACAGGACGTAGTAGTCCATCTGCGAGCGCTCGGCGGTGACGTCGAGGACGCCATAGCCGTGGTTGTCCATGTCCAGCCACTTCACATGGCGGTTGGCCGCCTTGACGGCCGCGGAGGCGATCAGCGAGACCGTGCCCGGCGCGACATGGAGGATGTCGTCCAGATTGTCGGAGGTCACGGACGTCACCACGAACTCGGTCGCGGCGGACTGCGACAGCGGATACGTCGCCGCCTTGACCGGCACGTCGTTCGCCCAGGCCATGTGGATGTCGCCGGTGAGGAAGACGGTGTTCTTGATCCCGCGGTCCGTCAGGTGCTTCAGTAGCTCCTTGCGGTCGTCCGTGTAGCCGTCCCACTGGTCGACGTTGACCGCGAGGCCCTCCTTGGGCAGTCCCAGCAACTCCGCGATCGGCGCCAGCAGATGGGCCGGTACGGACCCGAACGCGACCGGCGAGATCATCACCGAGGTGCCGACCAGCTTCCACGCGGCGTCCGAACCGGCGAGCCCGGCCTTCAGCCAGTCCAGCTGCGCGCGGCCGGTGAGCGTACGGTCCGGGTCGTCCACGTCGCCGTTGCCGATGGTCGACTGCTGCGAGCGGAAGGACCGCAGGTCCAGCAGATGCAGATCGGCGAGCTTGCCGAAGCGCAGCCGGCGGTAGACGGTGCCCTCGGTCGACGCGCGTACGGGCATCCACTCGAAGTAGGCCTGGCGCGCGGCGGCGGCGCGCGCGGCCCACTCGCCCTCGGCGCCCGGCGTGTGGTTCTCCGCGCCGCCCGACCAGGTGTCGTTCGCGAACTCGTGGTCGTCCCAGATCGCGATCACCGGGTGGGCGGCGTGCAGCGCCTGCAGATCGGCGTCCGTCTTGTACGTGGCGTGACGGGTGCGGTAGTCCGCGAGCGTGGTGATCTCGTGCTTCGGCGAGTGCTGGCGTATGACGTACTGCTCGGCCGGGTAGCCGCCGGTCGCGTACTCGTAGACGTAGTCGCCGAGATGGAGGACCGCGTCCAGGTCGGCGCGGGCTGCCAGATGCCGGTACGCGGAGAAGTAGCCCGCCTCCCAGTTGGCGCAGGAGACAACACCGAAGCGGACACCGGGCGTTGCGGCATCGGTGGCCGGGGTGGTGCGGGTGCGGCCGACGGGAGAGACGCTCGAGCCGACGGTGAACCGGAAGTAATAGGCGGTGGCCTGGCGCAGGCCCCTTACGTCCACCTTGACGGTGTGATCGGAGGCTGCCTTCGACGTCGTGGCGCCGCGGGCGGCGACCCGGGTGAAGGCCTTGTCCTCGGCGACCTCCCAACTCACCGCGGTGTCGGGGCCCTTGCCCGAGCCCGGCACGGCATCGGGGGTGGGGGTGATACGCGTCCAGAGCAGTACACCGTCGGACAGCGGGTCGCCGGAGGCTACTCCGTGCAGGAAGGCCGGGGCCTCCTGGGCGGAGGCGGCGTTGGCGGAGGTGGCGACCGCGATGGCGGGCGCGGCGACGACAGCGGTGGCGGCAGCGGCCTTGACGACCGTGCGGCGGCTGGGAGTTGAGGGAAGTCGACTGGTCACGGCCGATCAGACTACTGACCGGTAAGCCGAATGGGCGAGCGAACAGGGAAAGTTCGCCCGCCCATCGGAAGCGGTCAACCGGCGCGTTGCCTCCCGGTCGGTCGGTAACTCGGGTGAAACCAGCCGTAATCGGATGTAATCGGCCTTTGGTGACCTCGGCCTTTGGTGACCTCGGCCTTTGGTGACCTCGGCCTTTGGTGACCTCGGCCTTTGGTGGCCTCGGCCTTTGGTGACCTCAGCCCTTGATGGCCTTGTCGACCGCGGCGTTGAACTGCTCCACCGTCATGGGTGGGTTGTCGGTACCGTCCGCGGTGACCTTCTTGCCGTCCATCCTGAGCGACGGCGTGCCGGTGACCCCACTGTCGTCGAAGGCCGCGGACATCTTCATGGCCCAGGCGTCGAAAGTGCCGTCCTCGACGTTCTTCTTGAACTCGGCGTTGCTCTTGAGCGCCGTCACCGAGTCGGCAACCTCCAGCAGGTACGAGTCCTTGGCGAACTTGTCGTCGCTCTCCTCGGGGTGGTACTTCGCCGAGTAGAGGGCGGCCTTGTACTCCATGAAAGCCTCGGGACCGACATTGAGGGCCGCGCCCAGCGCGGACAGAGCGTTCTTCGAGCCCTCGCCCTGGGTGGCGTTGTCGATGAAGGTCGCGCCGACGTACTTGATCTTGTACTTACCGGCGTCGAGGTCCTTCTTCACCGTCGCGCCGACCGTCTGCTCGAAGGTCGCGCAGACCGGGCAGCGCGAGTCCTCGTAGAGCTCCAGCGTCTTCTTCGCGGCCGGCTTGCCTATGACGACCGTCGTGCCGTTCTCGCCCTCGGTGTTCTTCGGCGCGGCGACGTTCTTCTCGTCCTTCACCGACTCCCAGTGACTCGGCTTGTTGGCCTGCATCACGGCGTACCCGATGCCGCCCGCGATCGCGAGCACCACGACCGTCGAGCCTATGACGACCAGCTGACGCCGGGTCTTGTCCTTCTTGGCCTGGCGCTCACGCTCCTGGCGCAGCCGCTCGCGGGCCGCCGCCTTGTTGGCCTGGCTGTTACGTGCACTCATGCTGATTCGCTCCGTGTGATGCCGTATCGAGAGATACGGAAAAGATCGGGGGATTGCTGAAGAGGGGGACTGCGGGCTCAGGCGAAGACTGCGGCCGAGCGCGGCGGTCCCCGCCGTCCGACGGAGTGCACCAGCAGACGAGTGCGGGAGACGCCGGGGCGGCGCGGCGCGGGACGCGTTCCGCGGCGTACGGGCCGGTGCGCCGTACCCGCCGCGGTGACCGCCAGCAGCAGCGGCCGGAACGCGAAGGCGCCCACCGCCCGCACAAGGCCGGACAGCGCGGACTCGCCGTGCCGCAGCCAGGCCGCGGCCAGCAGCCCCACCGACACATGGGCGGCGAGCAGCAGCCACGGCAGGGCGGCGGGGTCGGTGGAGTGCAGCAGGGCGGCTGCGCCGCGGTCGGCGACCGCCACCGCGGGCAGCTGGGCGCCGACGCTCCCGCCGCACAGCACATCGAGGCCGACCGCGCGCAGCGAACCGGCGACCGGGCCGCCGCCGGGGCCGTAACAGACGTCCTGGCCGGTGGTGAAGACGGTGTCCGCGGCCAGTTCCAGCGGGACGAGCAGACTCGCGATCCGCCAGTAGCCGCGCTCCCGGCCCGACAGGGCGTACGCGACGGCGAAGACGCCGGCCGAAAGACCCGCGACGGTGGTCAGCGGCAGCGGGGCCTGGGAGAGCAGCACATGGGAGGCGGCGGACAGCGTCACGACCAGTGCCGTGAAGATCGCTGCCCGCACCCCCCTGAGCTGCATTCCTGATATGTCCATCACCCGGGAGTCTCCCATGGGGCCGGGTAAGCGGCTCCTAAGGATCCGGCCTCACGAGGGTGGAGCCCGGTGATCGAAGCTCAGAGACCCGGGATCCGGCCGTTGCGGAACAGGTCGACGAAGATCTGGTGGTCAGCCCGCGCCCGCACGCCGTAGCTGTGCGCGAACTCCACCAGGAGCTCGCCGAACCCGCCCTCGTCGGCCGCGATCGCCGCGTCGATGGCCCGCTCCGTCGAGAACGGCACCAGCGAGTGGCCGCTCTCGTCGTCCGCCGCGCCGTGCATCGTGGCCGTCGCCCTGCCCAGGTCGGCGACGACCGCCGCGATCTCCTCCAGGTCGTCGATGTCGCCCCAGTCCAGATCCACCGCGTACGGCGACACCTCGGCGACCAGCTGACCCGATCCGTCCAGCTCGGTCCAGCCCAGCCACGGGTCGGCGTGGTCCTGGAGCGCGCGCTGCGAGATCACCGTGCGGTGGCCCTCGTGCTGGAAGTACTCCCGCACGGCCGCGTCGTCGATATGCCGGGAGACCGCGGGGGTCTGGGCCTGCTTCATATAGATCACGACATCGTTCTCGAGGGCGTCGCTGTTGCCTTCGAGCAGGATGTTGTACGAGGGCAGGCCGGCCGAGCCGATGCCGACGCCGCGACGGCCGACGACGTCCTTGACGCGGTAGGAGTCGGGCCGGGTCAGGCTGGACTCGGGCAGCGTCTCCAGATAGCCGTCGAAGGCCGCGAGCACCTTGTAGCGGGTGGCCGCGTCCAGCTCGATCGAGCCGCCGCCGGGTGCGAACCGGCGCTCGAAGTCGCGGATCTCGGTCATCGAGTCGAGCAGGGAGAACCGGGTCAGCGAGCGGGCGTCACGCAGCACGTCGAGCAGCGGGCCCTCTGCGGTGTCCAGCGTGAAGGGCGGCACCTCGTCGTTCTTCGCGCCGGCGGCCAGGGCGTGGATGCGCTCGCGGTAGGCGGCGGCGTAGATCAGCACCAGCTCGGTGATCTGCTCGTCGCTGAGCGCCTTGGTGTAGCCGATCAGCGCCAGCGATGCGGCCAGCCGCTTGAGGTCCCAGGTGAAGGGGCCGACGTACGCCTCGTCGAAGTCGTTGACGTTGAAGATCAGGCGGCCGTTGGCGTCCATGTAGGTGCCGAAGTTCTCGGCGTGCAGATCGCCGTGGATCCACACCCGGCCGGTGCGCTCGTCGAGGTACGGGCCGCCGTGCCGCTCCCGCCCCAGGTCGTTGTAGAACAGGCAGGCGGTGCCCCGGTAGAACGCGAACGCCGAGGCGGCCATTTTCCGGAACTTGACCCGGAAGGCGGCGGGGTCGGCGGCCAGCAGCTGGCCGAAGGCGGTGTCGAAGACGGCGAGGATCTCCTCACCGCGTTCTTCAGCTGTGGCCTCGGCGGATCGCGGTACCGACATCGCTGGGTGCCTCCTGGTGCATGACAAATAGGACGAGGGATTCCGTCTCGCCGGTCGAGCGGAGCGAGAGCGGAATCCAAAGGTGCAACGCTCGAAGGTACTCGGGAGTGCCCGCCGACTGTCAGTGCCAACACGTAGACTTCCAGGCTGTCCACCCAGACTGCCCGCAGCCTGTCATCCACCGTTCTCCGGAGGCCTGAAGCCGTGACCAAGCCGCCTTTCACGCACCTTCACGTCCACACCCAGTACTCCCTGCTGGACGGTGCTGCGCGGCTCAAGGACATGTTCAATGCCTGCAACGAAATGGGCATGACGCACATCGCCATGACCGACCATGGCAACCTCCACGGCGCGTACGACTTCTTCCATCAGGCCAAGAAGGCCGGTGTGACGCCGATCATCGGCATCGAGGCGTATGTCGCTCCGGAGTCCCGGCGGAACAAGCGGAAGATCCAGTGGGGCCAGCCGCACCAGAAGCGGGACGACGTCTCCGGTTCGGGTGGTTACACCCACAAGACGATCTGGGCGGCCAACAGGACCGGTCTGCACAACCTCTTCCGGCTCTCCTCCGACGCGTACGCCGAGGGCTGGCTGCAGAAGTGGCCGCGTATGGACAAGGAGACCATCGCCCAGTGGTCGGAGGGGCTCATCGCCTCCACCGGCTGCCCCTCGGGCGAACTCCAGACCCGGCTGCGTCTCGGCCAGTTCGACGAGGCTCTCAAGGCCGCCTCCGAGTACCAGGACATCTTCGGCAAGGACAAGTATTTCCTGGAGCTGATGGACCACGGCATCGAGATCGAGCGCCGGGTCCGCGACGGCCTGCTGGAGATCGGCAAGAAGCTCGGCATCCCGCCCCTCGTCACCAATGACTCGCACTACACCTACGCCGACGAGGCCGGCGCGCACGACGCGCTGCTGTGCATCCAGACCGGCAAGAACCTCTCGGACCCCGACCGCTTCCGCTTCGACGGCACCGGCTACTACCTGAAGTCCACGGACGAGATGTACGCCGTGGACTCCTCGGACGCCTGGCAGAAGGGCTGCGCCAACACCCTTCTGGTGGCCGAGCAGATCGATACCGAGGGCTGGTTCCAGGAGCGGAACCTGATGCCGAAGTTCGAGGTGCCCGAGGGCTACACCGAGGTGACCTGGTTCCGCGAGGAGACCATGCGCGGCATGGCCCGGCGCTACCCGGGGGGCATCCCGGACGACCGGCTCAAGCAGGTCGAGTACGAGATGGGCATCATCATCGACATGGGCTTCCCGGGGTACTTCCTCGTGGTGGCCGACTTCATCATGTGGGCCAAGAACAACGGAATCGCGGTGGGCCCCGGCCGGGGCTCCGCGGCCGGCTCGATCGTCGCGTACGCCATGGGCATCACCGACCTCGACCCGATCGAGCACGGACTGATCTTCGAGCGCTTCCTCAACCCCGAGCGCATCTCCATGCCCGATGTCGACATCGACTTCGACGAGCGCCGGCGCGGTGAGGTGATCAGGTACGTCACCGAGAAGTACGGCGCCGACAAGGTCGCCATGATCGGCACGTACGGCAAGATCAAGGCGAAGAACGCCATCAAGGACTCCGCGCGGGTGCTCGGCTACCCGTACGCGATGGGTGACCGGCTCACCAAGGCGATGCCCGCCGACGTCCTCGGCAAGGGCATCGACCTCAACGGCATCACCGACCCGAAGCACCCCCGCTACAGCGAGGCGGGCGAGATCCGGGGGATGTACGAGAACGAACCGGACGTGAAGAAGGTCATCGACACCGCCAAGGGCGTCGAGGGACTGGTCCGGCAGATGGGTGTGCACGCCGCCGGCGTGATCATGTCCAGCGAGACCATCACCGACCATGTGCCTGTGTGGGTCAGGCACACCGACGGCGTCACCATCACGCAGTGGGACTACCCGAGCTGTGAGTCGCTCGGCCTGCTGAAGATGGACTTCCTGGGCCTGCGAAACCTCACCATCATGGACGACGCCGTCAAGATGGTGAAGGCGAACAAGGACGTCGAGCTGGACCTGCTCTCGATCCCGCTGGACGACCCCACGACGTACGAACTGCTCTGCCGCGGCGACACGCTCGGTGTCTTCCAGTTCGACGGCGGCCCGATGCGTTCGCTGCTGCGGCTGATGAAGCCCGACAACTTCGAGGACATTTCCGCCGTCTCTGCCCTGTACCGGCCGGGTCCGATGGGCATGAACTCGCACACGAACTACGCGCTCCGTAAGAACGGCCAGCAGGAGATCACACCGATCCACCCGGAGCTGGAGGAGCCTCTCAAGGAGGTCCTCGGCGTCACCTACGGCCTGATCGTGTACCAGGAGCAGGTGCAGAAGGCCGCCCAGATCATCGCCGGGTACTCCCTCGGCGAGGCCGACATCCTCCGTCGCGTGATGGGCAAGAAGAAGCCCGAGGAGCTGGCGAAGAACTTCGTCCTCTTCCAGGAAGGCGCCCGCAAGAACAACTACTCGGATCAGGCGGTCCAGGCACTGTGGGATGTGCTGGTCCCCTTCGCCGGATACGCGTTCAACAAGGCGCACTCGTCGGCGTACGGCCTGGTGACCTACTGGACCGCGTATCTCAAGGCGAACTACCCGGCCGAATACATGGCCGCGCTGCTGACGTCCGTGAAGGACGACAAGGACAAGTCCGCGGTCTATCTGAACGAATGCCGCCGCATGGGCATCAAGGTGCTGCCGCCCAATGTGAACGAGTCGCAGTCGAACTTCGCCGCGCAGGGCGACGATGTGATCCTCTTCGGCCTCTCCGCCGTGCGGAACGTCGGCACGAACGTCGTGGACTCGATCATCCGCTCCCGCAAGTCCAAGGGGAAGTACATCTCCTTCCCGGACTTTCTCGACAAGGTCGAGGCCGTCGTCTGCAACAAGCGGACCGTCGAATCGCTCATCAAGGCCGGCGCCTTCGACGAGATGGGCCACACCCGCAAGGGCCTGGTCGCCCACCACGAGCCGATGATCGACAACGTGGTGGCGGTCAAGCGCAAGGAGGCCGAGGGACAGTTCGACCTGTTCGGCGGGATGGGCGACGAGGAGAGCGACGAGCCGGGCTTCGGGCTCGACGTCGAGTTCTCCGACATCGAGTGGGACAAGTCGTATCTGCTCGCGCAGGAGCGCGAGATGCTCGGCCTCTATGTCTCCGACCACCCGCTGTTCGGCATCGAGCATGTCCTGAGCGACAAGTCGGACGCCGCCATCTCCCAGCTCACCGGAGGCGAGCACGCCGACGGCGCGGTCGTCACCATCGGCGGAATCATCTCCGGCCTGCAGCGCAAGATGACCAAGCAGGGCAACGCCTGGGCGATCGCGACGGTCGAGGACCTGGCGGGTTCCATCGAGTGCATGTTCTTCCCGGCGACCTATCAGCTGGTGTCCACGCAGCTCGTCGAGGACACCGTGGTCTTCGTGAAGGGACGGCTCGACAAGCGCGAGGACATCCCGCGGCTTGTCGCCATGGAGCTGATGGTCCCGGACCTCTCGTCGGCCGGCACGAACGCGCCGGTGATCGTCACCATCCCGACGGTGAAGGTGACGCCGCCGATGATCAGCAGGCTCGGTGAGATCCTCAGCCACCACAAGGGCAACACCGAGGTACGGATCAAGCTCCAGGGCCCCCGCAAGACCACGGTGCTCCGGCTCGACCGGCACCGCGTGCAGCCGGACCCGGCGCTCTTCGGCGATCTGAAGGTGCTGCTCGGCCCGTCCTGCCTGGCCGGCTAGCGCCGATACGCACATACGCGTCAAGGGGCGCGCCCGTCGTCACGGGCGCGCCCCTTTCGTCTTTTCAGTGCCGCGATCAGTTGTGGCCGAAGCGCCGCTGGTGCTTACGGGCAACGTCCGCCGGGCTGCCCTGAGCCTGGGACTGGGGCTGCGCGTGGGACTCGTACGCGGTGGACTTGGCCTGCTCGCTGCCGCGCTCCGCGGGCGACGAGCGGTCCTGTTGACCACTCTGCTTGCGGTTCTTGTTCTTGGCCATGGTGATGCCTCCTGTGGGGATTCTCGGGGCCAGGGCCGCTGTCAGAGTCACATACGGGATGAAGCGCCGCATTTTGGATCATTGCGGTGTGTAAAGGGCGCTTGTCGCGCCTCGGGCCGGGTTCCGCCACGCCGATGATCGAGTTCCGGCCGTTAACCCTCCCGTGGTCGGGCAGACTCGAAGGAAACCCGGAACAATCCCCGATCCGGACCCTTCCCCGATCCCCAAGTTCCCGAAAGAGGGTGGAACGCGTGGACCGCTGCGTTGTCCTGGTGGACGCCGGATATCTGCTGGGCGCCGCCGCGAGTCTTCTCGCCGGGGAACCGGCGCGTTCCCGCATCACCGTCGACCACGCCGCCCTCATCCAAGGCCTGCGCGAACTCGCCGAGGCCGATACGGAGCGCCCGCTGCTGCGTATCTACTGGTTCGACGGCGCCCCCGATCGCGTACCGCAGCCGGAGCACCGGCGGCTGCGCGTCATGCCGCGGGTGACGGTCCGGCTGGGCGCACTGACCCGCAGCGACGGCCGCTGGGCGCAGAAGGGCGTGGATGCGGCCATGCACGCCGAACTCACCGAGCTGGCCAGAAATCGCGCCTGCTCCGACGTGGTGCTGGTGACCGGCGACGGAGATCTGCTGCCCGGTCTGATGTCCGCCAAGGAGCACGGCGTCGCCGTCCACCTCTGGGCCGTGCAGGCCGCGGACGGCGACTACAACCAGTCCGAGGACCTGGTCGCCGAGGCCGACGAGCGACGGGTGCTCGACCGGGCCTGGATCACCCGGGCCGTACGGGCCAAGGAACTCACCGGCATCTGCGCCCCGCAGCCGGCGCCCGGCCCCGAGATCGCCGCGATCCTCTCCGCGCCGCTGCCGGAGTCGGCGCTCGCCGCCTCCCAGGAGCGCGCCGCCGATGCCGTACGGAACGGCTCGCAGCCGGCCCCCACAGAGAACGGCGCCGAGCCGGTCCCCGCCCCCGCCGCGTCCAAGGGCGTTCCCACCCCCAAGGACCTGGCGGGTCTGCGCGCCCCCGGCCAGCACCCCGCGCCGCATCCGACGAGCGCCACCCTGCGCTGGTCCTCCGACAAGGGCTGGGTCGAACGGGCCGGCGGCGGGGCGCTCGGTGAGCCGCCCGAGACCGCGTCCCTGCCGACGCTCGCCCAACTCACCAGCGCCGAGCAGCGCTGGGCCGACCGCGAGGAGGACATCACCACGGTCGGCGGCGACCCCTTCGAGGTCGGCCAGGTCTTCGCCCGGCGCTGGATGGAACGGCTGCCGGAGGCGGGCCATGTGCAGAAGCTGTCCACCATGTACCCGCGGATCCCGCACCGCATCGACGGCGAACTGCTGCGGTACGCCGCGCGCTTCGGGCTCCTCGCGCACAAGGACGACCAGATCGACGAGCACGACCGCTATGCCATCCGGGCCGGATTCTGGCGCGAGATCGACGTGCGGGCGGCCGCGGAACACGCCCCCGCGGGGGAGTAGTACCGCCGACCCCTTAGGCTCGTCCCTTGTGAGTACGGTGTGCGTGGTGCGGGAGCTGGTCAAGACGTACCCCGCCGCGCGCGGCCGCCGAGGCACCCCCGGGACGCCCGAGGTGCGTGCCACTGACAGGATTTCGCTGGTGGTCCGGCGTGGCGAGATTTTCGGCCTGCTCGGGCCCAACGGCGCCGGCAAGTCCACCCTCGTACGACAGCTCACCGGGCTGATGCGCCCGGACGCCGGCAGCGTCGAGGTGCTGGGCCACGATCTCGTACACCACCCGGAGCGGGCCGCCCGGCTCATCGGCTACCTCGGGCAGGAGTCCACCGCGCTCGACGAGCTGACCGTCGCGCTGGCCGCAGAGACGACCGGGCGGCTGCGCGGCCTTTCCCTGCGGGACGCGCGGGCCGAGCGGGACGCCGTACTGGAGGAGCTCGGGCTGACCGGGCTCGCCGCGCGCCCCCTGAAGAAACTCTCCGGCGGACAGCGGCGGCTGGCCTGCTTCGCGGCGACGCTCGTGGGCGAGCGGCCGGTCCTGGTACTGGACGAGCCGACCACCGGCATGGATCCCGTCGCGCGGCGCGCGGTGTGGGCCGCGGTCGACCGGCGGCGGGCGGAGAACGGGGCGACCGTCATCCTCGTCACCCACAACGTCATCGAGGCCGAGACCGTCCTGGACCGGGTCGCCGTGCTGGAGCGGGGTCGCGTCATCGCCTGCGACACCCCGGCCGGGCTCAAGGACCGGGTCGCCGGCGAGGTGCGGGTCGAGCTGGTGTGGCGGGAGCGGGCGCCGCTGGACGTGCCAGAGGTCGCCGCGCTGCGCGGGTCCGCGCAGGAGCACGGGCGCCGTTGGGTGCTCAGGCTCGCGCCCGACGAGGCGCGGGCGGCTGTCGCGGCGGTGACGGGCGGCGCGGCGTTCGCGGCGCTCGACGACTTCACGCTGGCCACGCCGAGCCTGGAGGACGTGTACTTGGCGCTCGGCGGGAACGCGACGAAGGGGCTGGTCAAGGCGTGAGCATCGGTCAAGGCGTGAGCATCGTGCCCGCGGAGGCGGTGTCCGGGCGGATCGGGGTGGAGAAGAGCGCCGTGGCCGCGGTCGCCGCGCCGCTCGCGCCACGGGCGCGGCTGCTGCCCGCGCTCGGCGCCGTGTACCGCGCTCAGCTGTCGCGGGCGCGGGTCGCCCGGATCCCGCTGCTCTTCGTGGCGACCTTCCAGTCGATCGGGATCATGGTCCTGATGCGGGGGGTCGTCGACGGGGGCGCGGAGGCGCGGGCCGTCGTCGCCGGGTCGAGCGTCCTCGTCGTCGCGTTCGTCGCGCTCAATCTCCTCTCGCAGTACTTCGGGCAGCTGCGGGCCAGCGGTGGTCTCGACCACTACGCCACGCTGCCGGTGCCGCCCGCTGCGGTGGTGCTCGGTGCGGCCGGTGCGTACGCCTCCTTCACCGTGCCCGGCACGGTCGTCACCGCCGTCGTCGGCAGCGTCCTCTTCCAGCTGCCGCTGACGCATCTATGGGTGCTCGCCGCGGTCATTCCGCTGTCCGGCGCCGCCCTCGCCGGTTTCGGCGCGGCGCTGGGGCTGCTCGCGCCGCGCCAGGAACTGGCCACGCTGTTCGGGCAGTTGGGCATGTCAGCGGCTCTGCTGCTCGGTGTGCTGCCGGCCGACAGGCTGCCCGGGCCGGTTTCGTACGCCCGTGATCTGCTGCCCTCCACGTATGGCGTCGAGGCTCTCGCACGGACCTTCGACGCGCGTCCGGACTGGGCGGTCGTCGGGCTGGACCTCGCGGTCTGCGCTTTGGTGGGTGTCGTCTCGCTGACGGTCGCGACGTGGGCATACCGGCGGGCGGCAGTCCGGTGAGGCAGCGTCCGGACCCGCCTGGCACGATGGCGGTGTGACCGCACCTCTGACTCCGCCTCACCAGCCTCCGCCGGACAACGACCCGTGGCACTCCCCGCCGACCGGGCACGGACCCTTGCACGCCAAGGGGGCGGAGGATGACCCGGACCTGAAGACGGACCTGCGGGACGCGGCCGTGGTGCTGGTGGCCGTGACCATTCTGGGCGTGGCGCTGGGGCTGCTGTGGCTGTGGCTGGCGCCACGGGTGCCGCTGATCTCGAACGGCAAGGCGGTCTTCCTCAAGGACACGGAGGGCGAGGAGGCGGTGGCCGCGGACGGAGTGTTCGTGCTGCTGGCACTCGCCTTCGGCGCGGTGAGCGCGGCGGCGGTCTTCTGGATCCGCAGGCGCGGGGGGATCGCCCTGGTGGTGGCGCTGGCGCTGGGCGGCCTGCTGGGATCGCTGCTGGCTTGGGGGATCGGGGTGTGGTTCGGCCCCACGCATGATGTGGTCGCGCATGCGAGGGCGGTCGGCGAGGGGGTGCCCTTCGACGCGTACCTGGAGCTGAGGGCGAAGGGTGCGGTGCTGGCGTGGCCGGTGGCGGCGATGGTGGTCCACCTGGCGCTGACGGCGCTGTTCGGCCCGCGGGATCCGGAGCCGGAGTGGGGGGCGGGGTACGGGGTGCCGGGGCCGGAGCAGCCGCCGGGACCGGCCTGACGCCTGCGGCGGGTTTGTTCCCCACCCCGCCCTCCCCCTACGGCCTGGAGGCCGTGGGAGGTACCCCCATCCCGTAACTGGGGCTCTGCCCCAGACCCCGTACGCCCTCCGGGCGTTGTCCTCATCTCCCCCTGACTTCGTCCGGGGGGGACCCCCAACGGGCTTAAGAGTTCCGCCCGTCCGGCGAGAACTCCAAGCCCGCCCGGCCGAAAACCAAGCCTCGCCGGCTGGAACCTCAGGTCGGCGCCGGGGCAATATCAAGCCCCGCCGGCGTTTGAGGAGCGGGGTCCGGGGCGGAGCCCCGAAAAGCAGCCGCCCGGGGCAATATCAAGCCCCGGAGCCCCGAAACAAGCCTCGCCGGCGTTTGAGGCGCGGGGTGCGGGGCGGAGCCCCGGGATCTGGCCGCCGCGGGCGTGGTCCTACGCGCGGCCGATCGGAGCCAGGACCGCTGAGGTGAGCGCGGCCAGGTCCGACGGGGAGAGTTCGACCTCCAGCCCGCGGCGGCCCGCCGAGACGCAGATCGTCGGGTGCTGGGACGCGGACGCGTCCAGGACCGTGCGGAGGGGTTTGCGCTGGCCAAGCGGCGAGATGCCGCCGCGGACATAGCCCGTCGTGCGTTCCGCCGCAGCCGGGTCGGCCATCGTCGCGCGTTTCGCGCCGACCGCCGAGGCCAGCGCCTTGAGGTCCAGCTGCCCCGCCACCGGGACGATGGCCACCGTCAGTTCGCCGTCGACGTCCGCGACGAGGGTCTTGAAGACCCGGTCGGGACAGACCCCGAGGGCCTGCGCGGCCTCCTCGCCGTACGAGGGCGACGCGGGGTCGTGGTCGTACGCGTGGACCGTGAAGTCCGTGCCCGCCGCGGTCAGGGCGACCGTCGCCGGCGTACCGCCGGGCTTCTTGGGCTTCTTCGGCACCGCAGCAGACTCCCGTCAGTTGGGGCTCGTCGGCGCCCGGGTCAGATCGACCGCGGGCAGCGAGGGCAGGTGGCGGATCACCGCGGTCTCCGAGCGCAGCAGGGTGAGTTCCTCACGCAGCCGGGACGCCGTGTCCGGGGCCTGCAGCAGCCGCTGCTTCGCGGGGGTGTCCAGCACCGCCGCCGCGGCGACCAGGTACGAGACCACCGACGGCTCGTCCGGCAGATCCGCAGCCGTGGACAGCGACCGCTCCCGCGCGCCCGCCAGCCGCTTCTGGTAGCTGCGGAAGGCACGGAGCACGCCCTCGGCGAGCGCCCCCGCGCCGTCCCCCGACTCCTCCGGGATCTCCTCCAGTTCGGCCGTCAGATACGGGCCGCTCGCGTCGACCGAGAGGAGCTTGACCCGGGTCGTGCCCGTCGCCAGCACCTCGAAGCTGCCGTCGTCGCGCTCGCGGATCGTCGCCGCGTCCGCGATGCAGCCCACCCGGTGGAAGGCCTGGATCGGGTCGTCGCCGAAGCCTGCTGCCGGGCCGCGCTCGGGCAGCGCGGTCGGGTCCGGCATGCCGGGCGCGGTGGGTGCCACCTCGCGGCCGTCGCGGATGGCGACCACCGCGAAACGGCGCGGCTCGGACTCGTCCGTCTTCAGCAGTTCGCGCATCATCGCGCGATAACGCTCCTCGAACACGTTCAAGGGCAGGACGAGGCCCGGGAACAGCACCGAGTTCAGCGGGAAGAGGGGGAGGCTTGCGGTCACAACGGTCAAGCCTAATGGCCGAACGACCTGCTTCGTCCGCCCCGTCCACGCACTGGCATCGCAGAGGCGATCTCGATCCGTACACCGTCCCTCGCATCGAGGAACTGGCCCAGTGCGTCGTCGGAGGCATAACTCCAGGGAAACGACGTCGCATACGGGCCGATCAGCCGGAACTGCTCCAGCGCCTCGGTCCACCGCCCCCGCCCCACCAGCACGTACGCCAGCAGATTGCGGACCTCCGCGGGCCACGGATCCCCGGCCGGGTATTCCGCGGAGAGCGTGATCGCCAGATCCGCCGCCGCGTCGATCCGGTCGTCCTGCACGGAGGTGGTGTCCCCGCTCAGCTGCTGCGCGAAGGCCGCCCTTACCGGCAGCGCCTGCACCAGCGAGCCCGGAAGCGCGTCCGCCGCCGCCTGCTCGGCGAAGTTGAAGCACTCGCGGTGTGAGCCGTACCACTGCGCGGACAGATACTGCAGGGCCGCGACATGACAGCCGTAGTGGTGCGGGGAGCGCCGCACGGCCCGCTCCCACAGCGACTCGAACGCCGTGTGCGTGGCATGGGTGCCGCGCGCGTGGTCCAGCGAGATCCGCCACGGCACCGGATCGTGCGGATCGCCCTCCGCCGCCGCGTCGATCAGCGGACCGATCTCGCGCAGCCGCTCGGCCCTGGCCGGCGACTCCCAGGCCTTGCGGACCGCGAGCTCCGCCTTGACGACCAGCGCGTCGGGGTCGCGCGGCGTGGCGGCGAGCCAGGACGTGAGCCACTCGTCGCGGCTGTACGCGAACGCGGCGAGCCGCATCACGTACCGGTCGCGGTTCTCCCACTCGGCCGATTCACGTGTGGTCGCCAGCAGCTTGGCGGCCGGTTCGTACTCCCCGAGGGCAGCCGCGACCAGCGCCGGGCTCAGCCGCTCGTCGGGGGCGTCGAGCAGTACCGCCTCGTCGGGCGGCAGGCCGTCGGCGAGCAGCGGCGTATGACGGATCATGCGCGCGGTGCGGATCAGGGCGCGGAGCAATGACATGGTGCATACCATTGAAAACTGCAGGTCGGAGGCGCGCCAGAGGGCAGCTGTGAAGAGTTCGTAGCGGCGGAATGGTTGTCCTGGCGAAAGCCAAGAGAGCGTAAAGAAAGTGCCTCAGCCGCGCCGGAGAAGGCGGGACGCGCCCGCCGCGACCGTCGTCGCGAGGATCCAGCCGAGCAGGATCAGCGCGGCCGACGCCCACTGCCAGCGGCCGTTCAGCTGCCAGTAGCCGTCCTGGCCGAGATTGATCACCGGCAGAAGCAGGTCCAGGGCGTAGAGCGCGGCGTTCCACCGCGGATGCTCTTCGGCCTTGATCGGCGCGGGATCGATCTGGGAGAAGGCCACCGCGCCCGCCGCCCATAAGACCGCCATCCACAGGGCCGCCCGGCCCGGGCGGTAGCCGTACGCCACCGTCCAGTCCTGCAGATAGCCCCACAGCTTCGCGGCCAGCGGCAGCGTCTCCCGGCGGCGGCGCTGCTTGGCGAGCAGCACCTCGCGGGCGTCCGCGTCCTCACCGCTGTTGCGCAGGACGGTCGCCAGTCGTTCGTACGGCTCCGGGGAGTACTCCGGAGTCGCCGAGGCCACCCACTCCAGGCGGCGGCTGAGCGGGAACTCCTCGTACGGCACGAGGTTCTCGTAGACGAAGCCGCCCATCGCGAGGCCGCCGGGCCCCGGCCAGCTCGCCGCCAGATCGATCAGCGTCACGATCTTCGCGCCGTTCAGCACGACGCGGCCCTCTTCCGGGCGCTCCGCGTTGAAGCGCAGCTCCGGAGTGGCGATCCGGCGCAGCGACAGCTCCTCGCGCGAGCTCAGCACGAACCGCGCATGGTGCAGATCGACCGCGTCGCCGAACCGGCCGTCGTCCAGCCGCACCCCGCCGTGGCACTGGAAGGGCTGCAGCCGGGTGCCGCGCGCCGGAGTCGCGGAACTGCCGATGCCGAACGGGGGAGTGGAGCCCTGGTTGCCCGTGGACTCGCTCACCCACGCGCCCGTCATATAGAGCGTCCGCTCCACGCTCAGCTGCGGCGCGTTCAGCGCGCGCCGCTCCCCGGCCGCGCGCAGCCGGCTGCCGCGCAGGCTCAGTGAGACCCCGACCTTGGCGCCGCGCAGACTGAACTCGCCGTACGTCTCGATCAGTTCGGCCTGTAAGTCCTGGGCGACCGACATGCCGTCGGCGGTGATCGCCCGGCCCCGACGGTCCGGCCGGACATGGATCTGGTTGATCAGCAGGTCGGTGCCTATCTGCGCGTCGGTGAGCCGGATGCCGTGCTCGATGCGGCAGCGCGGCAGATGCAGATCGCCCTCGGTACGCAGCCGGGCCGCCTCGATCCGCGGGATCGCGCAGCCGACCATGCGCACCGTGGTGAAGTGCGCCTCGGGCATCAGTATTTCGCTCTCGAAGCGGCAGCCGTTCAGCTCGACGTAGGGCGCGATGCTGCCGCCGGCGAGTTTGAGGGTGCCGGTGATCTGGATCCCGCGGAGCTTCAGCGCGGCGACCCGGCCGGGCTGTGCGCTGGGGCCGCTGAGCAGCAGCCGGGCGACGATGGACGCGCGGACGCTGCGCTCGGGGCCCCAGGGGCGTGGCGAGAAGGGATCGTTCAGCAGGGGATTCGGGTCGCTGAGGTCGTACGTACTTCCGTTCCGGAATGCGTTCCACATGTGGAGCTCGGTCGGGCTCAGTCCATTCGGAGGCCCGTCGTCCAGCGGCTCGGTCACTGCCGCTCCTCCGCTTCGTTGGTTCGTACAGCTGTTCTTCCCGCTGAGTGACGGACTGAACGCTAGTGGTCATGAACAACTTCCGGCGCAGGGGGGTCGCGTATGAGGGTCCCCCCCCGGACGAAGTCGGGGGAGCCTCGCCGAGGGGGTGGTGGTGCGGAGCCGGGCGGGTGTATCAGCCAGTGATACGGAGACCAGCGGCTGAATCCGGTCTGAGAGAATTGCTCTGTGATCTATCGAATCGATCTGCGTGGCGACGCTCTCCCCGAGGGTGCCACCCTGCGCGACCTGCTGCCCCGTGCCGAGTTCGACGTGGAAGCCGCCCTGGAGAAGGTGCGGCCCATCTGCGAGGACGTGCATCATCGCGGCACGGCGGCGCTGATCGAGTACGCGGAGAAATTCGACGGTGTGAAGCTGGACCGGGTACGCGTGCCCGCCGCGGCGCTCGCGGACGCCCTGGAGCAGCTGGATCCCAAGGTCAGGGCCGCTCTGGAGGAGTCGATCCGGCGCGCCAGGATCGTGCACCGCGCGCAGCGTCGCGACGAGCACACCACCCAGGTCGTCCCCGGCGGCACCGTCACAGAGAAGTGGGTGCCGGTCGAGCGCGTCGGTCTGTACGCACCGGGCGGCCGCTCCGTCTACCCCTCCTCCGTGATCATGAACGTGGTGCCGGCGCAGGAGGCGGGCGTCGAATCCGTCGCGCTCGCGTCTCCGCCGCAAAAAGCCTTCGGGGGACTGCCGCACCCCACGATCCTGGCCGCCTGCGCGCTGCTCGGCGTCGACGAGGTGTACGCCGCGGGCGGCGCCCAGGCCGTCGCCATGTTCGCGTACGGCACCGCGGGACCCGACGGATGCGCCCCCGCGAACATGGTGACGGGACCCGGCAATATCTGGGTCGCCGCCGCCAAGCGGTACTTCACCGGCCGGATCGGCATCGACACCGAGGCCGGCCCGACCGAGATCGCGATCCTCGCCGACGAGACCGCCGACCCGGTGCACGTCGCCGCCGACCTGATCAGCCAGGCCGAGCACGACCCGATGGCCGCCGCCGTGCTGGTCACCGACTCCGTGGAGCTGGCGGACGCGGTCGAGAAGGAACTCGAGCCGCAGGTCGCGGCCACCAAGCACATCGAGGACCGGATCGTCCCGGCGCTGAGCGGCAAGCAGTCCGCGATCGTCCTGGTCGACGGCGTCGAAGAGGGCCTGCGGGTCGTCAACGCGTACGGCGCTGAGCACCTGGAGATCCAGACCGCCGACGCCGCCGCGGTCGCCGCCCGGGTCCGCAACGCCGGCGCGATCTTCGTCGGCCCGTGGGCGCCCGTCTCGCTCGGCGACTACTGCGCGGGCTCCAACCACGTCCTGCCGACCGGTGGCTGCGCCTGCCACTCCTCGGGCCTGTCCGTCCAGTCCTTCCTG
Organism: Streptomyces sp. NPDC002870; assembly: GCF_042888505.1. Taxonomy (NCBI): domain Bacteria; kingdom Bacillati; phylum Actinomycetota; class Actinomycetes; order Kitasatosporales; family Streptomycetaceae; genus Streptomyces; species Streptomyces sp. NPDC002870. The sequence goes on from NZ_JBIAPW010000033.1 coordinate 29,813, forward strand.
CGCGGCATCCACATCGTCGACTACACACGCGACGCGCTCGCCGAGGTGACGCACCATGTCGTCACGCTCGCCGAGGCCGAGGACCTGCCCGCGCACGGCGCCGCCCTCAAGGCACGCTTCGGATGGAAGGTGCCTCAGCAGTGACCGGAATCGACGATCTGCCCATCCGCGACGAGCTTCGCGGCAAGTCCCCCTACGGCGCGCCCCAGCTCGACGTCCCCGTACAGCTGAACACCAACGAGAACCCCTACCCGCTGCCCGAGCCGCTGGTCGAGCGGATCGCCCAGCGGGTCGCGGAGGCCGCGCGCGGCCTCAACCGCTACCCCGACCGGGACGCCGTCGAACTGCGCACCGAGCTCGCCCGCTACCTCACCCGTACTGCCGGGCACGAGGTCGGCCTCGCCAACGTCTGGGCAGCCAACGGCTCCAACGAGGTCATCCAGCAGCTGCTCCAGACCTTCGGCGGCCCCGGCCGCAGCGCCATCGGCTTCGAGCCCTCGTACTCGATGCACGGACTCATCGCGCGCGGCACCGGCACCGACTGGATCTCAGGACCGCGCCGCGACGACTTCACGATCGACGTCGACGCGGCAGGCGAGGCCGTCGCCGAGCACCGGCCGGACGTCGTCTTCATCACCTCGCCCAACAACCCGACGGGCACCGCGGTCCAGGCCGGCACCGTCCGCGCGCTGTACGAGGCGGCCCAGGCCGCCAAGCCGTCCCTGGTGGTCGTCGACGAGGCGTACGTCGAATTCAGCCACCGCGCCTCGCTGCTGCCCCTGATCGAGGGCCGGCCGAACCTCGTGGTCTCGCGCACCATGTCCAAGGCCTTCGGCGCGGCCGGTCTGCGCCTGGGCTATCTGGCCGCGCACCCCGCAGTGGTCGACGCCGTCCAGCTGGTGCGCCTGCCCTACCACCTCTCCGCCGTCACCCAGGCCACCGCGCTGGCCGCGCTGGAGCACACCGATACGCTGCTCGGGTATGTCGAGCAGCTGAAGCGCGAGCGGGACCGGCTGGTCACCGAGCTGCGTGCGATTGGCTGGGAGGTCACCGAATCGGACGCCAACTTCGTGCAGTTCGGCCGCTTCGCCGACAGCCATGAGGCCTGGCAGAAGATCCTCGACCGGGGCGTCCTGGTCCGTGACAACCAAGTGCCCGGATGGCTGCGGGTCACCGCCGGCACCCCCGAAGAGAACGACGCGTTTCTCGACGCGGTTCGTCAGCTGAAGAAGGAGTACGACGCATGAGCCGCGTTGGCCGTGTTGGAAGAGCGGAACGCACCACCAAGGAGACGTCCGTCGTCGTCGAGATCGACCTCGACGGCAACGGAAAGGTCGACGTGTCGACCGGGGTCGGCTTCTACGACCACATGCTCGACCAGCTCGGCCGCCACGGCCTGTTCGACCTCACCGTGAAGACCGAGGGCGATCTGCACATCGACTCGCACCACACCATCGAGGACACCGCCCTCGCGCTCGGCGCCGCCTTCAAGCAGGCGCTCGGCGACAAGGTGGGAATTTATCGATTCGGCAACTGCACCGTGCCGCTGGACGAGTCCCTCGCCCAGGTCACCGTGGACCTCTCGGGCCGCCCGTACCTCGTGCACACCGAGCCAGAGAACATGGCGCCCATGATCGGCTCGTACGACACGACCATGACCCGTCACATCTTCGAGTCCTTCGTCGCCCAGGCCCAGATCGCGCTGCACATCCACGTCCCGTACGGGCGCAACGCGCACCACATCGTGGAGTGCCAGTTCAAGGCGCTGGCCCGCGCTCTGCGGTACGCCTCCGAGCGCGACCCGCGAGCGGTGGGCATTCTTCCCTCCACGAAGGGCGCACTGTGAGCGACGCACGCGCGGCCGCCGGGCCGCAGGCGACTGCGATGGCGGCACCTCTGCGCCGCGCGGGCGGAGAAGCGAACGAAAACGGCGCAGTGAGCGACGCACGCGCGGCCGCCGGGCCGCAGGCGACTGCGATGGCGGCACCTCTGCGCCGCGCGGGCGGAGATGGGGGCACCCCCAGGCCGAAGGCTCTGGGTGAGAACCAGAAGGGCGCAGCAACCACATGACCGGCCTCTCCACCATTCTCATCGTCGTCGGGCTCTTCCTCGCCGGCGGTGTGTACTCCTTCTCCAAGCAGAAGATGCCGAAGGGCCTGATCGCGCTTGTCACCATCGCCTCCGTGATGTGCCTGGTCGCCGGCGTCCTGCGGATTCAGGGGATCTGGGTATGAGCACTCCGAAGAAAGTCGTCGTCTTCGACTACGGATTCGGCAATGTCCGCTCCGCCGAGCGGGCGCTGGCCCGCGTCGGCGCGGACGTCGAGATCACCCGTGACTACGACGCGGCCATGAACGCCGACGGGCTCCTCGTCCCCGGCGTCGGCGCCTTCTCCGCCTGTATGGAAGGGCTCAAGAAGGCCCGCGGCGAGTGGATCGTCGACCGCAGGCTCTCCGGCGGCCGCCCGGTCATGGGCATCTGCGTAGGCATGCAGATCCTCTTCGCGCGCGGCATCGAGCACGGCGTTCAGACCGAGGGCCTCGACGAATGGCCCGGCACGGTCGGCCCGCTGAAGGCTCCGATCGTTCCCCACATGGGCTGGAACACCGTCGAGGCTCCGGCCGACAGCAAGCTCTTCGCCGGAGTCGACCCCGATGCCCGGTTCTACTTCGTGCACTCCTACGCCGTGCACGAGTGGAGCCTGGAAGTCACCAATCCCGCCATCCGCGCGCCCCAGGTCACCTGGGCCACGCACGGCGAGCGCTTCGTCGCCGCCGTCGAGAACGGCGCGCTGTGGGCGACCCAGTTCCACCCCGAGAAGTCCGGCGACGCCGGCGCCCAGCTGCTGACCAACTGGATTGAGACGCTGTAATGCCGAAGCTTGAACTCCTCCCCGCCGTCGACGTCCGCGACGGCCAGGCCGTCCGCCTCGTGCACGGTGAGTCCGGTACGGAGACGTCGTACGGCTCTCCGCTGGAGGCCGCCCTGACCTGGCAGCGCGCGGGGGCCGAGTGGCTGCATCTGGTCGACCTGGACGCGGCCTTCGGCACCGGCGACAACCGGGCGCTGATCGCCGAGGTCGCCGGCGCGATGGACATCAAGGTCGAGCTCTCCGGCGGCATCCGCGACGACGCCTCGCTCGCGGCCGCGCTGGCCACCGGCTGCACCCGGGTCAACCTCGGGACGGCCGCGCTGGAGACCCCCGACTGGGTCGCCAAGGTCATCGCCGAGCACGGCGACAAGATCGCGGTCGGCCTGGACGTACGCGGCACGACGCTGCGCGGCCGCGGCTGGACCCGCGACGGCGGCGACCTCTACGAGACGCTCGCCCGGCTCGACTCCGAGGGCTGCGCCCGCTATGTCGTCACCGACATCGCCAAGGACGGCACCCTCCAGGGTCCCAACCTGGAACTCCTGAAGAACGTCTGCGCGGCCACCGACAAGCCGGTCGTCGCCTCCGGCGGCGTCTCCTCGCTCGACGATCTGCGGGCGATCGCCTCGCTGGTGCCCGAGGGCGTCGAGGGCGCGATCGTCGGCAAGGCGCTGTACGCGAAGGCGTTCACCCTCGAAGAGGCACTCGCGGTGGTGTCGGCATGACCGGTTCACAGTCTGATTCCGTACGGCGCATCGGCTCGGACGGGCCGTGGGAGGAGGCCTTCGGCTACTCCCGCGCCGTCCAGCTGCCGAACGGCCTGGTCCTGGTCTCCGGCTGCACCTCGGTCGTGGGCGGTCAGATCGCCGCGGGCGGTCCCTACGACCAGGCGATGACCGCTTTCGGTGTCGCCCTCGACGCGCTGAAGCAGCTCGGCCTCGGCCGCGAAGACGTGGTGCGTACGCGGATGTACATCACGCACGCCCGGGACGTGGACGACGTCGGCCGCGCCCACAAGGAACTGTTCGGCGAGGTCCGCCCGGCCGCGTCGATGCTCATCGTCTCCGGCTTTGTCGACCCGAGCCTGGTCGTCGAGGTCGAGGTCGAGGCCTACAGAGGAGGTGCCGAATGACCCTCGCGGTCCGAGTCATCCCCTGCCTGGACGTGGACAACGGCCGGGTCGTCAAGGGAGTCAACTTCCAGAACCTGCGCGACGCGGGCGACCCCGTCGAGATGGCCAAGCTGTACGACGCCGAGGGCGCCGACGAGCTGACCTTCCTCGACATCACGGCCTCGTCCGGCAACCGTGAGACAACGTACGACGTGGTGCGCCGCACCGCCGAGCAGGTCTTCATCCCGCTGACCGTGGGCGGCGGCGTGCGCAGCGCCGACGACGTGGACAAGCTGCTGCGCGCGGGCGCGGACAAGGTGGGCGTGAACACCGCCGCGATCGCACGTCCCGAGCTGATCCGCGAGATCGCGGAGCGCTTCGGCCGCCAGGTGCTGGTGCTCTCGGTCGACGCGCGGCGTACCGCCGATGGCTCCTTCGAGGTCACCACGCACGGCGGCCGCAAGGGCACCGGCATCGACGCCGTCGAATGGGCGCACCGGGCCGCCGAGTTGGGCGCGGGCGAGATCCTGCTGAACTCGATGGACGCCGACGGCACGAAGGACGGCTACGACATCGAGATGATCGCGGCGGTCCGTAAGCATGTGTCCGTCCCGGTCATCGCGAGCGGCGGCGCGGGCAAGCCGGCGGACTTCCCCCCGGCCGTCGCGGCGGGCGCGGACGCGGTGCTGGCGGCGTCCGTGTTCCACTTCGGCGATCTGCGGATCTCCCAGGTCAAGGATGTCCTGCGCGAGGCGGGGCACCCCGTCCGCTGACCTCGAGGTCCTGGCGCGGCAGTCCCTGGCGTGGCAGGACATCGACGATCGACGCCACCGGCGGCACCGCTGCCGTCTGCCGTACGGGTGACCTGCACCGGCGACGTACGGGTGCGTACGGGTGACCTACATCCCGAACGCCTCGGCCTCGCGCAGCCGCGCGATCGCCTCCTTGTCGCCCTCCAGCTCCACCCGCGCCACGTCCCGCCGCCCGAAGGCGAACATCGTCAGCTCACCCGGCTCCCCGGTCACCGTCACCACCGGGGTGCCGCGGTGGGCGACCGCCGTCTGCCCGTTCGTACGCCGCAGCACGAGCCCGACCGGCGCCTTTCTGCCCAGCAGCCTGGCCGCCTTCTCGAGACGCGACCACAGGGCGTCCTCGAAGACCCGGTCCAGCTCCCGCGGCGTCCAGTCCGGCTCGGCCCGCCGCACGTCCTCGGCGTGCACATAGAACTCGACGGTGTTGGCCGCCTCGTCGAGCTGCTTGATCCCGTACGGAGACATCCGCGGCGGGCCCGTACGGATCAGCTGGATCAGCTCCTCGTACGGCTTCGATGCGAACTCCGCCTGGACCCGTTCCAGCCGGTCCTTCAGCGCGCCGAGCAGAATCCCGCCCGCAGCGTCCATCCGCCGCTCTCGCACCACCACATGGGAGGCCAGATCGCGGGTCTTCCAGCCCTCGCACAGAGTCGGAGCATCGGGGCCCGCCGTCTCCAACAGGTCGGCGAGCAGAAGTCGTTCACGCTTGGCATGGGTCGACATGCTCCCCAGCCTACGGCGGCCACACCGGGTCCGCCCAGTGGACGCACCGCCCGCCGCACCCGCCGGGCACGGCACAATGGCCGTATGACCAGCAGTGTCCCCGCCAGCTCCCTCGATCCCGCCGTCGCCGCCCGCCTCAGGCGCAGCGCCGACGGCCTGGTTCCGGCCATCGCCCAGCAGTACGACACCGGTGAGGTGCTGATGCTCGGGTGGATGGACGACGAGGCCCTGCACCGAACCCTGACCACCGGCCGCTGCACCTACTGGTCCCGCAGCCGCCAGGAGTACTGGGTCAAGGGCGACACATCCGGCCACGTCCAGTACGTCAAGGCCGTCGCTCTGGACTGTGACGCAGACGCGGTCCTCGTCAAGGTCGACCAGGTCGGAGCCGCCTGCCACACCGGGGACCGTACCTGCTTCGACGCCGACGTACTCCCGCTGGGCCAGTAGGGTCGGACGCCATGGATCTCGACACCTTCCGCAAGCTCGCCGCCGACCGCCGTGTCATCCCCGTCAGCCGCAAGCTCCTCGCCGACGGCGACACCCCGGTAGGGCTCTACCGCAAGCTCGCCGGCGAGCGCGAAGGCACCTTCCTGCTGGAGTCCGCCGAGAACGGCCGCTCCTGGTCCCGGTACTCCTTCATCGGCGTACGCTCCGACGCGACCCTCACCGAACGCGACGGCCAGGTGCACTGGCTGGGCACGCCGCCGGTCGGCGTCCCGGTCGACGGCGACCCCCTGCAGGCCCTGCGCGCCACAGTCGAGGCCCTGCACACCCCCCCTACACCCAGCGGCGTGGGAGGTTCCCCCACGCACGGCCTCGCCTCCGGAATGCCGCCCTTCACCGGCGGCATGGTCGGCTATCTCGGGTACGACATCGTCCGCAGGCTGGAGAAGATCGGCCCCGGCGAGCGCGACGACCTGAAGCTCCCCGAGCTGACCATGCTGCTCACCTCCGACCTCGCCGTGCTCGACCACTGGGACGGCACCGTCCTGCTGATCGCCAACGCGATCAACCACAACGACCTCGACACCGGGGTCGACGAGGCATACGCCGACGCCGTCGCGCGCCTGGACGCCATGGAGGCCGATCTGACCCGGCCGCTGGCGTCCGCTCCCGCCGTGCTGCCGCCCTCCGAGCTGCCGGAGTTCTCCGCGCTGTGGGGCGGCGAGGACTACCAGGACGCCGTCGAGGACATCAAGGAGCGCATCCGGGCCGGCGAGGCCTTCCAGGTCGTGCCCTCCCAGAGGTTCGAAACCCCTTGTACGGCAAGCGCGTTGGACGTCTACCGCGTGCTGCGGGCCACCAACCCCAGCCCGTACATGTACCTCTTCCGCCTCCATGGCTTCGATGTCGTCGGTTCCAGCCCCGAGGCGCTCGTCAAGGTCGAGGACGGGCACGCCATGGTCCACCCCATCGCCGGGACCCGGCCGCGCGGCGCCACCCCGCAGGAGGACCAGGCGCTCGCCGACGAGCTGATGGCCGACCCCAAGGAGCGCGCCGAGCACCTGATGCTGGTCGACCTCGGCCGCAACGACCTGGGCCGGGTCTGCGAGCCCGGCAGCGTCGAGGTCGTCGACTTCATGTCGATCGAGCGGTACTCCCACGTCATGCACATCGTCTCGACGGTGACCGGCCAGGTCGCCGAGGGCCGTACCGCCTTCGACGTGCTGACGGCCTGCTTCCCCGCCGGCACCCTCTCCGGCGCCCCCAAGCCGCGCGCGATGCAGATCATCGACGAGCTCGAGCCCTCGCGGCGCGGACTGTACGGCGGCTGCGTCGGCTACCTCGACTTCGCCGGTGACTCCGACACCGCGATCGCCATCCGTACCGCGCTGCTGCGCGACGGCACGGCGTTCGTGCAGGCCGGAGCGGGGGTCGTGGCCGACTCGGACCCGGTCGCCGAGGACACCGAGTGCCGCAACAAGGCGGCCGCGGTGCTCCGCGCCGTACATACCGCGAACCGCCTCAACAGCTGACTGGGCGGTAAGGGATAGTGGGGTGCGTGAGCGCTGTACCCGTACCCCAGCCCCGTGCCCCATCGGCATCCGCCGCCACCGGCAGCCGCCGCAGCCTCGCCGCTGCCCTGTTCCTCGGCGCCGTCGGCGCCACCGTCGTACTGCTCGCCGCCGGCCAGGTCTGGGCCGAGGGCACGGCAGCCGTCGGCGGCGGCACGCTGCCGCTCGACGCCGACGGCGGCGATGTCACCGGTGTGCCGACGGCGCTCGCCATCGTCGGTCTGGCCGCCCTCGTCGCCGTCTTCGCGGTCCGCAGCGCGGGCCGGCTGCTCGTCGCCGCACTGCTCGCCCTGAGCGGCGCGGGCGCGGCGCTCGCCGCCTTCCTCGGGGCCTCCGACAGCACGGCCCTCGACGAGAAGGCGGCGAAGACCACGGGCGACGCGGCCGCCACGGTCGAGGCGCTCACCCATACCGCCTGGCCCTATGTGACCGTGGCCGGCGGCCTGCTGATCCTGCTCGCGGGCCTGCTCGCGCTGCGCTACGGCAGGCAGTGGCCCACGATGTCCGGCCGGTACGAGCGCGACGGCACCCCCCGGCCCCGCAAGGCCCCGGTCGTGGACCCGGACCGGCCCGAGGACCTGTGGAAGGCCCTGGACCGCGGTGAGGACCCGACGCGGGAAGCGTGACCCCCAGAGCGGAGCATGTTCCGGCGTACGGGACAATGGCCCGTGAGCATCCGGCTAAGGGGAGAGCGGAAGCTCGCCACAGAGCAGTCAGCAGCGCAGTCAGCAGAGCATTCTGCAGAGCATCAACAAGGAGCAAACCTATGGCGGGCAGCAGCCACGGACACACCCCGGCCGCCTGGACCGGTGTCACCATCGCCTTCATCGGCTTCTGTGTCGCGGGCGTCTTCATGGTGGCGGCCAATCCGCTCGGCTTCTGGGCCGGAATGGCCGTGATCATCCTCGGCGGCGTCGTCGGCATGGCCATGAAGGCCGCCGGGCTCGGCATGCCGAAGGAGTCGGAGGCCCAGGTACGGGCGAGGTCGCAGGCGGGTCAGACGCAGGTCGCCACGGCCCAGCCCGCCACGGCGCAGGCGTCCTCCTGACGCTGCCGTAGGCTCCACGCTGCGAGGCGCAGCCCAGCGTTGCCGGGTTGCGCCTCTCCGTGTGCGCCTTCGGGCAGCCGCATTTTCCGTATGCGCCCTTCCGTATCAACGGAGACAATCACGGGGTGGACGCCATGCCTTCCTCCGCCGCACCCGCCCGTGAGCCCGGCCCCGCCCCGCTCGCACGGCGACTGGCGACGCCCCTGGCCACCCTCGCCGGGGTCGCCGCGGCCTTCGCGTATGTCGGCACGGTCGATCCCAACGAACCGGGCCACTACCCGGTCTGCCCGCTGCTCCGCTTCACCGGGATCTACTGCCCGGGCTGTGGCGGGCTGCGCAGCGCCCACGCCTTCATCCACGGCGATCTGACCACCGCCCTGGGGGCCAATGCCATGGCCGTCGCGGGCTACGGAATCTTCGCCGTAGTGTGGGTGGTGTGGCTGATTCACGCCGTACGGGGCGTGCCCCTGCGGACCGCCGTCGCGCCGGTGTGGTGGTGGTCGCTCGGTGGTCTGCTCCTGGTCTTCAGCGTGATCCGGAACCTGCCCTTCGGCTCTGCGCTCGCGCCTTGACCGTGTCCGTCCGGGGGACGACCCCGGACCCGCAAAGTCCCAGGTAGTGGGACGGGCGTCAACCGGATGCGAGGCCCGGGCCGTCCTGCGGATACCATCGACATGGCTGATCCTGATCCATCTGAACCGTCCGGAAGGGGGCCGCTCGCGTGAGTGTGCTCGACGAGATCATCGAAGGCGTTCGCGCCGACCTCGCAGAGCGGCAGGCGCGTGTGAGCCTCGACGAGCTCAAGGAGCGCGCCGCCAAGGCTCCTGCGGCCAAGGACGGCGTCGCCGCGCTGCGTGGCGAGGGCGTCCATGTGATCTGCGAGGTCAAGCGCTCCAGCCCGTCGAAGGGCGCACTGGCCGCGATCGCCGACCCGGCCGGGCTCGCCGCCGATTACGAGGCGGGTGGCGCGGCCGTCATCTCCGTACTGACCGAGCAGCGCCGCTTCGGCGGCTCGCTCGCCGACCTCGAAGCCGTCCGCGCCAGGGTGGACATCCCGGTGCTGCGCAAGGACTTCATCGTCACCGCGTACCAGCTGTGGGAGGCCAGGGCGTACGGCGCCGACCTCATCCTGCTGATCGTCGGCGCGCTGGAGCAGGAAGCCCTGGTCTCGCTGATCGAGCGCGCCGAGTCGATCGGGCTCACGCCCCTGGTCGAGGTGCACGACGAGGACGAGGTCGAGCGCGCGGTGGAGGCCGGAGCGAAGATCATCGGCGTGAACGCCCGCGATCTGAAGACGCTGCAGGTCGACCGCTCGACGTTCGAGCGGGTCGCCCCCGAGATTCCGGCGCACATCGTCAAGATCGCCGAGTCCGGTGTGCGCGGTCCGCACGACCTGATCGCCTACGCGAACGCGGGCGCCGACGCGGTGCTGGTCGGCGAGTCCCTGGTCACCGGCCGCGACCCGAAGTCGGCGGTTGCCGACCTGGTCGCCGCGGGCGCGCACCCGGCACTGCGTCACGGGCGGAGCTGACCGACCCCATGACCGCCCTCGGCCTTGTGGCCCCGCAGTACCGGACGCCGACGCGTCCGGCGTCGGGCGACGTGTGCAGGACGGTCAAGGCTCCCCGCGGAGCGGCGCTCGCCGCCGCGGGCGACCGGTACGCGCGGCTGGCCAGAGGCTGCAAGCCCCGCGGCTGCCGGGCCCCGGCCCGCCGGGTGCACGGCCGCCGGGTGCGGTATGTGATCGGCTCCGAGCCGGGCCAGGTCAACGGAATGCGATGGCGTGAGGACCGCGCGCGCGAAGGCCGCTAGGCCGCTGCGGCGGGGGGTTTCCCCCGCTGCCCCTTCCCAACCGGGGCTCCGCCCCGGACCCCGCGCCTAAAACGCCGGCGGGGCTTGGTTTCCGGGCTCCGCCCCGGACCCCGCGCCTCAATCGCCGGCGGGGCTTGGTTTCCGGGCTCCGCCCCGGACCCCGCGCCTCAAACGCCGGCCGGGGCTTGGTTTCCGGGGCTCCGCCCCAGACCCGGCGAGGCTTGGTTTCCGGGCTCCGCCCCGGACCCCGCGCCTCAATCGTCGGCGGGGCTTGAGTTTCCGCCGGGCCGGCGGAAATCAAGCCTGTTGGGGGTCCCCCCGGACGAAGTCTGGGGGGAGATTGAGGACACGCCCGAAGGGCGTACCGGGGGTCCCCACGCCCGCAGGGCGTTGGGGACGGGTCTGGGGGCTTGCCCCCAGTTACGGGATGGGGCGGGGTGGGGGAAAGACCCGCCGATCGCGCACGCATACCGTGTCCCTGCACACCAGACATCTGGGGCAACCGCCCCGACAAGGAGCACGTCGCATGTCGAGCGACTTCTTCATCCCGGACCCGGAGGGTCAAATTCCCAGCGCCGAGGGCTACTTCGGCGCCTTCGGCGGCAAGTTCATCCCCGAGGCGCTCGTCGCCGCGGTCGACGAGGTCGCCGTCGAGTACGACAAGGCCAAGACCGACCCCGCCTTCGTCGCCGAGCTCAATGACCTGATGGTCAACTACACGGGCCGCCCCAGCGCCCTCACCGAGGTGCCCCGGTTCGCCGAGCACGCCGGCGGGGCGCGGGTCTTCCTGAAGCGGGAGGACCTCAACCACACCGGCTCGCACAAGATCAACAACGTGCTGGGCCAGGCGCTGCTCACCAAGCGCATGGGCAAGACCCGGGTCATCGCAGAGACCGGCGCCGGCCAGCACGGCGTCGCGACCGCGACCGCCTGCGCGCTCTTCGGCCTCGAGTGCACCATCTACATGGGCGAGATCGACACCCAGCGCCAGGCCCTGAACGTGGCCCGGATGCGGATGCTCGGCGCCGAGGTCATCCCGGTGAAGTCCGGCAGCCGCACGCTGAAGGACGCCATCAACGAGGCGTTCCGCGACTGGGTCGCCAATGTCGACCACACCCACTACCTCTTCGGTACGGTCGCGGGCCCGCACCCCTTCCCCGCCATGGTCCGCGACTTCCACCGGGTCATCGGGGTAGAGGCCCGCCGACAGATCCTGGAGCGCGCAGGACGCCTCCCCGACGCGGCCGTCGCCTGCGTCGGCGGCGGGTCCAACGCGATCGGGCTGTTCCACGCGTTCATCCCCGACGCCGCCGTACGCCTCATCGGCTGCGAGCCCGCAGGTCACGGCATCGACTCGGGCGAGCACGCGGCCACCCTGACCGCGGGTGAGCCCGGCATCCTGCACGGCTCGCGCTCGTACGTCCTGCAGGACGAGGAGGGCCAGATCACCGAGCCGTACTCGATCTCGGCCGGGCTCGACTATCCGGGCATCGGCCCGGAGCACTCGTACCTCAAGGACAGCGGCCGGGGCGAATACCGCGCGGTGACCGACGCCGACGCCATGCAGGCACTGCGCCTGCTGTCGCGTACGGAGGGCATCATCCCGGCCATCGAGTCCGCGCACGCGCTGGCCGGTGCGCTGGAGATCGGCAAGGAGCTGGGCAAGGAAGGGCTGATCCTCGTCAATCTGTCCGGCCGCGGCGACAAGGACATGGACACGGCCGCCCGTTACTTCGGGCTGTACGAAACGGACGCGGCCACAGTCGAGGCCGACGCGGCCGGCGAGATCGCCGAGATCGAGGGGGACGCCAAGTGAGCGGAAACATTCAGCTGCTGAGCGACACTCTGGCGGCGGCGAGGTCCGAGAACCGGGCCGCGCTCATCGCCTACCTGCCGGCCGGCTTTCCGACCGTCGACGGCGGGATCGAGGCCGTCAAGGCCGTCTTGGAAGGCGGCGCGGACGTGGTCGAGGTCGGGCTGCCGCACAGCGACCCCGTCCTCGACGGCCCCGTCATCCAGACCGCCGACGACATCGCCCTGCGCGGCGGCGTCAAGATCGCCGATGTAATGCGTACGGTCCGTGAGGCGCACGAGGCCACCGGCAAGCCGGTCCTCGTGATGACGTACTGGAATCCGATCGACCGCTACGGCATCGAGCGCTTCACCGCCGAGCTCGCCGATGCGGGCGGGGCCGGCTGCATCCTGCCCGACCTGCCGGTCGAGGAGTCCGGAGTGTGGCGCGAGCACGCTGAGAAGCACGGCCTCGCCACTGTCTTCGTCGTCGCGCCGAGCAGCAAGGACGCCCGGCTGGCGAAGATCACGGCGGTCGGTTCCGGCTTTGTGTACGCGGCTTCGCTGATGGGCGTGACCGGCACCCGCGAGTCGGTGGGCGCGCAGGCCCAGGACCTGGTGCGGCGCACCCGCGCCACCACCGAACTGCCGGTCTGCGTCGGCCTCGGCGTCTCCAACCCCGGGCAGGCCGCCGAGGTCGCCTCCTTCGCGGACGGCGTGATCGTCGGGTCCGCGTTCGTCAAGCTGCTCCTCGACGCACCTGACCGGGCCGCGGGTCTGGTGGCGGTACGGGAACTGGCGGCCGAGCTCGCCGAAGGCGTGCGCCGGACCGCGTAGCCCATAAGGGTGGATCTGGGACCGGGGAGGCATGCACATGCCTCCCCGGTTCGTTTGCGGGATGTGAGCGAGAAGAACCAGGAACGGAAGCGGACCGCGCGCGAGCGGCTCCAACAGAAACGTGAGTCGGAGAAGGCCCGTGAGAAACGACGGCGGCTGCTGATCGTCTCCGCCGCGGTGGTCGGCGTCCTCGGCCTCGCCGCCGTCGTCGGCGTGATCGCCGCGAACGCCGGGAAGAAGAAGGACGGCGGCTCGGACGCCGGTCCGCTCCTCGCGCCCGCGGGCGTGCAGGGCAAGGACCAGCTCTCGATCCCGGTGGGCGCGAGCGACGCCCCGTCCACGCTCACGGTGTGGGAGGACTTCCGCTGCCCGGCCTGCGCCGCTTTCGAGAACGGCTTCCGGGACACCATCCATGAGCTGGAGCAGGCGGGGAAGCTCAAGATCGAGTACCACCTCGCCACCATCATCGACGGGAACATGGGCGGCAGCGGCTCGCTGCACGCGGCGAACGCCGCGGCGTGCGCGCAGGACGTAGGGAAGTTCGTCCCGTACCACGACGTTCTGTATCAGAACCAGCCGCCGGAGACGGACGACGCCTTCGCAGACAACAGCAAGCTGGTCGAGCTCGCGGGCAAGGTCCAGGGCCTGGACACCCCCGAATTCCGCAGCTGTGTGGAGGAAGGCAAGCACAACAGCTGGGTGGCCAAGTCGAACACCGCCTTCAAGAATGGCGGCTTCCGCGGTACCCCGACCGTGCTGCTCAACGGGGAGTCCGTCTTCCCGCAGAAGGGCACTGAGCAGATCTCCGTCGCCAACTTCAAGAAGTGGGTCGAAGAGGCGAACAAGGGCAAGAAGCCGGGCACCGACCGGTCCACGCCGAGTCCGGGCGCCCCGGCCTCCTCCTGACGGCTTCCGGGCGGCCTCCCGGCGTACATCGGCACACATCGGTGTATATCGACGTACGCCCGGGGTGCGGCTCGTTATCCATACGTTGCCGGGTGGGTTGCCGTGCGTCCCACCCGGCAGGGTAGCGTCGGTCCTGCCATGGATATTGCCTACATTCCCAGTCCGTCGACCGGAGTGATCCACCTCGGACCGCTCCCGCTGCGCGGCTATGCCTTCTGCATCATCATCGGTGTCTTCGCGGCCGTCTGGTACGGCAACAGGCGCTGGATCGCTCGCGGCGGCAAGGCCGGCACCGTGGCCGACATCGCCGTCTGGGCGGTGCCCTTCGGCCTCGTCGGCGGCCGGCTGTACCACGTGATCACCGACTACCAGCTGTACTTCAGCGAGGGTGAGAACTGGGTCGACGCCTTCAAGATCTGGGAGGGCGGCCTCGGTATCTGGGGCGCGATCGCGCTGGGCGCGGTCGGCGCCTGGATCGGCTGCCGCCGCCGCGGAATCCCGCTGCCGGCCTGGGCGGACGCCCTCGCGCCCGCCATCGCCATAGCGCAGGCGATCGGCCGCTGGGGCAACTGGTTCAACCAGGAGCTGTACGGCAGGCCGACGGATCTGCCGTGGGCCCTCGAGATCACCGAGGGTACGAACCGCGAGGCGGGCCTCTACCACCCGACGTTCCTGTACGAGTCCCTGTGGTGCATCGGTGTCGCGCTGCTGGTCATCTGGGCCGACCGGCGCTTCAAGCTGGGACACGGCCGGGCGTTCGCGCTGTACGTCGCCTCGTACTGCGTGGGCCGGGCCTGGATCGAGTACATGCGGGTCGACGAGGCGCACCACGTGCTGGGGCTGCGCCTCAATGTGTGGACCTCGATCATCGTCTTCGTGCTGGCGGTGACGTACATGGTGATCTCGGCGCGGGTGCGGCCCGGGCGCGAGGAGATCGTCGAGCCGGAGAGGCCCGACAAGTCGGCGAAGGCGGCGGCTGCGAAGCCGGAGGCGGACGACGCCGCGGGCGACCCGGCGAAGGACCTGGCGACGGACCCGGCGTACGGGGACGAGAGCGCCGCGGACGACTCGGGCGCGGACGCGGAGTCGGCCAAGAAGGGCTGACCGCGGGCATCTGTGAGGCTCGCGCGACTTGCGCGACTCGCGCAACCTGCATGACTCGCGTGACGAGGCCGCCGGGACCGAGAGGGTCCCGGCGGCCTCGTGCGTTACGCGGCTCCTCCGCTCCCTGTGCTCCTCCGTTCCTATCCGCCCTCGCGTCGCGCGAGGGCGAGGGTCCGCTGCGCCGCGGCCACGATCGCGGCGTCCACGAAGCGGCCGTCCGGCAGGGCCAGCGCGCCCTCGTCAGTTGCGGCCGCCTTGACGACCTCCTCCGCCGCTTCGATCTCCTCGGGCGTGGGGCGGAACGCCCGCTCGATGACCGGGAGCTGGCGGGGGTGGATGGCCGCCCGGCCCAGGAAGCCGAGAGCGCGGCCGTGGGTGCAGGAGGCGTAGAGGGCGTCCAGGTCGCGGATGTCGGGGAAGACGGACTGGACCGGGGGCGCGAGACCGGCCGCGCGGGCGGCGACCACGATGCGGGTGCGCGGCCAGTCGAGGCCGGTGCCGTCCCGTATGCCGAGGTCGGCGCGGAGGTCGGCCTCGCCGATGGCGATGCCGTGGACGGCGGGGTGTGCGGTGGCGATGGCGTACGCGTGCTCGATGGCGAGGGCGGATTCGAGGAGCGCATAGAGGGGGACGCCGGGGGCGCGGGCCGCGATCCGCCGGATGTCAGTGGCGTGTGCGACCTTGGGGATACGCAGAGCACAGAGGCCGGGGAGCGGGGTCAGGGCCTCGAGATCATGGGGGGTGTTGATGCGGACATGGACCGGAAGCGTCTGGGGGGAAGCGAGAAGTTCGGCCGTGGCGGCCAGGGCGTACTTCTTGCGGTCGGGGGACACGGCATCCTCCAGGTCGACGATCACGACGTCGGCGTTGGAGGCGAGGGCCTTGTGCACGACCTCGGGCCGGTCCCCGGGGGCGTACAGCCAGGTGAGGGGGGTGGTCATAGGGCGCCCTGGGTGCGCAGAGCGGTGATTTCGGCGCGGGACAGGCCGAGTTCGGTGAGGACGTCGTCCGTGTCGGCGCCGTGCGGGCGGCCCGCCCAGCGGATGGCACCGGGGGTCTCGGAGAGCCGGAAGAGGACGTTCTGCATCCGAAGAGTGCCGAGTTCGGGGTCGGGGACCTCGGCGATGGTGCCGAGCGCTTGGTATTGGGGGTCTTCCAAGACGTCACGGATGTCGTAGATCGGAGCGATCGCCGCTTCTGCCTTCTCGAAGGCGGCCATGGCTTCGGCGCGGGTGCAGCCGGCGATCCAGCCGCCGACCGCCTCGTCGAGTACGTCGGCGTGCTCGGCACGGCCGCTGCCGGTGCTGAACCACGGCTCGTCGACCAGGTCCGGGCGGCCGACCAGCTGCATGACGCGTTCGGCGATGGACTGGGCGGAGGTGGAGACGGCCAGCCAGGAGCCGTCGGCCGTGCGGTAGGTGTTGCGCGGGGCGTTGTTGCAGGAGCGGTTGCCGGTCCGTGCCTGTACGTACCCGGTCTGGTCGTACCAGAGGGGCTGCGGGCCGAGCACGGTCAGGATCGGCTCGATGATCGCCATGTCGACGACCTGGCCGCGGCCGGTGGCGGTGCGGGCGGTGAGCGCGGTCATGACGGCGTACGCGGTGGCGAGCGCCGCGATCGAGTCGGCGAGGCCGAACGGAGGGAGGGTGGGCGGACCGTCGGGCTCGCCGGTGATGGAGGCGAAGCCGCTCATCGCCTCGGCGAGGGTGCCGAAGCCGGGCCGGTGGGAGTAGGGGCCGAACTGTCCGAAGCCGGTGACGCGGGTCAGCACGAGGCGGGGGTTGGCCGTGCTCAGCTCCTCCCAGCCGAGCTGCCACTTCTCCAGGGTGCCGGGACGGAAGTTCTCGATGATCACGTCGGCGGTTTTCGCGAGACGGAGGAGGGTCTCGTGGCCGCCGGGGGTGGACAGATCGAGGGTGAGGGTGCGCTTGTTGCGGCCGAGCAGCTTCCACCACAGGCCGACGCCGTCCTTGTCGGGGCCGTGGCCCCGGGAGGGATCGGGCCGGGTGGGGTGCTCGACCTTGATGACCTCCGCGCCGAAGTCGCCGAGCATGGTGGCGGCGAGCGGGCCCGCGAAGAGAGTGGCCAGATCGAGGACGCGCAGGCCGGAGAGGGGAGCGGCCGGCGGGGGAGTGAGGGTCATGAGGCGTCGTCGATCTCTGAGCGGTACGGCATGGAGGTGGAGGCGCCGGGGCGCTGCACGCACAGGGCGGCGGCGGCCGAGGCCCAGGTGAGGGCCTGTTGTACCGGCCGGCCCTCGACGAGCGCGACGGCGAGGGCGCCGACGAAGGTGTCGCCGGCGCCGGTCGTGTCGACGGCCCGTACGCGGGGCGCGGGCACGCTGACGGGGTCCGCGCCCCTGGCCGCGTACAGGCTGCCCGCCGAGCCGAGCGTGATCACGACCTCGGGGACCTGACGCAGCAGCGCCGCGGCGGCCATGTGCGGGTCGGCGACCCCGGCGAGGGTGGCCGCCTCGTGCTCATTGGGCACCAACAGGTCGGTGACGGCGAGGAGTTCGGGGGGAAGGGGTTGCGCGGGGGCGGGGGTGAGGACGGTCCGTACACCGTGCCGGCGCGCGGCTTCTGCGCCGTCGAGCACGGCGCTCAGGGGGAGTTCGAGCTGGAGGAGCAGCGCGCTGGACCCGGCGATGAGGGCCTCGTCGCCGGGGGCGAGGGAGGTGACGGTGCCGTTCGCGCCGGGGATCACGACGATCGAGTTGGCGCCTTCGTCGTCGACGACGATGTGCGCGGTGCCGGAGGGGCCTTCCGCGGTGCGCAGAAGGTCGGTGCCGACGCCGGACGATTCGAGCGTGTGCCGCAGCCGTACGCCGAAGTCGTCCGAGCCGACCGCGCCGATCATCGCGACGTCGCCGCCTGCGCGGGCCGCGGCGACGGCCTGGTTGGCGCCCTTGCCGCCGGGGATCGTACGGAACTCCCTCCCGGTGACGGTCTCTCCGCGTTTCGGCGCGTGCGAGACGTA
Source organism: Streptomyces sp. NPDC002870 (assembly GCF_042888505.1). Taxonomy (NCBI): domain Bacteria; kingdom Bacillati; phylum Actinomycetota; class Actinomycetes; order Kitasatosporales; family Streptomycetaceae; genus Streptomyces; species Streptomyces sp. NPDC002870. The sequence continues at coordinate 47,826 of NZ_JBIAPW010000033.1, forward strand.
CGCGACGAGGTCCATGTTGGTGCTGCCGAGCACCGCGATGCCGGTCATGGGCGGACTGCCTCCTGGTGCGTGAGGTGGGCGAGGGTGTCGAAGCCGATGCCGTCGAAGCCGGCGACGGAGGTGGCGAGACGGTTCTTGAGGGGGGTGCTCCAGCGGTCGGGGATCGCGGCGGGGTGGCCGGCGAGCAGGCCGGCGATGGAGCCGGCGGTCGCGCCGTTGGAATCGGTGTCCCAGCCCCCGGAGACGGCACGGCAGACGGAGCCGGTGAAATCGCCGTCGGCGTGGGTGAGGGCGGCGGAGAGGAGGGCTGCGTTGGGGATGACGTGGACCCAGTGGTGGTGGCCGAGGGCGGTGTGGAGGCGGTCCACGACGGTGTCGAATTCGGGTTCCGCGCGGGCGGTGTCGATGCCGAGGCGGATGGCCTCGGCGAGCCGGGAGCGCGGGGGGACGACGGCGAGGCCGGTCCGCAGACACTGGTGGACGTCGCTCCGGCCGCCGGCCGCGGCGGCGATGGCGGCCGCGATGAACATCGCGCCGTAGACGCCGTTCGCGGTGTGGGTGAGCGACGCGTCGCGATGGGCCTGCGCGGCGGCGGCGGCGGGGTCGCCGGGGTGCGTCCAGCCGTGCACATCGGCGCGGATGGCGGCGCCGATCCACTCCCGGAAGGGGTTGCGGTGGCCGGCCGTGAGCGGGGGTTCGACGCCGGAGAGGAGATTGCGGAAGGCGACGCGCTCGGCGGTGAAGGTACGGCCGGCCGGGAGTTCGTCGAGCCAGAGCTGGGCGAGCTGGGCGGTGGTGAACGCCTTCCCGTGACGCTGGAGGAGAAGCAGGTTGAGGAGGGGGTAGTTGAGGTCGTCGTCCTCGGGCATCCCGTCGATGTTCTCGGCGAGTGAGGTGCCGGCGGACCGGCGATTCCAGGGGTGTGCGGCGGCGAGGTCCTGGGGGAGGCCTTTGGCGGTGAACCAGGTGTGGAGGGGCCAGTTGCCGGTGGCGCGGGCGAGGCTGCGGATGGCGCTGAGGGGGAGCTTTTCGACCGGCTTGCCGAGGAGACAGCCGATGGCGCGGCCGAGCCAGGAGGCGTGCAGGGCGTCGGGGCGGTGTCTTTCCCCTCTCCCGCCCTCCCCCGGAGCCGCGCCCGGGTGGGGGTTCCTCCGGCGCAGCCAGGGGGAGTACCCAGATCCCGGAACCGGGGGCGAGCCCCCGGGCCCCCGGCTGCTCGGCGCTTCGCGCGTGGGCCAGGCCGGGCAGCCGGCCTTGATCGATGCGAGAGATGTGGGCTCCTGTTCCGTCAACGGGGACGGGAGGAGGGCCAGTTCGTCCAGGAGCTCGTACGCCAGGGCCCTCAGCTCCGGGGACGCCGGTGACGCAGACGCTCCGTCCCGCGGCGGGGACAGGGGGCCGCCCGCGCGTGCCCAGCGGGTGCGGATCTCCGTCGTGTCGCGGCCGTCCTCGTCCGCCTGGCGCAGTTCGTGGCACACCAGGTCCTCCGGCTGGACCCAGGTGAGGCGGAGGCCGGTCATCGCGGATCCGTCATATGGGCGAACGCCGATTCGTGGGCGCGGCGGCGGGTCGTGTCGCGGGCAAAGACCTCGCGGGTGACCGCGGTCAGCGCCGCCGCCGGTGCGTGCAGGTCGAGGCGGCTGGCCTCGGCGACCGTCTTCGCCCAGTCACTCGGCACCGCGGACTCGCCGTGGAGCGCGCCCGCGATCGCCCCTGCCATCGTGGCGATCGAATCGCAGTCGCGGCCGTAGTTGACGGCTCCGAGGACCGTACGGCGGTAGTCGCCGTCGCCCACCAGAAGCATGCCCAGGGCGATCGGGAGCTCCTCGATGGCGTGCAGGCGGGAGGGCCGGCGGGCGGCCAGCGACGGGGCGCGGTATTCCGGCCCGACCGTGTCGAAGGGGGCGACGGCCGTCCGGAGCGGGGCCAGTGCCGACTCGAAGTCCGTGTGGTGCGGGGCGACTTCGGCCACCGCCTCGATCGCCGCGCTCGTGCCGTCCTTGGCCAGCGAGAGAGCCTCGTCCACGACCGTCGTGGGCGTCGCGTCGGGCAGGCACGCCGCGGCGACCGCCGCCGCGAAGACGCCCGCCGCCTCACGTCCGTACGAGGACTGGTGCGCGCCCGCGATGTCGATGGCCTCGGCGTAGGCGGCGGCCGGATGCGCCGCGTTGACCAGGCCCACCGGGGCCATGTACATCGCCGCGCCGCAGTTGACGATGTTGCCGACGCCCGCCTCGCGCGGGTCGTTGTGCCCGTAGTGGAGGCGGGCCACCAACCACTTCTCGGCGAGGAAGACGCGATGCACGGGGAGCGCCTCCGACTCGAGCTCCGGAATCCAGCGGGGATTCGAGATCAGGTCGGGGACCAGATGGTCGGCGACCGCGTACGCGTCGAGGTGGTCGCGGACGGTGGTGTACACGCGGATCAGCGCGTGCGTCATGAGGGTGTCGTCGGTGACGTGTCCGTCGCCCTTGTGGTAGGGCGCGATGGGGCGGGCGGTGCGCCAGTCGTCGCCGTGCCACGGGCCGACGATGCCGTGGATGCGGCCGCCGTGCCGCTCCACGATCTGCTCCGGGGTGTAGCCCTCGACCGGGCCGCCGAGCGCGTCACCGACCGCCGCGCCGATCAGGCTGCCGCTGATCCGGTCATCGAGTGTGAGCGTCGCGAGTGTCGTCGTCATGCCGGAATTGTCCACCCGGGGCGGTCAGTTCCGTGTGTGCGAGCAGCCCGGCGAGTTCGACGAGATCCGTGCCGGCGAGCCGGGGGAGCGCGCAGCCGGCCAGAATGCGGCAGGCGTCGCGCCAGGTGGCGGGCACGGCATCGCCGCCGCCGAGTGCGCCGGTCAGGGCGCCGGCGAGGGCGGGCGCGGAGTCGGCGACGCGGGACAGACAGGCGGCGGCGGGCACGGCTTCCGAGACCCGGCCGCGGGCGGCGGTGGCGACGGCGAGGGCGACGGGGACGGTCTCTGCGGCGGCGATGCCGTAGCTGTAGACGTGGTCGACGATCTGGTGCTCGAGGAGCGGTACGAGTTCGAAGGCGCCGTGGGCGTCGCGGGCGAGCTTGACGGCGTGCCGGGCGTTGCGGCCGATCTCGGTGGCGTCGGGGAGTTCGGCGAGGGCGGCGTCGACGGCGTCGTCGACCGGCGCGCCGCCGAGCGCCGCGGCCACGGCGGCGGCCATGGCCCGGGCGCCGTGCACCCCGTCGCCGTCCTGGCTGTAACGCGCGTCGAACTCGGCGAGCGCGGCGGCGGCGGCCGGGTCGCCGGGGTGGACGACGGCGAGGACGGCGGCGCGTACGCAGGCGGCGTCGTCGAAGAAGTGCGGATTGTCGTGGCCGGTGGCGGGCGGGCGGAGGCCGGTGGCGAGATTGCCGAGCCCCGCGCGTACGGAGATCCGGGCGCGGAGGGGGAGTACGGCGGACTCGACCTCGGGGGCGCGGTCGGCGGCCGCGGCGACCTCGCTGGCGAGGGAATTCCAGGCGAGATCGACGGCGGCGCGCATCCGGCGGCCGGGCGCGAGCCCGGCGAAGAGATCACCGGCGGCGGTGAGCACGGTCTCGGCGGCGAAGGCGGCCCACTCGGCGTCGTCGGAGGGGCCGAGACGGAGGGGTTCGGGGGGCTGGTTGAGGGCGATGGGGACGGGCAGCGTGGTGGTCGCGTTCTGCTCGGCGAAGTCGTCGAGCTCACGGGTGAGCCGCCGGGTCCACTCGGGCATCCGCGCGGCGCGATGCCGCGCGGAAGGCCACCCGGCGGCGTCCCCCGCGGCGAGCCCGAGAAGCAGCCCTTCGATGCCCCGAGCCGGCCCACGGCGCCCGGAGCCTGCGCGCAGGCCCGGGGCCCGGCCGACGGCGCGCGGCGCTTTACGCGTCGCGGGCGGGTTCTCGGGAGCGATGCCACGCGCCGTGTCCGGGCGTCGCGGCATGCCCGACTCGGTGCTCGGCGGCGGGGCTGCCGGGGCAGGCCCCTCGCGTCCCGCGTCCTCGCGCCACCGCGGCTCGCACGTCATGACGCCGCCTGCGGGTCGTCGTCCGGGGTGAGCAGTTCCGCGATGTCCAGGACGTGGTACCCGGTCATCGACGGGAGGCAGCTGCCGCGGACCGGGCCGATGGCCGAGGACCATTCCGGGGGGATCGCCGTGGCCCCTGACATCGCCCCGGCCAGCGCGCCCGCGACCGCCGCCGTGGTGTCCGCGTCGCGGCCCATGTTGACCGCGGTGAGAACCGACGTACGGAAGTCCCCGCGGGCCGCCGCGAACGCGCCGAACGCCAGGCCCACCGCCTCAGGGGCCAGGTCCGTCCACGGATAGCCGCCGATCACCACCGCCGAGCGGACCGCCCGTTCCATCGCCAGGGTGTGCGCGTGGGTGCGCTGGGCCGCGACCACCGCGCGGCGCAGGGAGCGGGCCGTCCAGGAGTCCATCGGGACCACGGAGAGCGCCGCGCCGATCACTCCGGCCGGGCCCGCGCCCGCCATCGCCGCGGCGACGCCCGCCGCCACCGCCTGGCCGCCGTAGATGCCCTCGCCGTCGTGGCTGACGGTGCCGTCGATCGCGACCAGCCGCGCCGCCTCCGCCGGGTGGCCCGCCGCGAAGACGCCGAACGGCGCCGCGCGCATCGCCAGCCCGTCGCTCCACGCGTGCCGGTGCTGGGCCGAGATCGGGGCGGCGAGCCCGCGCCGCAGGTTCTCCAGGGTGCCGCGTTCGCTGAACCCCGCCCCGCGGAACGGGCCTTCGTCCAGATCCGCGATCCAGTGGTGCCACGCCTTCTCGACATGCGCGACGGTCAGCGCCGAGCCGTGCCGCGCCAGCAGCAGCCCGGAGAAGATCGCGTACTCCGTGTCGTCCGTACCCGCCGGGTCCTCGCTCACGAAGCCTTCGATACGGCCCCACCGGCGGCGGATCTCGGACGGCCGCAAGTTCTCCGCGGGAGCGCCGAGCGCATCGCCCACCGCGAGGCCGAGCAGTGCGCCGCAGGCTCGGTCGCGGAGTACGGCGGCGGCCGTTACAGGGGCTGTGGGGGCGCGGGCGGCGGGATCGGCGGGATTGCATGCAATCAACTCCATGGGGCGGGCCCCTTTCGCGCGCGCCGAGCCTGTTCCTGCATCTGTGCCACACGCGGCGGGCGACGAGTCTGAGAAACGTTTCTGTCACCCGCCTGACTACAGGTAAGTACGGCCTGCCTTGCTGGCGCGCCCCTTACATCGTGCGTATTTTCGAGGGTGTTGGTGGGAGCGGGACCACCGGGCCCGCTCCCGGAGAAGGGGAGACCTGTGTCCATCATCGAAACCGAGGCGTCGCTCCACGTGGCGCACCGCGACAACCACACCCACCGTGATGTCAGCGGCGGCTGGCTGCGCCCCGCGGTCTTCGGCGCGATGGACGGACTGGTCTCCAACCTCGCCCTGATGACCGGAGTCGCGGGCGGCGCCGTGTCCCAGCAGGCCATCGTCATCACGGGGCTCGCCGGACTCGCCGCGGGCGCATTCTCGATGGCGGCCGGCGAGTACACCTCCGTGGCCTCCCAGCGGGAGCTCGTCGAGGCCGAACTGGACGTGGAGCGGCGGGAGTTGCGCAAGCACCCGGTCGACGAGATGGAGGAGCTCGCCGCGCTGTACGTGGCCCGCGGCGTCGAGCCCGCACTCGCCCGCGAGGTGGCGTTGCAGCTCTCCAAGGACCCGGAGCAGGCGCTGGAGATCCACGCCCGCGAGGAGCTGGGCATCGACCCGGACGACCTGCCTTCGCCGACCGTCGCCGCCGTCTCGTCCTTCGGCTCGTTCGCGCTGGGCGCGCTGCTGCCCGTACTGCCGTATCTGCTCGGCGCGAGCTCCCTGTGGCCCGCGGTGCTGCTCGCGCTGGCCGGGCTCTTCGCCTGCGGCGCGCTCGTCGCCCGGGTCACCGCCCGCCGCTGGTGGTACAGCGGACTGCGCCAGCTGCTCCTCGGTGGCGCGGCGGCGGCCGTCACCTACGGACTCGGGACGCTCTTCGGTGCGGCCCTCTGACCGCAGCCCCGCAGCCCCCGCAGCACCCGCAGCCCCCACATCCGCGGCCCCTGGGCGCGGCAAAAACATCCGAGCCGGACGCACCGCCTCCCACCAGGGCACCGCCTCCCACCAGGGCGGCGGTGCCTTCGCGTGCGTTCCCGGGCCGGTCGCGCCCAAGGTTGTGACGTACGCCCCCTCTACCAAAACCGCCTCAGGTGAGACACTGTGCATGGCGCTACACATGCAGCCGTTACTCCGCGGTTTCGGCCCCTTAATCACTGGGCATGAGCCGTAGGCGCTGCCGGCAATGAAGCCTGCTCTGCGACGGGCCCACGGGCATTGATCTGTCCGACTGTGCCCCACCTTCACCGCTATGCGCGGTGTCCGCATGTTGGAATGACCTATCCACTTTCCGAGAAGCACTCCATCATGTAACCTGCACGAAATTTCGCGGAGGGCCAACGTCGTCCCTCGGCAGTTGCATATGCCACGACGACGACGGGAGTGCCAATGCGTTCCGACGCCTGGTCGCCCATGGACGGTCGCCCCGCCCCCCAGGGGCTGTACGACCCCCGTAACGAACACGACGCATGCGGCGTCGGGTTCGTGGCCACCCTCACCGGTGTTGCCAGCCATGCGCTGGTCGAGCAGGCGCTGACCGTACTGCGTAATCTCGAGCACCGCGGTGCCACCGGCTCAGAGCCCGACTCGGGTGACGGCGCGGGCATCCTGCTTCAGGTCCCGGACGCGTTCTTGCGTGAGGTCAGCAAGTTCGATCTTCCCGAAGCCGGTTCGTACGCTGTCGGAATCGCCTTCCTGCCGTACGAGGACTCCGCGGACGCCGTCTCACGCATCGAGACGATCGCCGCAGAAGAGGGCCTGACGGTCCTCGGCTGGCGCGAAGTCCCGGTCACCCCGGATCTGCTCGGCAACGGCGCGCGCGCCACCATGCCGGCCTTCTCCCAGCTCTTCGTGTCGGACGGAACGGACGGCGCCAAGGGCATCGCGCTGGACCGCAAGGCGTTCGTGCTGCGCAAGCGCGCCGAGCGCGAGGCCGGCGTCTACTTCCCCTCGCTCTCCGCCCGCACCATCGTTTACAAGGGCATGCTGACCACCGGCCAGCTGGAGCCCTTCTTCCCGGACCTCTCCGACCGTCGTCTGGCGACCGCCGTCGCGCTCGTGCACTCGCGGTTCTCGACCAACACCTTCCCGAGCTGGCCGCTCGCCCACCCGTACCGCTTCGTCGCGCACAACGGCGAGATCAACACGGTCAAGGGCAACCGCAACTGGATGCGCGCCCGTGAGTCGCAGCTCGCCTCCGAGCTCTTCGGGGCGGAGCAGCTGGAGCGGATCTTCCCGGTCTGCACGCCGGACGCCTCCGACTCCGCGTCCTTCGACGAGGTCCTGGAGCTGCTCCACCTCGGCGGCCGCTCCCTGCCGCACTCCGTGCTGATGATGGTCCCCGAGGCGTGGGAGAACCACGACTCCATGGACCCGGCCCGGCGCGCCTTCTACCAGTACCACTCCACGATGATGGAGCCCTGGGACGGCCCGGCCTGTGTCACCTTCACCGACGGCACCCAGGTCGGTGCGGTCCTCGACCGCAACGGTCTGCGCCCCGGCCGCTACTGGGTCACCGACGACGGACTCGTCGTCCTCTCCTCCGAGGTCGGCGTCCTCGACATCGACCCGGCCAAGGTCGTCCGCAAGGGCCGCCTCCAGCCCGGCAGGATGTTCCTCGTCGACACCGCCGAGCACCGCATCATCGAGGACGACGAGATCAAGTCCGCGCTCGCCGCCGAGCACCCGTACCAGGAGTGGCTGGAGGCCGGCGAGATCGAGCTCGAGGACCTGCCCGAGCGCGAGCACATCGTCCACACCCACGCCTCTGTCACCCGCCGCCAGCAGACCTTCGGGTACACCGAGGAGGAGCTGCGCGTCATCCTCGCCCCCATGGCCAGGACCGCCGGCGAGCCGCTCGGCTCCATGGGTACGGACTCCCCGATCGCGGCCCTGTCCGAGCGCCCCCGGCTGCTCTTCGACTACTTCACCCAGCTGTTCGCGCAGGTCACCAACCCGCCGCTGGACGCCATCCGCGAGGAGCTCGTCACCTCGCTGCACTCCTCGCTGGGCCCGCAGGGCAATCTGCTCGAGCCGACCGCGGCCTCCTGCCGGTCGGTCACGCTGCCGTTTCCGGTGATCGACAACGACGAGCTGGCCAAGCTCATCCACGTCAACGCCGACGGCGACATGCCCGGGATGACCGCCGCGACCCTCTCCGGTCTCTACCGCGTCAGCGGTGGCGGCGAGGCCCTCGCGGCCCGTATCGAGGAGATCTGCGCCGAGGCCGACGCCGCCATAGAGGACGGCGCCCGACTGATCGTCCTCTCCGACCGGCACTCGGACGCCGAGCACGCGCCGATCCCGTCGCTGCTGCTCACCTCCGCCGTGCACCACCACCTCATCCGCACCAAGCAGCGCACCCAGGTGGGTCTGCTGGTCGAGGCCGGCGACGTACGAGAGGTGCACCATGTCGCGCTTCTCATCGGCTACGGCGCGGCCGCCGTCAACCCGTACCTGGCGATGGAGTCGGTCGAGGACCTGGTCCGCGCCGGCACCTTCATCGAGGGCCTGGAGCCCGAGAAGGCCATCCGCAACCTGATCTACGCCCTGGGCAAGGGCGTTTTGAAGGTCATGTCCAAGATGGGCATCTCGACCGTCGCCTCCTACCGCGGCGCGCAGGTCTTCGAAGCCGTCGGCCTCGACGAGGCCTTCGTGGAGAAGTACTTCAACGGCACCGCCACGAAGATCGGCGGAGCCGGACTCGACGTCGTCGCCAAGGAGGTCGCCGCCCGGCACGCCAAGGCCTACCCGGCCTCCGGCATCGCGGCCTCGCACCGCGCGCTGGAGATCGGCGGCGAGTACCAGTGGCGGCGTGAGGGCGAGCCGCACCTGTTCGACCCGGAGACGGTCTTCCGGCTGCAGCACGCCACGCGCTCGCGCAGCTACGACATCTTCAAGAAGTACACGGACCGGGTGAACGAGCAGTCCGAGCGGCTGATGACGCTCCGCGGCCTGTTCGGCTTCAAGACCGACCGGCAGCCGATCCCTCTCGAAGAGGTCGAGCCGGTCTCCGCGATCGTCAAGCGCTTCTCCACCGGCGCCATGTCGTACGGCTCGATCTCCCGCGAGGCGCACGAGACCCTCGCCATCGCCATGAACAAGCTGGGCGGCAAGTCCAACACCGGCGAGGGCGGCGAGGACGCGGAGCGCCTGTACGACCCGGAGCGCCGCTCGTCCATCAAGCAGGTCGCCTCCGGCCGCTTCGGTGTGACCTCGGAGTACCTGGTCAACGCGGACGACATCCAGATCAAGATGGCGCAGGGCGCGAAGCCCGGCGAGGGCGGCCAGCTGCCCGGACACAAGGTCTACCCCTGGGTCGCCAAGACCCGGCACTCGACCCCGGGCGTCGGTCTGATCTCCCCGCCGCCGCACCACGACATCTACTCCATCGAGGACCTGGCTCAGCTGATCCACGACCTCAAGAACGCCAACCCGCTCGCCCGCATCCATGTGAAGCTGGTCTCCGAGGTCGGCGTCGGCACGGTCGCCGCGGGTGTCTCCAAGGCGCACGCGGACGTAGTCCTGATCTCCGGCCACGACGGCGGCACCGGCGCTTCTCCCCTCACCTCGCTGAAGCACGCGGGCGGCCCCTGGGAACTCGGCCTCGCAGAGACCCAGCAGACCCTGCTGCTCAACGGCCTGCGCGACCGCATCGTCGTCCAGACCGACGGCCAGCTGAAGACCGGCCGTGACGTGGTCATCGCCGCGCTGCTCGGCGCCGAGGAGTTCGGTTTCGCGACCGCGCCGCTCGTCGTCTCCGGCTGCATCATGATGCGCGTCTGCCACCTGGACACCTGCCCGGTCGGCATCGCCACGCAGAACCCGGTGCTGCGCGAGCGGTTCGCCGGCAAGGCCGAATACGTCGTCAACTTCTTCGAGTTCATCGCGGAGGAGGTCCGTGAGCTCCTCGCCGAGCTGGGCTTCCGCTCGGTCGAAGAGGCCGTCGGCCACGCGGAACTGCTCGACACCGAGCGGGCCGTGGACCACTGGAAGGCGCAGGGCCTCGACCTGGCTCCGCTCTTCTACGTCCCCGAGCTGCCGGACGGCGCGGTGCGCCATGCGCTGATCGAGCAGGACCACAGCCTGGAGAAGGCGCTCGACAAGGAGCTGATCCAGCTCGCCGCCGAAGCGCTGAACGCCGCCACCGCCGAGGAGGCCCAGCCGGTCCGCGCGCAGGTGGCGATCCGCAACATCAACCGGACCGTCGGCACGATGCTCGGTTACGAGGTGACGAAGAAGTTCGGCGGCGCGGGCCTGCCCGACGACACCATCGACATCACCTTCACCGGCTCGGCGGGCCAGTCCTTCGGCGCGTTCGTCCCGCGGGGCGTCACGCTGCGCCTGGAGGGCGACGCCAACGACTACGTCGGCAAGGGTCTCTCCGGCGGCCGCGTCGTCGTCCGCCCGGACCGGGGCGCCGACCACCTCGCCGAGTACTCCACCATCGCGGGCAACACCATCGCCTACGGTGCGACCGGCGGCGAGCTGTTCCTGCGCGGCCGTACCGGAGAGCGGTTCTGCGTCCGCAACTCCGGCGCCACGGTCGTCTCGGAGGGCGTGGGCGACCACGGCTGCGAGTACATGACCGGCGGCCACGCGGTGGTGCTGGGCGAGACCGGACGTAACTTCGCAGCCGGCATGTCCGGCGGTGTCGCGTACGTCATCGACCTCGACCGCGACAACGTCAACGTCGGCAACGTCGACGCCGTCGAGGCTCTCTCGGACACCGACAAGGAGTGGCTGCACGACGTCGTGCGCCGCCACCAGGAGGAGACGGGCTCCACCGTCGCAGCGAAGCTGCTGGCCGAGTGGGCCGTTGCGGTTGACCGATTCAGCAAGATCATCCCGACCACGTACAAGGCAGTGCTCGCCGCCAAGGACGCCGCTGAGCTCGCCGGTCTCTCCGAGCAGGAGACCACCGAGAAGATGATGGAGGCGGCGACCAATGGCTGACCCCAAGGGCTTCCTGACCACCGGGCGCGAGGTCGCCGAGACCCGTCCCGTGGCGGAGCGCGTGAAGGACTGGAACGAGGTCTACGTTCCCGGCTCGCTGCTGCCGATCATCAGCAAGCAGGCCGGGCGCTGCATGGACTGCGGCATCCCGTTCTGCCACAACGGCTGTCCGCTGGGCAACCTCATCCCCGAGTGGAACGACTACGCCTACCGCGAGGACTGGGCGGCCGCGAGCGAGCGGCTGCACGCGACCAACAACTTCCCGGAGTTCACCGGCCGTCTGTGCCCCGCTCCGTGCGAGGCGGCCTGTGTCCTCGGCATCAACCAGCCGGCCGTCACCATCAAGAACGTCGAAGTCTCGATCATCGACAAGGCCTGGGACAGCAATGACGTACGGCCCCAGGCGCCGGAGCGGCTCTCCGGCAAGACGGTCGCGGTCATCGGCTCGGGCCCGGCGGGTCTGGCCGCGGCGCAGCAGCTGACGCGGGCGGGTCACACGGTCGCGGTGTACGAGCGCGCGGACCGCATCGGTGGGCTGCTGCGGTACGGCATCCCCGAGTTCAAGATGGAGAAGGTGCACATCAACCGGCGCATCGAGCAGATGCGGGCGGAGGGCACCAAGTTCCGTACCGAGGTGGAGGTCGGCCGCGACATCGACGCGGCGAAGCTGCGCAGGCGGTACGACGCGGTGGTCATCGCGGCCGGCTCGACCGTCTCACGCGATCTGCCCGTCCCGGGCCGTGAGCTGAACGGCATCCACTTCGCCATGGAATACCTGCCGCTCTCCAACAAGGTCCAGGAGGGCGACTTCGTGGCCCCGCCGATCACGGCGGAGGGCAAGCACGTGGTCGTCATCGGCGGCGGCGACACCGGCGCGGACTGCGTCGGCACGGCGCACCGGCAGGGCGCTGCCTCCGTCACGCAGCTGGAGATCATGCCGCGTCCCGGCGAGGAGCGGCCGTCGGGCCAGCCGTGGCCGACGTTCCCCATGCTGTACAAGGTCACCTCGGCGCACGAGGAGGGCGGCGAGCGGGTCTACTCCGTCTCGACGACGCACTTCGAGGGCGACGACGAGGGGAACGTGCAGTTCCTGCACCTGGTCGAGGTGGAGTTCGTAGACGGCAAGCTCACCCAGAAGCCGGGCACGGAGCGCAAGCTGCCCGCGCAGCTGGTCACGCTGGCGATGGGCTTCACCGGCACTGACCAGGAGAACGGTCTGGTCCAGCAGTTCGGCCTGGAGCTGGACGAGCGGGGCAACATCGCGCGGGACGCGGACTTCGCGACGAACGTCGACGGCGTGTACGTCGCGGGTGACGCGGGCCGTGGGCAGTCGCTGATCGTGTGGGCGATCGCCGAGGGCCGCTCGGCGGCGCGCGGTGTCGACCGCTACCTGACGGGAGCGAGCGAGCTGCCGGCTCCGATCCGCCCGACGGACCGTGCGCTGACGGTCTGAGTTCCACCTCCACAGAACGTCCCGTACAACGGTGTGCGGGCTGTTGAACCGGGGACACCCCCGGACCCGTAACGCGGCGCCTGCCCTGTCCCCGACCGGACGATGGGCAGGCGCCGCGGTGCGTTGTGGACGTAGTCTCAACCTCCGGTGTCTCAACCCTCCCGTGTCTCAATCTCCCGGTTATCAACTCTCCCGCCCTCCCGTCAGTTGGAACGAACGGAGCCCCGCATGGCGGCCATCAGTCTCCGCAAGATCGAGGAGACCGCTCCCGCGCTGGTCAGCTTCTACAAGAGCGCCGGTGTCTGTCTGGCGAAGCACCGGCTCAGCGGGGAGCGCGCGGCCGTCTATCTGGTGCTCGACTACTCCGGCTCCATGAGGGACTACTACAAGGACGGCAGCGTCCAGGCTCTCGCCGACCGGGTGCTCGGTCTGTCGGCCCACCTCGACGACGACGGGTCCGTGCCCGTCTTCTTCTTCTCGACGGACATCGACGCGGTCACGGACATCGCCCTGGAGAACCACCGCGGCCGGGTCGACGAGATCGTGGCGGGCCTCGGGCACATGGGCAAGACCAGCTACCACCTGGCCATGGACGCGGTCATCGACCACTACATCGACAGCGGCTCGACCGCGCCCGCGCTGGTCGTCTTCCAGACGGACGGCGGCCCGATCAGCAAGCACGCGGCCGAACGCTATCTGTGCAAGGCGGCGAAGCTGCCGCTGTTCTGGCAGTTCATCGGCTTCGGCAACAAGCGCAGCTCGCAGTTCGACTTCCTGCACAAGCTCGACGAACTGGCCGTGCCGGCCAAGCGCGCTGTCGACAACGCGGGCTTCTTCCACGCCGGACTCGACCCGCGACAGGTCCCGGACGCCGAGCTGTACGACCGGCTGGTCGCCGAGTTCCCCAGCTGGCTGGCCGCCGCCCGTGCGCAGGAGATCGTGCGATGACGGTACGGGTACTGAGGGCGGCCGACCGGGCGGCGCTGCCGTGGAAGAACGGCGGCGGCGTCACCCGCGAGATCGCCGTCTCGCCCGAGGGCGCCGGGATGGACGCCTTCGACTGGCGGATCAGCCTCGCGGACGTCGGCGCGGACGGACCGTTCTCCGCGTTCTCCGGGATCGACCGGACCCTGACCGTCGTGGAGGGGGCCGGGATGGACCTCATGGTGGGCGGCGAGCACCACATCGTCGACGAGCAGTACTGGCCTCACGACTTCCCCGGGGACTCGGAGACGTATGGCAGTCTCCTCGACGGGCCCGTCGTGAACTTCAACGTGATGTACCGCAGGGGGCATACGGAAGCGGAGACCGCGGTCGTGCGCGGCACCGTCCGGCTCATGGTCCCCGAGGGCGGGGCGGTCCTGGCCGTGGCGCTCGAGGACGGCGCTGTGCTCGAGGGGGCGGACGTCGAACTCGGTCGCTACGACGCGGTGCTGGCGACGGGCGAGTCGCCAGGTGTGCTCCGGACGCAGGGGTTCGCGGTGGTGGTCACACTGTCGAGCGAGTGAGCGGGTCGACGCGCCGGGCACCCGGTAGTCGTGCACCTTCCCCCCGGAACGGCATCCGCGCCGGTGCCCGGCTGTGAAACCCGACAGAAGGTGTCGGGATCCCACGGTTCGATGGGCCTATGACCTCTTTCACGTGGGCGGACTTCCAGGCGGCCGAGCCGGCCTTCGCCGAGTCCGTTCAGCAGCGATTCCAGCAGTACAAGCATCATGTCCTCGCCACCTTGCGCAAGGACGGGTCCCCGCGGCTGACCGGCCTGGAAGTGGACTTCCGCTTCGGCGAGATGTGGCTCGGCATGATGCCGAACTCCCGTAAGGCGCAGGACCTCCAGCGCGATCCGCGCTTCGCGATCCACACGAATCCGGGCTCGGGCGACTCCATGGACGGCGGCGATGTACGGATCGGCGGCCGCGCGGTGGAGGTGACCGATCCCGAGGTGATCCGCCGGTTCGTGGCCGAGGCCAAGCCGCCGGAGCCGTTTCATCTCTTCCGGGTGGAGCTGGGCGAGGTGGTGCGGACGTACGTCGACGGCGAGGAACTGGTCGTACGGACCTGGCGGCCGGGCGCGGCCGTCCGCACGCAGCGGCGCCGCTGAGTCAGCCGGCGAGCACCCGCGCCCGGCACTGCGCGGGGGTACCCCAGGCGTCGCGCAGCGGACGTGCCTTGCGCAGCCAGAGCGAGAGGTCGAGCTCGTCGGTGTAGCCGACCGCTCCATGGAGCTGGAGCGCGGTGCGGGCAGCGGCGTACGCGGCCTCGCCCGCGGTCACCTTGGCCGCGGCGATATCGGCGGAGGTCATCGAAAGCGCGGCCCCGTAGAGCAGCGGCCGGGCGAACTCGAGCCCGATGAGGGTGTCCGCCAGCCGGTGCTTGACCGCCTGGAAGGTCCCGATGGCGGTTCCGAACTGGGTGCGCTGCTTGACGTAGGCAACGGTCCGGTCGAGGAGAGCGAGCCCGACGCCGAGAGCTTGAGCGGCGGTGACGAGGGCGGCGACGTCCGCGGCGTACGCGAAGGCGTCGGCGACGTGCGCGCCCTCGGCGAGGACCTCGCCCCCGTCGGCGGGCACGGCCAGCCGCCGGACGGGATCGACGGACATACGGACGGGCCCGTGCCCGGGAGCGAGGCGAAGGGCGGCGTCCCCGACTGGGGCGTACCTTGCGTCCGCTCCCGCACCCCGCGCGCTCGCGTCGCCGGTCGAGGCGGCGTCCGCGTCGGCCGCCCCCTCCACCGCCAGCGTCACCGTCGCCGCGTCCGCGTCCAGCGCCGGCGAGCCCCCCGACCCCGCCGCGAGTGTCGCCACCGCGTCGCCCGACGCCAGCGGCGGCAGCAGTCGCTTCGCCGGGGACGCGTCACCCTGTTCGGCCAGGCGGGTCAGCAGCGACGCCGCGGCCACCGTTTCCACCAACGGGCCGGGGACCGCGTGGCGACCCAACTCCACGAAGGCCACCGCAAGTTCGACCGGGAGTGGGCCCACTCCCTCGTACGTCTGAGGGATCGCGAGCGCGAAGACCCCCGCCTCGGCGAGGCGTGACCACAGTGCCAGGCCCGGGGCGTGGTTCCCGGTGGACCAGGCGCGGGCGGTCGACGGTGTGTCCGCCGCTGTCAGCAGTGCGTCCAGCGAGCGGGCGAACGCCGCCTGTTCGTCGTTGAGCAGAAAACGCATCAGCGGCGGCCCTTCGGAAGGCCGAGCAGACGCTCGGCGATGATGTCGCGCTGGATCTCGTTCGTACCGGCGTAGATGGGGCCCGCGAGCGAGAAGACATACCCCTCCGCCCACTCGCCTTCCGCCAACTCCCCTCCCGCGCCCAGCAGATCGAGCGCCGTCTCGTGCAGGGCGATGTCGTACCGCGACCAGAAGACCTTGTTCAGGCTCGACTCCGGGCCGATGTCCGCCCCCGCCGCGAAGCGCGAGGCGTTCGCGCAGGTGAACAGCTGATACGCACGCGCGCCGATCACCGCGTCCGCGACCCGGTCGCGCAGCGCCGTGTCGGCCGGATCGGCGCTCGCGCGCCACTGCCGGACGAGACGGTCCGCCGCGGCGAGGAAACGGCCGGGGGAGCGCAGCGTCAGCCCCCGCTCGTTGCCCGTCGTGGACATCGCGATCCGCCAGCCCTGACCGGGCTCGCCGATCACGTCCTCGTCGGGGACGAAGACCTCGTCGAGGAAGAGCTCGGCGAAGGCGGGCTTGCCGTCGAGGCGGCCGATGGGGCGGACCGTCACCCCCGGCGCCGACAGGTCGAACATCAGATAGATGAGACCGTGATGCGGCTTCGGCGCATCGGGGTCGCTCCGGAAGAGGCCGAAAGCCCGGTCCGCGAAGGCCGCCCGCGAGGACCAGGTCTTCTGCCCGCTCAGCAGCCAGCCGCCGCCCGTCCGCACCGCGCGGGACTTCAGCGACGCGAGGTCGGAGCCCGACTCGGGCTCCGACCAGGCCTGCGCCCAGATGACCTCGCCGCTCGCCATCGCCGGCAGCACGCGGGCCCGCTGCTCGCGCGTGGCGTGGTCGAAGAGCGTGGGGGCGAGGAGGTGGATGCCGTTCTGCGAGACCCGGCCCGGCGCACCCGCCGCGTAGTACTCCTCCTCGAAGATCAGCCATTGGAAGATGTCGACGCCCCGGCCGCCGTACTCCCGCGGCCAGGAGACGACCGACCAGCGGTCCGCGCAGAGCCGCGCCTCCCATGCGCGGTGCGCCGCGAAGCCCTCCCTCGTCTCCAGGGACGGCAGCGGTTCGGCGGGCACATGCGCGGCGAGCCAGGCGCGGGCCTCGGCACGGAAGGCTTCCTCGTCGGCGGAGTGGTGCAGGTCCATTCGCCCGTCCTTCCCTAACAAGTGTTTGGTAGGTTAACCTGCCGCCGTGACGGACAACAGGGCGCAGTACGTACCGGGTCACGACCTGCTGAAGGGCCGTACCGCCGTGATCACCGCCGCGGCCGGCGCCGGGATCGGCGGCGCGACCGCCCGGAAATTCCTCCAGGAGGGCGCGCGCATCCTCATCGGCGATGCCCACGCACGCCGCCTCAAGGAGACCGAGGCCGCGCTCGCGGAGGAGTTCGGCACAGCCGCCGTGGCGTCACTGCCCTGCGACGTGACCGACGAGACCCAGGTCAGGGCGCTGTTCGAGAAGGCGGTACGGGACCACGGCGGCCTCGACATCGTGGTCAACAACGCCGGTCTCGGCGGCACCGCCGCACTCGTCGACATGAGTGACGAACAGTGGGACAAGGTCCTCGACGTCACGCTGAACGGCACGTTCCGCTGCACCCGGGCCGCCCTGCGCTCCTTCCGGGCAGCCGGCCGCGGCGGAGTGATCGTCAACAACTCCTCCGTCGTCGGCTGGCGCGCCCAGGCCGGCCAGGCCCACTACGCCGCCGCCAAGGCCGGAGTCATGGCGCTCACCCGCTGCGCGGCGATCGAGGCCGCGGAGTACGGCGTACGCGTCAACGCCGTCGCCCCCAGCCTCGCCATGCATCCGCATCTGGTGAAGGTCACATCGGCCGAGCTGCTTCAGGAGCTGACCGCGAAGGAGGCCTTCGGGCGGTATGCCGAACCGTGGGAGATCGCCAACGCCATCGTCTTCCTGGCCAGCGGCTACTCCTCGTACCTGACCGGCGAGGTCCTCTCCGTCAGCAGCCAGCATGCGTAGGACGAGAATGGTCGGGTGCCGACCAACAGCAAGAAGAAGACCCAGGTGACCGCCTCGCCCGAGCGCCGCCGCGAGCTCCTCGACACCGCCGCCGAGGTGTTCGCCGCCCAGGGGTACAACGCCACCACCGTCCGCAAGATCGCGGACGAGGCGGGGATGCTCGCAGGCAGCCTCTACTACCACTTCGATTCCAAGGAATCGATGCTGGACGAGATCCTCTCCACCTTCCTCGACGAGCTCTGGCAGGGGTACGACGCCGTGCTCGCCGCCGGGCTCGGGCCCAGGGAGACCATCGAGGCCCTCGTCACCGAGTCCTTCCGGGAGATCGACCGGCACCGCGCCGCCGTCGCGATCTACCAGAAGGAGTCCAGGCACCTGGCGGCACAGCCCCGCTTCCACTACCTCACCGACTCACAGCAGAAGTTCGAGAAGGCATGGCTCGGGACGCTGGAGCGCGGCGTCGCGGACCGGGTCTTCCGCGACGACCTGGACATCCGGCTCACCTACCGGTTCGTGCGCGACACCGTGTGGGTGGCCGCCTCCTGGTACCGGCCGGGCGGGCAGCACAGCCCCGAGGAGATCGCCCGGCAGTACCTGTCGATGGTGCTGGACGGGATCGCCGTACGTACGTAACCCCGATGGAGGAGTCGTCATGGCCGAGGCCTACATAGTCGAAGCGGTACGCACCCCGGTGGGCAGGCGCAAGGGCGGCCTTGCCCGGGTGCACCCGGCGGACCTGGGCGCACATGTACTGAAAGCTCTGGTCGAACGCTCCGGAGTCGACCCGTCCGCCGTCGAGGACGTCGTCTTCGGCTGCCTGGACACGGTGGGCCCGCAGGCCGGCGACATCGCCCGTACGGCATGGCTGGCGGCGGGACTGCCCGAAGAGGTCCCGGGTGTGACGATCGACCGCCAGTGCGGGTCGTCGCAGCAGGCCGTGCACTTCGCGGCGCAGGGCGTCCTCTCGGGCACCCAGGACCTGGTCGTCGCGGGCGGCACCCAGAACATGACGCAGATCCCGATCGCGTACGCGTCCCGCCAGGCCGCCGAGCCGCTCGGACTGACCGAAGGCCCGTTCGCGGGCAGCGAGGGCTGGCGGGCGAGGTACGGCGACCGGCCGGTCAACCAGTTCCACGGCGCGCAGCTGATCGCGGAGAAGTGGGGGATCTCGCGGCGCGACATGGAGGTGTTCGCGCTCACCTCCCACCGGCGTGCGGTCCGCGCGATCGACGAGGGCCGCTTCGAGCGCGAGCTCGTGGCGTACGGAGACGTGATGGTCGACGAGGGCCCGCGGCGCGACACGACGCTGGAGAAGATGGCAGCCCTCAAACCGGTCCTGGAGGGCGGCACCATCACGGCCGCGTGCTCCTCGCAGGTCTCGGACGGCGCGGCCGCGATGCTGATCGCGAGCGAGCGGGCCGTGGCCGAGCACGGCCTCACCCCACGGGCCCGGATCCACCATCTCTCCGTACGGGGCGAGGATCCGATCCGGATGCTGTCGGCGCCGATCCCGGCGACGGCGTACGCGCTGAAGAAGACCGGCATGTCGATCGACGACATCGACCTGGTCGAGATCAACGAGGCCTTCGCGCCCGTGGTGCTCGCCTGGCTGAAGGAGACCGGCGCGGACCCGGACAAGGTCAATGTGAACGGCGGCGCGATCGCCCTGGGCCACCCGCTGGGCGCCACGGGCGTCAAGTTGATGACGACGCTGCTGCATGAACTGGAGCGCACGGGAGGCAGGTACGGACTGCAAACGATGTGTGAAGGGGGAGGTCAGGCCAACGTCACGGTGATCGAACGGCTGTGAACACGAGCCTTTCTGGCGCGGGCATGCTACGGTGAAGGCGTTGCAGTTTTGGTACCCATGAACTTTGTGTGCGCCTGACGGGAATGCTTCCTCAGGCGCACATTATTGTTTTTCCGGCTTCTCCGGATGGGGCTCAATATCGCGACGGGGAACTCACGAGGTGTGAGTTTCCGGCTTGCCCCTGTTTTAGGAGAATGACATGGCTACTGGAACCGTGAAGTGGTTCAACTCGGAAAAGGGCTTCGGCTTCATTGAGCAGGACGGCGGCGGCGCCGACGTCTTCGCCCACTACTCAAACATCGCTACCTCGGGCTTCCGCGAGCTCCAGGAGGGCCAGAAGGTTTCCTTCGACGTCACGCAGGGCCAGAAGGGCCCGCAGGCGGAGAACATCGTCCCGGCCTAATAGCTGGACGCGAACCTCGCAGCCGGGGCCCGCACCGTGAAGGTGCGGGCCCCGGCTTGTGCTGTCTCAGATGCCCAGGAGGGCAATATCCGCATGACTCGCTCCGAACGCCCGGCCCGCCCGACCCGAAAGCGCCCGGTCAACTCCCGCGCCCAGGGCCCAGTGAAGGGTTCCGGCAGGGCTCCCGCCCGCAAGGTGGCGCCCCCGCAGGAATTCACGCTGCCGGAAACCATCACCCCCGCGCTGCCTGCCGTCGAGGCGTTCGACGAGCTGGACATGCCGGCCGCCCTGCTGAAGACCCTCGCGGCGCAGGGCGTGACCGAGCCCTTCCCGATCCAGGCCGCGACGCTGCCGAACTCCCTTGCCGGCCGGGACATACTCGGCCGGGGGCGCACCGGCTCCGGCAAGACCCTCGCTTTCGGGCTCGCGCTGCTCGCCCGCATCGCCGGCCGCCGCGCCGAGCCGCGGGCGCCCCTCGCGCTCGTTCTCGTACCGACGCGTGAGCTCGCACAGCAGGTCACCGACGCCCTCTCGCCGTACGCCACCTCCGTGCAGCTGCGGCTGACCACGGTCGTCGGCGGGCTGTCGATCAGCAAGCAGTCGGGCGCGCTGCGGCGCGGCGCCGAGGTGCTCGTGGCCACGCCCGGGCGGCTCAAGGACCTGATCGAGCGCGGCGACTGCGTGCTGGACCGAGTGGCGATCACCGTCCTCGACGAGGCCGACCAGATGGCCGACATGGGCTTCATGCCCCAGGTCACGGCGCTGCTCAAGCAGGTCGAGGCGGACGGTCAGCGGATGCTGTTCTCGGCGACGCTGGACAAGAACATCGACCGGCTCGTACGGATGTTTCTCACCGACCCCGTCGTGCACTCCGTCGACCCGTCCGCGGGTGCGGTCACCACGATGGAGCACCATGTGCTGCACGTGGCCGACGAGACGGACAAGAAGGCCGTGGCCATGCGTATCGCGGCCCGCGACGGCCGGGTGATCCTCTTCGTCGACACCAAGCGCGGCGCCGACCGGTTCGCCAAGCGGCTGCTCGCCAGCGGCGTACGGGCGGCGGCCCTGCACGGCGGCCGCTCGCAGCCGCAGCGCAACCGCACGCTCGACCAGTTCAAGAACGGGCATGTCACCGCGCTGGTCGCGACGAATGTGGCGGCCCGTGGCATCCATGTCGACGATCTCGACCTGGTCGTGAACGTCGATCCGCCCGTCGACCACAAGGACTATCTGCACCGCGGTGGGCGCACCGCGCGGGCGGGCGAGTCCGGCAGCGTCGTGACGCTGGTACTGCCGGAGCAGCGGCGCGAGATGACCCGGCTGATGTCGGACGCGGGTATTGCGCCGCGCACGGCGAGGATCAAGTCGAGCGACGACGAGCTCAGCCGCCTCACTGGGGCGCGCGAGCCGTCGGGGGTCGCGATCACGATCGAGGTGCCGCAGCCGGTCGTTCAGCAGCGCCCGCAGCGTCGCCGCGCTCAGGTGCCTGGCCAGGGCGGCCGAGGCGGCGCCCAGTCCGGCACCGCGGCCGGGGCGCGTACGCGCGGTCGCCGCGGAGCCGGCGGCGGCCAGGGCGGCCGGCCGGGGCGCGGCGCACAGGGCGGGGCCCAAGGGGGCCGCCGCACGGCGGTCTAGCACGTCGGCAGGTCTTGGTCCCGGGGCTCCGCCCCGGGACCCCCACGCCTCAAACGCCGACGAGGCTTGAAAAGAGGACTGGGGGTCTGGGGGCGAAGCCCCCAGTTATCAGCCGCAGTCGCAGCCCGCGCCGCACCCGCACCCCTCCGGCGCCGCCCCTGCCCCCGGGACCGCGCAGCACGCATCGCCGCGCCACGCGTCACGCCCCTCCTTCGCCGCGACCCCGGCGATCACCAGCGCCGCGATCGGGTCCGCCCCGACCAGCCCAGGAACGCGTTGGCGAGCAGGCCGAGCAGCAGGACCGCCGAGAGGTAAGTGCACAGCAGGGTCTGCTTGGAGTCGGCGACGGCCGACGCGGAGCCCAGTTCGCGGCCGGCCCGGCGCTGGGCGGCGGACAGGAACGGCATCACCGCCAGGGACACCGCGGCGAGCACGATCCCCGGCGTCGACGGCCTCGCCTCGCCGCTGCCGGTCAGCGCCCGGATCGCGTCGGCCGTGACATACACGGCGAGCGCGAAGAACGAGACGGCGATGATTCGCAGCGCCGTCTTCTCCCGCGCCTCGCGCACCGCGTGGTCGGCTGCGGAGAACTGCCAGGCGACCGCCGCTGCGGACGAGACCTCGATGACCGAGTCCAGCCCGAAGCCGATCAGCGCGGTGGACGAGGCGATCGTGCCCGCGGTGATCGCGACGACCGCCTCGATGACGTTGTACGTGATGGTGGCGGCGACCAGCAGACGTATCCGGCGGGCCAGCGCGTCGCGCCGCGCGGGCGCCGGGCTCAGGGATATCTCCGCGGTCATCAGCAGCAGCCCTTCTCGTCGGCGTCCGCGCATTCGCGGTCGCTCTCGACGGCGACCACGGCGGTGCGCAGGTCGTCCAGCGCATGGCCGAGGCGGGGGTCGGCCAGTTCGTAGCGCGTACGGCGGCCGACCGGCACGGCCACGACCAGCCCGCAGTCGCGCAGGCACGCCAGATGGTTGGACAGCCGGGTGCGGGAGATCCCCAACGAGTCGGCCAGATCGGACGGGTGGGCCGGAGCCTCGCGGAGCGCGAGCAGCAGTTGGCAGCGGATCGGGTCGGCGAGCGCGCGGCCGAAGCGCGTGAGTACCTCGATGTCGGCGGCGAGAGTCAGCACCTTCTGACAGTACACGGAATCCTGAATTCACAGAATGATGGATTGTCGCGCCAGGCCCGCAACGTCTCGACCGAGGTGTTCGAGGGCTCGAGGACGTCGTCGTGGAGCTCAACCGCGAAGCCTGACCGCGAAGCCTGACCTCGAAGCCCGGATCACTCCGCGACGGGCAGGGCGCCGAGCGCGTGACGGGCCTCGGACATCACCCGGGCGACGAGCTCCTCACAGCTGGGGAGGTCCTCGATCAGCCCGGCGACCTGCCCCGAGGCCATCACGCCCAGGTCGGTGCGGCCCTCGACCATGGACGCCTTGAGAAGCACGGGGGTGTTGGCGGCGAGCAGGACCTGGCTCCAGCTCAGCTCCTTGCCGTGCTTCATGGCCAGACCGTCGCGGATCATCTGCGACCAGGACAGGCCCGAGATCTTCTTGAAGCCGGCAGCCCGGCGGACGGCCTGCACCAGTGCTCTCGCACGGCCCGCCCGTTCGAGTGAGTCGACGAGATCCGTACGGAG
This sequence comes from Streptomyces sp. NPDC002870, assembly GCF_042888505.1. Lineage (NCBI taxonomy): Bacteria > Bacillati > Actinomycetota > Actinomycetes > Kitasatosporales > Streptomycetaceae > Streptomyces > Streptomyces sp. NPDC002870. The sequence goes on from NZ_JBIAPW010000033.1 coordinate 70,974, forward strand.
CATCCGGTGCGGGAGCCCGTCGACGGCGGTGGTGACCGTGATGTCCTTGACGCTCGCCGCCAGATACCGGGCCTTGACCGCGTCCGGCACGGTCGAGTCGGACGTGAGCAGAAAACGGGTGCCCATCGCGATGCCCGCCGCGCCGAAGGCGAGCGCCGCGACCAGCCCCCGCCCGTCGTGGAAGCCCCCGGCCGCGATCACCGGAATGCCGACCGCGTCCACAACCTGCGGAAGCAGCACGGTCGTTGCGACATCGCCGGTGTGGCCGCCGCCCTCGCCGCCCTGGACGATCACCGCGTCCGCGCCCCAGGCAGCCACCTTCTCCGCGTGCCTCCGGGCCCCGACCGAGGGGATGACGATCACGCCCGCGTCCTTCAGCTCGGCGATCAGCTCGCGGGAGGGCGCCAGGGCGAAGGAGACGACCCGTACGCCTTCGTCGACGATGATCCCGACCCTGTCCCCGGCGTCGCCGGCGTCGGCGCGGAGATTGACCCCGAAGGGCGCGTCCGTACGGGACTTGACCTCGCGTACGGCCTGCCGCAGCTGGTCGACGGTCATCGTCGCGGAGGCGAGGATGCCCAGCGCGCCGGCGTTGGCGGAGGCGGAGACCAGCCGGGGTCCGGCCACCCATCCCATGCCGGTCTGCACGACGGGGTGCCTGACACCGGTCAGCTTGGTGAGGGCAGTCTCCATCAGACCTTGACCTCGCGCTCGCGCAAGCCCCTCGGATCGATGACATCGCGGATCAGACGCAGCTCATCGGCGCTCGGTTCGCGTGTGCAGGGGACCTCGTCGCCGATCACCAGGCAGAAGCCGGTCGCCTCCCGGACCTGCTCGACGGTGACGCCCGGATGCAGGGACGCCAGGCGCATCGAGCGGTCGGGGGTCGCGAAGTCGAAGACGCCGAGGTCGGACACCACCCGGGGGATACGGTGGTAGCGCGCCCCGGCCGCCCGGTCGTAGCCGACACCGCACACCATGTCGACACGCTCGACGAAGACCCGCGCGGAGTGCTTCGGCACCCAGTAACTGACCGGATTGTTCAGGGTGTTGACGGGCGCACCGCGCACCCCCAGCAGCTGCCGCTTCGGCCGCTCCCAGTCGCCGACGCAGGAGATGTTCTGATTGCCGAAGCGGTCGATCTGGCTTGCCCCCATCATCACGTGCCGCCTGCCGCCGGTGACCATGGTCAGATGGCGGCGGTACGGAAGCCACCCCTCGACCGTCCCGTCGAGTCCGACCAGCATCGCCTCGCCGTCGGTCAGCAGCAGATCGGGCGAGAAGGTGCGCTTGGCCAGCCGGGCCCCGATGGACGGGATCAGGCCCATGGGGCTGGCGAGCACCTCACCGTTGTCGCGCCACGCCTCGGCGCAGGCGATCACGCAGTACTCGGATCGACTGACGGTCACCGCTGCTCCTTGTGCCAGGTCCGGACGGCCAACTGGTAGTCGTGCTCGGTGGCGCCCGAAAGGAAGCGCTCGGCGAACTCGGGCCAGGGGGTGGTCGCGTACAGCTTCTGGAAGACCTCGTCCCGGCCGTAGTCGGGGGCGCAGGAGGTGAAGTGCGCGCCGTTCGGGCTCTCGACGACGCCGGTGACGGAGTGGCGGCTCACCAGCAGGGTCTGCGGGGCGGCGTCCTTGGTGAGCTCTGCGGTCTCCACCAGCTGCTCGCAGCAGACGTACGCGGCGTCGGCGGCCTCGCAGAACAGATCGTCGAAGTACGGGTCGGGTCCCAGATACTGGCCGTTGCCGAGCCGGTCCGCGCGGTTGAGGTGGACCAGCGCGGCGTCCATCCGCAGGGCCGGTACGGCGACGAACTCCTCGCGGGCTCCCTCTTCCTCGTACGGCGAAGTCACCGTACGCAGCCCGGGGTTGACCCGCATCACGTCGGAGCCGATGCCCGCCCGTACCGGGAGGAACGGCAGCCGGTTGGCAGCGGCGTGCAGCCCCCACATGAACATCGCCTCGTCGATCTCGGTGAGGGCGAAGTCACCGCGCTCGCGGGCTGCGCGGTAGTGCGGTTCGAGCGGGATCGAGTCGAGGGTGACGAAGGCCGTGACGAGTCTGCTGATCCGGCCGGCGGCGGCGAGGAGGCCGATGTCGGGGCCGCCGTACGAGACAACGGTGAGGTCAGTGATCCCGGAGCGGAGCAGTGCCCGCACCAGCGCCATGGGCTTGCGGCGCGAACCCCAGCCGCCGATGCCGATCGTCATACCGCTGCGGAGGCGGCCCACGACCTCTTCGGGTGGCATCGTCTTATCGGTCTGATCGGCCTTATCAGCCTTATCGATCTTGTCGGCCTTATCGGTCCTGTCGGTCACGACTGCTGGTCCTCCTTGCCGAGGGGGTCCTTGCCGAAGGTGTCGCGGACGCGGTCGGCGACCCCCGTGAGGCCGGCCTCGAAGGTGAAGCCCTGCTCGAAGCGGTAGCTGCGGCGTACGTCGACGGGGTCGATGCCATTGATGGCGGCTTTGGCCAGCCGGATGAGGCAGCCGTCCTTCCGGGCGATCTCCCGTGCCAACTCCAGTGCGGAATCGCATAGTTCAGCGCGCGGAACGACCTTCCAGACCGAGCCGTGGGCGTGCAGCTCCTGGGCGGTCGCGGTGCGCGAGGTGTAGTACAGCGCGCGCATCAGATGCTGGGGGACGAGCCGGGCGAGGTGGGTGGCCGCGCCGAGTGCGCCGCGGTCCAGCTCCGGCAGCCCGAAGGTGGCGTCGTCGGAGGCGACGATGGCGTCCGCGTTGCCGACGAGTCCGACGCCGCCGCCCAGGCAGAAGCCGTTCACTGCGGCGACGACGGGCACTTCGCACTCGTACACGGCGGCGAAGGCCTCGTAGCAGCCGCGGTTCGCTCCCAACAGGGCGTGGTGGCCGGCGTCCTGCTGCAGCTCCTTGATGTCGACGCCCGCGTTGAAGCCGCGGCCCTCCGCGGTGAGCACGACGCAGCGGATCTGGGGGTCGCGGCCCGCTGTCCGTACCGCGTCGGCAAGGTCGTACCAGCCTTGTACGGGAAGGGCGTTGACGGGTGGGAAGTCGACCGTGACGACACTGATGCCTTTCTCGGGGCTTGCGGTGGAGACACCCATGAGCGGATCAGCTACCTTTCCACCAAACATTTGTTAGGTGAGGAAGGTAGCAGCCGATGGAGCTGGACGGGAGGGTCGCCGTCGTCACCGGCGGCACGCGGGGCGTCGGCGCCGGCATCGCCCGGGCGTTCCTGCGGGCGGGCGCCCAGGTGGTGGTATGCGCGCGAAGGCCGCCCGAAGTCCCGCTCGCCGGGACCGAGTTCATGCCGCTCGACCTGCGTGATCCGGCCGCGCTGGGGGAGTTCTTCGCCGACGTCGTGGCGCGGCACGGGCGGCTGGACGTTCTCGTCAACAACGCGGGCGGGACGCCCTACCGGCTGCTTGCCGAAGGTGAATGCGCGGACGACGCAGCCCGCCATGCCCGCGTGATCGAGCTCAACCTCACCGCACCGCTGACCGCATCGCTCGCCGCCCACGAGCACCTCAGGGCGTCCCGCGGGTCCGTCGTGATGATCGGCAGTGTCAGCGGCGGCCGTCCGTCGCCGGGCACGGCGGCGTACGGGGCGGCCAAGGCCGGTCTTGAGAGCCTGGCCCGCTCCATGGCCGTGGAGTGGGCACCGGAAGTCCGCGTGAACACGCTCGTGCTCGGCATGGTCCGCACCGAACTGTCCCATCTGCACTACGGCGACGAGGAGGGCATCGCGGCGGTCGGCCGCACGGTGCCGCTGGGGCGGCTCGCCGAGCCCTCGGAGATCGGCGACGCGGCCGTCTTCCTCGCTTCGCAGCAGGCGGCCTACGTGAGCGGGGCCTCGCTGCTCGTGCACGGGGGCGGAGAGCGCCCCGCCTTCCTCGATGCCGCAACTGTCAACAAGGAGAAGTGAAGGGAGAAGTGGGATGACCGGCAGCGCTGTCCCGGGGGGCCACCCCCGGACCCCCGGCAGGAACATGTGCGAGGGGCGAGTCGTCATCGTCACCGGCGCCGGACGCGGTCTCGGGCGGGCCCACGCGCTCGCCTTCGCCGCCGAGGGAGCGAAGGTCGTCGTCAACGACCTCGGCGTCGGCCTGGACGGAGGCGTGGACAGGGGCCTGAACAGGGGCCTGAACAGGACCGGCGGGCCCGCTCAGCAGGTCGTCGACGAGATCAGGGCGGCGGGCGGCGAAGCCGTGGCGCACGGCGGCGACATCGCCACGACGGACGGCGCCTCGACTCTCGTCGCCGCCGCGCTGGAGACATACGGACGGCTCGACACTCTGGTCAACAACGCGGGCTTTCTGCGCGACCGCATGCTCGTCAACCTCGCCGAGGACGACTGGGACGCCGTGATGCGCGTGCATGTGAAGGGCCACTTCCTGCCCCTCAAGCATGCCGCGGCGCACTGGCGCGCCGAGGCCAAGGCGGGACGCCCGGTGGCGGCCCGGGTCGTCAACACCACCTCGGGTGCCGGGCTGTTGGGCAGCGTCGGCCAGGGCAACTACGCCGCGGCCAAGGCTGGGATCATCGGCCTCACGCTGGTCGCATCGGCCGAGATGGGCCGGTACGGAGTCCAGGTCAACGCCATCGCCCCCGCGGCCCGTACGCGTATGACGGAGGCGACCTTCGCCGGACTTGCCGCCCTGCCCGAGGACGTCTCGCCGCTCGTCGTCTGGCTCGGCTCGGCCGACAGCGCCGGGGTGACCGGTCGCGTCTTCGAGGCCGAGGGCGGCCGCATCACCGTCATGGAGGGCTGGCGGCCGGGACCCACCGCCGGCAAGGGCACGCGCTGGACCCCCGCAGAGGCGGGCGTCGCGGCGCTGAAGCTGCTGACAGAGGCCGAGCCGCCGCAGCCTGTGTACGGGGTGCGATAGCCGCGCGGACACCAGGTGAAGGTCGTGCACCGTTCGTCCGCGACCCGGTTAACTTCCGGGAAATTCAGCCCAGTTGACATTGACCCGTCAAGTTCTACGCGCATCAATAGTGCGTATGCGAATCCCCCCACGAATCGCCACCCTCGGTGGCATCGCCGCACTTGTCTCGACTCTCCTCATCGGCGGTCAGGCCACGGCCACCCCCACGACCGCGGCCGCAGTCGGTGACATCTGCTACTCCGACCTCCCCTCCCAGGCGCACGACACGCTCGATCTGATCGAGTCGGGCGGACCGTTCCCGTACCCCCAGGACGGCACGGTCTTCCAGAACCGCGAGGGCATCCTGCCGTCGCACTCGACCGGGTACTACCACGAATACACCGTCAAGACTCCGGGCTCCTCCAACCGCGGCGCGCGCCGCATCGTCACAGGCGACTCGGCCCAGGAGGACTACTACACCGCCGATCACTACGCCTCGTTCGACCTCGTCGACCACGGCTGTTGAGCGGTATCCTCCGCCCCGTGACCAGGACCTATGTGATCGACGGGGCGGAGGTCACCGGCCTGGACAGCTTCTGGCGGGTGATCGGCGAAGCCGTGAACGGGCCGGGCGGATACTTCGGCCGCAATCTCGACTCCTTCGCCGACTGCCTCAGCGGCGGCTTCGGGACGCCGGACGGCGGTGACTTCGCCATCGAGTGGCGCGACCACGAGGCCTCCCGCCGGACGCTGGGGCGGGAGGAGACCGTACGACAGCTGGAGCTGCGGCTCGGACGCGTCCATCCGCAGAACAGGGCCGCCGTCGAAGAGCAGTTGGAGCAGGCGAAGGCCGGACTCGGCACGACCGTCTTCGACTGGCTGGTGGAGATCATGGAGGAGCGGGCGCCCGGCGCGCTCCGGCTCCTCTGAGCCCCGGCCGCGGCAGCGAGTGAGCTCTGTTCGCGTGCCGGGCCCTGGTGGCTGATGCTGCGCCGTCGGGTCAGCGGTGGCGCGGCGGAGTCTGTTCGAGCCGTCGCCTGAGCTTCTCGTCGTGTACGTGGCGTACGGCGTCGGCAGCCGTGTCACGGGCGTACCCGTCCGGGTCCTCGTTCGCGAGAATCCGCGCCAACGCCGGTGCGGCACGCGGATCCTGACGTATCGCCAGGCCTCGGGCGGCCTCCGCCGCGGTCTCCAGGTCGCGGTCGCCGAGCCGCGCCGCCAGCGCCTCGCGGATCTCGGCCGTATCGGCGTCCACGCCGGCGAGCGCCGTGGTCGCCCAGTCCCTGACATGGGGGTCCGGGTCCCGGCTCAGCGCGATCAGCGCCTCGATGCCCTCCGTGTGGTCGCCCGGCACAAGCCCGAACAGGGAGAGCGCCACCTGGTTGCGGACATCCGCGTCAGGGTGGCCGGCGTGCCGCAGTATCTCCGGCAGCGCGGCGACATCTCCGTGGTGCCCCAGCCCGAGGACGACCGCCTGGATCAGCTCGGGCTCCCGCGCCTCGCGGGACAGCTCGCGCAGCAGGGGCAGCGCGCGGGCGGCGAACGGCCGCCGGGGATCCTGTCCGGCCGACCCGCCCGGAGCCGTCGACCCCGAACCAGAACCAGCACCCGACTCGGACCCCGAACCAGAACCAGCACCCGAGCCGGACCCCGAACCAGAACCAGCACCCGACCCGGACTCCGACCCCGGGCTCGCGAAGCCCAGCTGCGCCAGCACATCCGCCGCGAACGCCTGCCGCATCGGGTCGTCGCTCGCGCACCACGCGGACGCTGCCTGGAAGGTCTCCTCGTCGCCGCGGTCCCACAGCGCCAGCACCGACTCGATCCAGTCGTCCTGCTCGGGGTCCCCGCAGCGCAGGGCCCGCTCGGCGAGCTCCGCGTACGGCGTCCGCACCCCCAACTCCCCTTCGAGCAGCGTCACGATCGCCGCGTGGCCGGTCTGCTGCTCATTGCCCGCGAACAGCGTGCCGTCCCGCAGCAGTTCGACGACGACGGTCACCCCGCCGTCCTCCTCGATCCGGTGCGCCACCGCCTCGTACCGCTCGTCCTTCGCGAACGTCCGGAGCAGCCCCTCGCGCAGTTCCCGCTCCACATCCCGTGCGAGCCACTGCCGGGCCTCCGCGAGTGCCGCCTCCTTTGCGGCGGCGCCGTGCCGCAGCAGGGCCCGTACGGTCGACGGGGAGCCACGGCGGGCGGCCAGCACCAGCGGCTGCTCGCCGCCGGGGCCCGGCAGATCGGGGTCGGCGCCGTACTCCAGCAGCGCCCACGCGGTCGCCGCGTGGCCCTGCGTCACCGCCCACCGCAGCGCTGTGAAGCCGTACGCCTCCTGCTGGTCGGGCGGTGCGCCCGCGGCGAGCAGCGCTCGCACCACCTCGGTGTGCCCGCCGACCGAGGCCCCGCACAGCGGCAGGTCCCCGCTCTCGGGACCGCTCGCACGGCCGGGATCGGCGCCCGCGGCCAGCAGTATCCGGACGATCCCGACTTCGTCGCTCACCGCCGCCAGATAGAGCGGGGTCTGCCCGTCCCCATCGGTCACATCTGCGGGGACCCCGGCCCGGAGCAGCCCCACGACGGCGTCGTCCTTGCCGCTGTGCACCGCCTCGAACAGTGCGCGGGCGTCCGCCGCCGGCTCTTTCGTCATATTTCGAGCGTACGGAAGATCGGTCAGGTGTCGCATTCCAGAATCGTCCGGCACAGCCCGCAGCGGGCCCGCACCCGTCCGCGCACGGGCACCCGGATGCGCTGGTGGCAGGTGGGGCAGGGGAAAGAGACGCGCAGTCCGTCCGGGCCGTGCTCGAAGGCGTAGGGGGAGGAGTCGGCGTCCGGGCGGTGGGCGGCGGTCCGGCCCGGGTTCTCCAGGGCGTAGCGCCGTTCCTTGGCGTAGCGGTGGCGGCCCGTCCAGCCCGCGGTGGTCAGCGGCGGGCGCTGGGCGTCGCGCAGCGCAAGGGCGCGGCCCTTTGCGTACGCGGTGTAGCCCTGCGGGCTGGTGAACCAGGGCGAGGGGTCCTCGTCGAAGGCGATCGCCCGCTTGGCGAGGACGTAACCGAACTCCTCGGGCGTGAGGTAGCCCAGCTTCTGGCTGGAGAGGCTGTCTTCCCGGAAGGCGTCGAGCAGCAGCCAGCCCGCGCCGAGATAGGTGGTCGCGGTGTCGGTGAGGATCTCGTTGGCGCGGGTGCCGGGGAAGGACAGGTCGAGCCTGTGCAGAAGCACATGCATGATCTCGTGGGCGAGCGCGGCGCCGATGTCCCTGCGGTGGGTGCGGAAGCGGTCGTTCAGCTCGATGAAGTACTCGGGGCCCGCGGTGAGTTCGACGCTCGCGGCGTGGTGCATCTCGCGGAAGCTCACGATCACCCGGGCCTCGGGCAGCCGCAGGTGCTGGACCAGGGCGTGGGCGACGCGCTGTGCGCCCAGGTGCAGATCATCCTGGTCGGCGAAGGCCACATCGGAGGGCAGCACGCTGGGCGCGTAGGAGAGCACGCCTTCGGGCGAGAGCCGTCGGTGCAGCGCGGTGATCGCCGCCCGCACGGTGTCGAGGTGCGGATAGCCGTGTACGACCTCACTGTCCTTCGCCACCACGTCCCCGTACCCCCATGCACGACGGTCGGCCCCACTCAACTCTACGGCGAAGCGGCGGCGAATCCCCGCTGGTGACGGTGGCCGAAAACTGCTCCTTGTGGCGCGGGTGATCCACTCTCCATAATCCGGATCACGCTTTGTCGGGCCCATGTCAGCGCAGGCGATGCCGCGTGGATCCGGCGTGAGCGTAAGTCTCAACCCCCCACGAAAGGCAGTCCGTTGAAGCTTATGCGTATGCTCCAGAGATGCGCGGCGGCCGGCGCCGTCGTCCTCGCAGCGATCAGCCTCCAGCCCACATCCGCCTCGGCAGCCGCGCCGCCCGTCGTCGGCGGAACCCGCGCCGCCCAGGGCGAATTCCCGTTCATGGTCCGTCTCTCCATGGGCTGTGGCGGCGCGCTGTACGCCAAGGACATCGTGCTGACCGCCGCCCACTGTGTGAACGGCTCCGGCAACAACACCAGCATCACCGCGACCGCGGGCGTCGTCGACCTGCAGAGCTCCAGCGCTATAAAGGTCAAGTCGACCAAGGTCCTCCAGGCCCCCGGCTACAACGGCACGGGCAAGGACTGGGCGCTGATCAAGCTCGCCAAGCCGATCAACCTGCCCACCCTGAAGATCGCCGACACGAAGACGTTCGACAACGGTACGTTCGACGTCGCCGGCTGGGGTGCGGCTCGTGAGGGCGGCGCTCAGCAGCGCTACCTCCTCAAGGCCAAGGTGCCGTTCGTCTCCGACGCCAGCTGCAAGCAGGCGTACCCCGAGCTCGTCTCCCGCGAGGAGATCTGCGCCGGTCTCCCGCAGGGCGGTGTCGACACCTGCCAGGGTGACTCGGGCGGCCCGATGTTCCGCAAGGACAACAACAACGCGTGGATCCAGGTCGGCATCGTCAGCTGGGGCGAGGGCTGCGCACGGCCCAACCTCCCGGGTGTCTACACCGAGGTGTCCAACTTCGCCGCCGCCATCAAGTCCGCCGCGGCAGGCCTCTAGAACCTGAGCGGGGGCGGGTGCCGGACGCGTTGGTCCGGCATCCGCCCCTCCCGTCCGTGGGCGCGTTCGCCCCCTGGCGGCGCGCTCAGGCCAGGCGTACGTCCCCGGCCGCGCCGTCGAGCTCGAGCACCCACACCTCGTTCGCGCCCGCCCGCAGCACAGGGCCTGGGACGAACAGGGACCGCTGCGGACCGGCACTCCAGTACCGCCCCAGGCAGAAGCCGTTCACCCAGACGAACCCCCGCCCCCAGCCGGGCAGTTCGAGCCGGGCGTCCCCAGGCGCAGAGGTCTTCGCGACACCCCGGTACAGCCCGGGACCGCCACCCGCCTCCGCGGACCGGAACGGCACCTTCGCCACGGCGTCCGCCTCCTCGAACGCGGCCAGCCGCAGCGCCCGGGCCCGTATCCCGTGCAGATACTGCCGCTCGTGCAGTACGCCGCCGGTGATGCCCTTGCACTCGCCGGTCAGCGGCCCGTAGTTGACCCGCCCCAGCGACTCCACCCACAGCTCCACCGCGGCGGGCCCGGCCACCGGGTCGCCCAGCTCGCCCCGCACCCCGTCGACGTACAGCACCGCCAGATCCCGCAGCCCGCTCACGGTCAGCGGGTAGGCGGCCCTGGGCCCCGGCACGTCCACCCGGTAGCGGACCACGCCGCGGTCCACGCCCAGCTCCTCGAACGTCGGTGGAACGGGCGAGTCCACCTCCTCGTCGCCGAGCGCCTCAAGTACGTCGCCGAGCGGCGCCCACTCGCCCAACTCCCCCCGCACCGGCGCGCCCAGAGCGGGCGGCGCGGGCGGCAGCTCCGGCAACGGGCCCTCCTGGTACAGCGCCAGCACGTCCCTGAACAGCCAGAACTTCTCCGTGGGCCGCCCGGCCTCGTCGATCGGCGCGTCGTAGTCGTACGACGTGACGGTCGGCTCCAGTGCGCCGTCGTGCAAGTCGCCCGCGCGGTTCGCTCCCGCCCAGCCCGCGAAGCTGGTCCCGCCGTGGGCCATGTACACATTCACAGAGGCCCCGGCCGCCAAGATCTCCCGCAGCGCCGCTGCCGCGTCCGCCGGATCCCGTACGACATGGTCCGTGCCCCAGTGGTCGAACCAGCCGCACCAGAACTCCATGCACATCAGCGGCCCGGTGGGCCGATGGCGGCGCAGCGTCTCGAAGCCCTCGCGGGCCCCCGAACCGAAGTTCACGGTCGCGAGCACCCCCGGCACCGAACCGCCGGTCAGCATATGGTCCTCGGGCCCGTCGGAGGTGAAGAGCGGCACGGTCACCCCGCAGCCGCGCAGCAGGTCCACGAGATGGCGCAGATAGCCCTGGTCGCAGCCGTAACTGCCGTACTCGTTCTCGATCTGCACCATGATCACCGGGCCCCCGTCGGGGCCGTACTGGCGCTCCACGACCTGCGGCAGCAGCCGGGTGAACCAGCGCTCCACATGCCCCAGATACTCGGCGTCGTCCGTGCGCACGCGGCGTCCGAGCCTGCCGGTCAGCCAGTGCGGCAGCCCGCCGTTCTCCCACTCGGCGCAGATGTACGGACCGGGGCGCACGATCGCCCACAGCCCGGCCGCGTGCGCGGCGTCGAGGAACCGGGCGAGGGCGTCCGCGTCGGCGTACCGGCCGGGCTCCGGCTCGTGCAGATTCCAGGGGACGTAGGTCTCCACGCAGTTGAGGCCCATGGCCCGCAACATCGCCAGCCGGTGCTCCCACTGCGCCTCGTGCACCCGGAAGTAGTGCAGCGCCCCGGACAGCAGCCGCACCGGCCGTCCGTCCACGAGGAAGTCCTCATCGCCCACAGCGAATTCACCCACCAGCGCCCCCTTATGCGCTCGGTTCACCTCCGGGCGCTCGTACCCGTTGTCGACACTCCTCGACACCGCCCACCATCGCCCCCTGGCGGCAAACCGGTCCATGGACAAAGATCGGCGCTGTTTGGACGCAGTGCGGACTCTCCGGCTCCAGGGAAAGGACGAAGGCGGATGTACCACACCTGGATGCGCTATTTCACCCCCGGCCCCGTCCACCACCGCCTCGGCCTCGTCTGTCTCGGCGTCGGCCTCCAGCACGGCGTCCTGCCCACCGTCGGCCCCCGCACCCTCGACCACCATGTCGCCGTCGTGATCAGCGCCGGCGGCGGCTGGTTCCGCGGCCCCGACGGGCGGCGCACCGCGGTCACCGCGCCCGCCCTGATCTGGCTCACCCCGGGCGTCCCGCACCACTACGGCCCCGACCCGGCCGGCGGCTGGGACGAGAGCTTCGTCGACTTCACCGGGCCCGCCACCGCCACGTACACCGAACTCGGCTACATAGAGCCCGACCGGCCCGTCGTCCCGCTCTCCGACGCCATGGGCGCCCGCGCCGCCGTCGGCCGCATCGCCCGCGCCGCACGCCTCGGCAACCCGCTCCTGGAGGTCGAGACGGCCGCCGCCGTCCATGAGCTCCTCGTCGCCCTGCGCCGCGGCCGCGCCGACACCAATGCCGCCGGCGACCCGGTGCTCACCGCCCTCGCCCGCGACGCCTTCCAGCCGCTCTCCGTCGCCGAACACGCGGCCCGGCACGGTATGACCCCCGCCGAACTGCGCACCGCCGTCCGCCGCGGCGCAGGCTGCAGCCCCAAGGACTACCTCCTCGGCATCCGCCTCGGCCGTGCCAAGGAACTCCTCGCGGCCACCGAACTCCCCGTCGCCGCCGTCGCCCGCCGCGTCGGCTACGAGGACCCGGCCTACTTCTCCCGTCTGTTCACCCGGCGCGTCGGAACCGCCCCCATCCGCTTCCGTGAGCAGCAGGGCCGTGCCGTCCCGGGCGGCTGGAGCAACCAGATCCCCGATCCCGAACACCCGCCGACGATCACCTCGTGACCGGCGGGCAGGCTCATCGACGTAAGCTCGATGACCATGACCACGAGGGACATCGACGAGAACGTGCGCGCCGAACTGAACCGTCTGCGCGAGAGCATCGACAACATCGACGCGGCAGTCGTCCATATGCTCGCCGAGCGTTTCAAGTGCACGCAGCAGGTCGGCCACCTCAAGGCGCAGCACCATCTGCCGCCCGCCGACCCGGACCGTGAGTCCCGCCAGATCGAGCGGCTGCGGCAGCTCGCGGAGAGCGCGAAGCTGGACCCCGCCTTCGCGGAGAAGCTGCTGAACTTCATCATCGCCGAGGTCATCCGCCACCACGAGACAATCGCGGCCAGCCCGAAGGCCGACGCGAACGCCGACCAGAACACGGCCCCGAACGCATTGCCCGACGCCTGAGGCCCCCGCCCGCCTCCCTGTGCGCCGAGAGCACAATCGATACCCCGTGTGCAGGACAGGGGCCATCAGGCAGCATGGCCCCCATGTCCGTACTGACGCGCGACGAAGCGCAGACCCGAGCCCAGCTCCTCGACGTCCACCGGTACACGATCGAGCTCGATCTCACCGGCGGAGAAGAGACCTTCGACTCCCGAACCGTCATCCAGTTCACCGCGCGCGCGGCGGGGGACACCTTCGTCGAGCTCAAGCCGGCCTTGCTGCGTTCCGTCACTCTCGACGGGCAGCCCATCGACCCGGAGTCACTCGCCGAGAACCGGCTCGCGCTCACCGGCCTGAGCGCCGGGGAGCACGAGCTGCGCGTCGAGGCGGACATGCGCTACTCCCGCACCGGTGAAGGCATGCACCGCTTCACCGACCCCACCGACGGCGAGACGTACGTCTACACCCAGCTCTTCATGGAGGACGTCCAGCGCGTCTTCGCCGCCTTCGACCAGCCCGACCTCAAGGCCGTCTTCGAAATCTCCGTCACAGCGCCCGAGAGCTGGACCGTCCTCGGCAACGGCGTCGCCACCCACGACGGCGGCGGCCGCTGGATCTGCGCGGAGACCCCACCGCTCGCCACCTACTTCGTGGCCGTCGCCGCGGGCCCCTGGCACTCCGTGACCACCGAGCACGCCGGGCTGCCCTTCGGCATCCACTGCCGCCGCTCGCTCTCGCGCCACCTCGACGCGGACGCCGACGAGATCCTCGAGATCACGCGCCAGTGCTACGACCGGTACCACGAGAAGTTCGAGGAGCCGTACCCCTTCGACTCTTACGACCAGGCCTTCGTGCCCGAGTTCAACGCCGGGGCGATGGAGAACCCGGGCCTGGTCACCTTCCGCGACGAGTTCATCTACCGCTCCGCCGTCACCGACACCGAGCGGCAGACCCGCGCCATGGTCATCGCCCACGAGATGGCCCACATGTGGTTCGGCGACCTCGTCACGCTCAAGTGGTGGGACGACATCTGGCTGAACGAGTCCTTCGCCGAATACATGGGTTACCAGACCCTCACCGAGGCCACCCGCTTCACCGACACCTGGGTGGATTTCGCGATCGGCCGCAAATCCTGGGGCTACGACGCCGACCAGCGGCCCTCCACCCACCCCGTCGCCCCGGACCCGGACGCCGTCCCCGACACCGCGTCGGCGATGCTCAACTTCGACGGCATCTCGTACGCCAAGGGCGCGTCCGCCCTGCGCCAGCTGGTGACCTGGCTGGGCGAGAAGGACTTCCTCGCCGGGATCAACACCCACTTCGCCCGGCACAAGTTCGCCAACGCCACGCTCGCCGACTTCATCGACTCCCTCGCCGACTCCACTGACCGCGATGTGCACGGCTGGGCGGAGTCCTGGCTGCGTACGACGGGCGTGGACACCCTGACGCCGACGATCACCGAAACCAACGGCACCTGGGCGCTGCAGATCGCCCGCGACGGCAGCCGCCCGCACCGCATCGCGGTCGGCGCGTACGACGCCGACCCGGTGCACACCGGTCGGCTCGTGCTGCGCGACCGGCTCGAACTGGACGTCCCGCAGAACGGGAGCGGCGACACCCACCCGGGCCGCCGCCCGGCCCTCGTCGTCCTCAACGACGGCGACGCCAGCTACGCCAAGGTCCGCCTCGACACCGCCTCCTGGGACACGGCCATACGCTCCCTCTCCGGCATCCCGGACCCGCTGACCCGCGCCGTCGTGTGGAACGCCGCCCGCGACATGGTCCGCGACGGCGGCAGCGTCTCGCGGGGGGCAGCCGCCCGCCTGACCATGACCCCCACCGCCTACCTGGAGGCCGCCCGCGCCCACCTCCCGCGCGAGTCGGACCTCGCCGTCGTCCAGGGCGTCCTCGCCTTCGCCGCCGGCCAGATCGCCGACCGCTACCTCCCCGCCGACGAGCGGCCCGCCGCCCTGGGCACGATAAGGAGCATCTGCCGCGACCTGCTGCGCCGCACCGAGGACGGCAACGACCCCGGCCTGCGCCTGACCGCCGTACGCCACTTCATCGACGCCGCCGCCCAGCCGGAGACGCTCCAGGAGTGGCTCGGCGACGGCAGCGTGCCCGGCGGCCCGGAGCTCGACCCGGAACTGCGCTGGCGCATCCTGTACCGCCTCGCAGTCCTCGGCGCGTGCGACGACGCGGCGATCACCGCGGAGTTGAACCGCGACCCCAGTGCCACCGGCCAGGAGGGCGCGGCCCGCTGCCGCGCAGCCCTGCCCACACCGGAGGCGAAGGCGGCGGCCTGGCAGCGGCTGTTCACCACCGACTCGCTGTCCAACTACCTGTTCACGGCAACGGCCCAGGGCTTCTGGCAGCCCGAACAGGCCGATTTGGTAAGGGAGTACGTGTCCCGCTACTACTCCGACTCGGTGTCCCTGGCCGACCGCCGCGGCCCCGCCATCGCGGACGCGGCGGGCCGCTACGCCTTCCCGCTCCACGCGGTGGACGCGGAGGCGCTGCGACTGGGCGAGGAGTGCCTGCGCGACGCGGACATGATCCCGGCGCTGCGCCGCAAGCTGGACGACCAACTCGACGACCTGCGCCGCGCGCTGGCGGTCCGCGGCGCCCACTGACCGGGGGCTCCGCGACCGGACCCCCGCGCCTCAATCGCCGGCGGGGCTGACAAAGTCAGCCCGTGGGGGTCCAACCGGACGAAGTCCGGGGGAGTTCGAGGACGCTCCCCCTACGCCCGGAGGGCGTTGGGGGGACCCCCGGAAGGGGCTACCGACGGAATGCGCCAGCGGGCGGGGAACAGGCCCCGCGCAGCTGGCCCCGCACCCCCGCCATACCAGCGCCCCCCACCCCAACTCCCCCCTTCCCCACCGCAGTACCACTTTCGGGTCCGGTTCGTTGAGCTCTGCGGGCCCCCGCCGGATCCCCCGTCCACCCTGGTGTCGCACCCCGCGCTCACCGGAGGACCCCGCATGAGTACGCCGCCGCCCGGCCCGCCCCTCTCCGGAGGGCCCGCAGGCCCTGACGCCCTGCGGCCGCTGCTCGCCGTCGTGCTCGACGCACTCCACGAGGGCGCCGTGGCGCGCGGCGGGCCGTTCCCCGCCGGCGGCCCCGACGCCGTCGCCGCCCGGGTCCGCGAGGCCGCCGAGCCCGTGCTCCCCGACCGCGGCACCGGAGCCGAAGACGCCCTGCGCGGCCTCGTCCGCACCTTCGCGCAGGGCGCCGCCGACCCCGCGGACCCCCTGTGCGTGGCCCATCAGCACACCTCGCCTCTCGCGCTCGCCGTCGCCGCCGATCTCGCCGCCTCCGCGCTCAACCCCTCCATGGACTCCTGGGACCAGGCCCCGGCCGCGTCCGAGCTGGAGGCCTTGGTCAGCCGCGCCCTCGCCGTCGAGATCTACCCGCACCAGGTCGACCCCGATGCCCTCGTCACCACCGGCGGCACCGAGTCCAACCAGCTCGGCCTGCTGCTGGCCCGCGAACGCCACGGCGCGGTCCAGGTGATCTGCGGCGCCGGCACCCATCACTCCGTACACCGCGCCGCCTGGCTCCTCGGCCTGCCAGAGCCGGTCACCGTCCCCACCCCCTCCGGCGTCCTCGACCTCGCCGCACTCGACGCGGCCCTCACGGAACTGCCCGGCCCGCTCCTCGTCGCCGCCACCGCGGGCACCACCGACACAGGGCGAATCGACCCGCTCCCCGAGATCGCCGACCTGTGCGGACGCCACGGCGCCGAGCTCCACGTCGACGCCGCCTACGGCGGACCGCTGCTGTTCAGCGCGGAGCACCGCGGCAAGCTGGCCGGCCTGGAGCGCGCCCACTCCGTAAGCCTCGACCTGCACAAACTGGGCTGGCAACCGATCGCCGCCGGCCTGCTCGCCGTCCCCGACCGGGCCTTCCTCGCCCCCCTCGGTTTCACCGCCGACTACCTCAACGCCGACGACGACACCGAGGCGGGCATCCCCGACCTGCTGGGCCGCTCCCTGCGTACGACACGACGCCCCGACATCCTCAAAGTCGCCGTCACCCTCCGGGCGCTCGGCCGCACCGGCCTCGGCGCGCTCGTCGACCACACCTGCGCCGCCGCCCAGCAACTCGCCGACCTCGTCGAGGAGCACCCCCGCCTCGACCTGTACGAGCGGCCCGCACTCTCCACCGTCCTGTTCCGTCCCACCGGCGCCACCGACGAGCGGACCGCGGGCATCCGCCGCAAGCTCCTCGCCGAGGGCCGCGCCGTCCTCGGCCGGGCCCGCGCCGACGGCCGCCTCTGGCTCAAGGCCACCCTGCTCAACCCGCACGCCACCCCCGGCGACCTGGCGGCTCTGGTCCAGGAAGTCCTGACCGAACTCGTGGAAGGCCACCGATGACCGGCACGCCCGCAGCCGAACACTTCCCCCACGCCCAGGGCGCATGGGGGGACCCCCAGCCCCACGACCTCGTGGGCATCGGCATCGGCCCGTTCAACCTCTCCCTCGCCGCGCTCGCCGACGGCGTCCACGGTGGCCTCGCCACCGCCTTCTACGAGCAGCGGCCCGCCTTCCACTGGCACCCCGGCCTGCTGATCGAGGGCGCGACCCTGCAAGTCCCGTTCCTCGCCGACCTGGTGACGCTCGCCGACCCGGCCAGCCCCTGGTCCTTCCTCAACTACCTGCGCTCCCGGGACCGGCTCTTCCCCTTCTACTTCGCCGAGCGGTTCCACATCCAGCGCGCCGAGTACGACGCCTACTGCCGCTGGGTCAGCGACAGCCTCACCGGCCTGTACTTCGGTCACCAGGTCGACGCCGTGCGCTGGAACCTCGAACGCTCCCTGTTCGAGGTCGACTTCACGCAGCTCGACGCCGAGGGCGAGGCGGAGGCCCTGGGGCGCGCGTACGCCCGGCACATCGCGCTCGGCATCGGCACAGAGCCGTACGTGCCCGAGCCGCTCAGGCCGCTCGCCGACGCCCCGACCGTCCCGGTCATCCACTCCGCCGACTATCTCGACAACCGTGAACGGCTGCTGGCCGCCGAGCACATCACGATCATCGGCTCCGGACAGTCGGGCGCCGAGGTCTTCCTCGACCTGCTGCGGGCCCGGCCGGCCGGCGCCGAGAAGATCCACTGGCTGGCCCGTACCGAAGCGTTCGCGCCGATGGAGTACTCCAAGCTCGGCCTGGAGCACTTCACCCCCGACTACACCCGCTACTTCCACGCGCTGCCCGAGCAGACCCGCGACTCCCTCGTCCCACGCCAGTGGCAGCTCCACAAGGGCATCGACGCCGCCACCATCGCCGCCATCCACGACGAGCTCTACCGCCGCACCCTGCACGGCGGCTGGCCGGACGCCGTCCTCACCCCCGGCGTCTCGGTCCGCACCGCCGGCCGGGTCGCCACCACCAAGGTCGAACTCCACATCGAGCACACCCAGCAGGGCACCCGCTCCCGCCTCACCACAGACGCCGTGGTCCTCGCCACCGGCTACCGCGAGCGCCCGCTCGACCGGATCCTGGCCGGCCTCGACCCGCACATGCGCCGTGACGCGGCCCGGCGCCCGCGCGTCGACGACCAGTTCCGGCTGCTCCTGGACAGCTCGGTGACGGGCTCGGTGTACGTACAGAACGCGGAGCGGCACACGCACGGCGTGGGCGCGCCCGATCTGGGCCTGGCGGCCTGGCGCAGCGCCAGGATCCTCAACTCCCTCACCGGCAAGGAGCCCTACCCGCTGCCGCGCCGCACCGCCTTCACCAGCTTCGGCCTGGACCGCGAACAGGCCCTCCCCGCGCACACGCCGGAGGGCCTGCGTCCGCTGATGGAACACTCCTGATCACAAGACGGGTCAGAAGAGCGGGTCAGAAGACGGGCGTGCCGTCCCGCGTCAGCTTCCAGTCCACCGAAGCGAACTGCGCGGGGTCGATCGTGCCCTTGGCCTTCGCCCACGTGATGATCGTGTTGCGGATCTCGTCCGAGTTGGCCCACAGCTGCTTGGCCTGCGCGACGTGCGGGAAGTTCCCGCCGCCGCTGGCCCGGTAGTTGTTGACCGCAAGCACGAACCGAGCGGCCGGATCGATCGGCTTGCCCGCGAAGGACAGGTTCACGATCCGCGAACCGGCCGGCTTCGCGATGTCGACCTCGTACGTCAGACCGTACAGAGCGTCGTAGTTGTAGTCCGGAATGCTGTCGGCGTTGGTGAGCTTCGCCGGGTCCACCGGAGCACCGGGGGCCGTCTGGACGAAGTACTTCGCGGAGTACTCCAGATAGTCCTTGAGCTGGGCGCCGGTCAGCAGCCGCGCCTCCAGGGTGTTCTCGAAGACGTACAGGCCGGCCGCTTCGCGGATCGTCACCTGGCCGGCCGGGATCGCCGCCGTCCGGGAGAAACAGGAGGCCTGGGAGACGACGGGCAGCGCCGCGTACTCGCCGCCCGCCAGGGCCGCCTTCACCGTCTCCGCCTGGACATGGTTGATCAGATCGATGATCGGGACGTCCTTGTACGGGCCCTCGGTCGCGGCCATCGCGGTGGTGGACGTGCCGATGACCTGGTTGACGTACGCGACGACCTTCTTGTGCTCGTCGTCAAGGAGCCGGGTGATCTTCGGATCCTCGGCCGCCGTGTTGGAGTTGAGGACCTGCGCGCCGACCTTCTCGACCGTCCAGCGGCCCTTGCTCCAGACCAGGTCGAAGTCGAAGAGGGTAAGCCGCTGGCCCCACTTGAGCGGCTCGGAGAGCACGACCTTCTCGCCGGTCTCCTTGTTGGCGACGAAGTACTCGGCGATCTCGGTGTGCGCGTGACCGACGAGTATCGCGTCGATGCCGGGCACCTGCTCGGCGACGAGACCGGCGGCGTTCTCGATGTACGGGAGCTGGTCGCCGTACGAGGAAGTGCCGCTGGAGCCCGAGTGGGCCGAGACGATCACGACGTCCGCGCTCATGGAGCGCAGCTTCGGCACCCACTTCGCGGCCTGCTCCTCAAGGCCGGGGAAGACCATCTTGCCCTGGACGTTGGCCTTGTCCCAGATCGCGATGCCGGGGTTGGTCAGGCCGAGGACCGCGACCTTGACGTCCCGGCCGTGCGGAGTGCACAGGCGGTGCATGCTGTACGGCGGGAAGGCCGGGCGGAGCGTCTTGGCGTCCAGCGCGTTCGCGCCGAGCAGCGGGAAGTCGCACTGCTCCTCGAACTTCCGCAGCACCGGGATGCCGTAGTTGAACTCGTGGTTGCCGAGCGCCGCCGCGTCGTAGCCCATGGCGTTCATGGCCTGCGCCATCGGGTGCACGGGGCCGCGCCTGGCCGTGATCGGGTCGACCTTGGCGTAGTAGTACGACAACTGGGTGCCCTGGATGGTGTCACCGGCGTCGATGAGGAGCGTGTTGCGCCGCCCCTTCTCCTCCCGCACCCGATCGACAAGCGTGGAGATCTTCGCCAGGCCCACGTCGTTGTGGGCCTTGTCGTCGAACTCCTTGTCCGTGAAGTAGTCCCAGTTGAAGACATTGCCGTGCAGATCGGTGGTGCCCATGACGGTGAAGGAGTACCGCTTCGGCGGACGTCCGTGGCTCTGGCCCGTCGCCGCGGCGGGCTCGGCCGCCGCGCCGGCGACGGCCACTCCCGCTCCGGCGGCGGCCGACCGCTCCAGGAACGTCCTACGGTTCAGCGGCATTTCGTCTCCTCGATGTCCATCGGTCAGCTGCACAACGCGCGTAGATTCTGGCTCAGAAGCAATGCGCGGCAACACCCTTCGCGGGTTTCGATCTGGTGTCTGCCAGTTGTCGCCGGGGGTGCGAGAGTGTCCAGGAAGACTGTTTGAGGACGTACGAGGGAGCTTCCCGTGACCACCGACGCACCCACCACAGCCGCGCCGTACGGCACCCCCGAGACGCCGCGCGTCGCCGTGCGCGGCGAGGCGCGCCTGGAGTTCGACCCGGAGATCGCCAGGATCGGCGTCGCGGTCAGCGCACGCGGCACGGACCGGCGCAGCGCGCTGGAGGACCTCACCCGCCGCAACTCCGCGGTCCTGGACCTGATCAAGTCGTACGGCGAATCGGTGGAGAAGCTGGAGACCGGCGCGTTCTCCATCAGCCCCGAACTGGGCCGCCACGGCAGGGGCGAACGGGTCCGCGCCTATCACGGCCGGGTCCACATCACCGCCGAACTCGCCGACTTCACCGCGCTCGGAGAGCTCACCACCCGGCTCGCCGACCTGGAGCTGACCCGGGTCGACGGTCCCTGGTGGTCACTGCGCCCCGACTCCCCGGCCCACGGCGAGGCCCGCCGCCAGGCGGTGCGGGAGGCGGTCCAGCGTGCCCGTGAGTACGCCGAGGCACTGGGGGCGCGGCTGTCCGCCCTGGTCGAGCTGGCCGATCTGGGTGCGGAGAACGTCGTCCCGTACGGCATGCCGCCCGCTCCCGGCGGCATGCGCATGGCGGCGTACGGCTCCGCCGAAAGCGCCGAGACGGCCCCGGCCCTCGATCTGGAGCCGCAGCGCCAGACGGTCTACGCCCAGGTGAACGCGCGCTTCACGATGACCCCTCCGCAGCTTTAGCGAAAGAGGTCCCCATGATCACGCTGCGTTATGTACTGCGCCCGAGGAGCTGCGCGCATACTTGTCATGAATGCTCATCAGAGCACTGCTGCGCACAATTCAACACTTGTCAATAACCCTTCACGTAAAGGTTGTTGAGTAGTCATGCGCGACCAATTCTCTACCCGCCGGTAAGCCCTAGGCTCGAACCATGCGCCGAGCAAAGATCGTCTGCACCCTGGGGCCCGCCACCGACTCATACGACCAGATCAAGGCACTGGTCGAAGCCGGAATGGACGTCGCCCGCTTCAACCTCAGCCACGGCACCTACGCCGAGCACGAGGAGCGCTACCAGCGCGTACGCAAAGCATCCGACGAAACGGGCCGCAGCGTCGGTATCCTCGCCGACCTTCAAGGTCCGAAGATTCGCCTCGGACGCTTCCGTGAAGGTCCCGTACTGCTTGAACGCGGCGATGAATTCACCATCACCGTCGAGGAGACGGAAGGCGACCGCCACACCTGCGGCACCACCTACCAGGGCCTCGCGGGCGATGTCACCACCGGTGAGCGCATCCTCGTCGACGACGGCAAGGTCGCCCTCGAAGTGACCGCCGTGGACGGCCCCCGGGTCCACACCACCGTCGTAGAAGGCGGCATGGTCTCCGACAACAAGGGCCTCAACCTCCCCGGCGTCGCGGTCTCCGTCCCCGCCCTCTCCGAGAAGGACATCGAGGACCTCCGCTGGGCGCTGCGCATCGGGGCCGACATCATCGCGCTCTCCTTCGTACGCAGCGGACGCGACATCGACGACGTCCACCGGATCATGGAGGAGGAGGGCCGCCGCCTCCCCGTCATCGCGAAGGTGGAGAAGCCGCAGGCCGTCGAGAACATCGACGACATCGTGGCCGCGTTCGACGGCATCATGGTCGCCCGCGGCGACCTCGGCGTCGAAATGCCACTGGAGCAGGTGCCCATCGTCCAGAAGCGCGCGATCAAGCTCGCCAAGCGCAACGCCAAGCCGGTCATCGTCGCCACCCAGATGCTCGACTCGATGATCGACAACTCCCGCCCCACGCGCGCCGAGGCGTCCGACGTGGCCAACGCCGTCATCGACGGCACCGACGCCGTGATGCTCTCCGGCGAGACCAGCGTCGGCAAGTACCCCGTCGAGACGGTGAAGACGATGGGCCGCATCGTCGAGGCAGCCGAGGAAGACGTCCTCGCCAAGGGCCTGCCCCCACTGACCGAACGCAACAAGCCCCGCACCCAGGGCGGCGCCGTGGCCCGCGCGGCCGCCGAGATGGGCGACTTCCTGGGCGCGAAGTTCCTGGTCGCCTTCACCCAGTCCGGCGACACGGTCAAGCGCCTCTCCCGCTACCGCTCACCGATCCCGCTGCTCGCCTTCACTCCGGACGCGGCCACCCGCTCCCAGCTCAATCTCACCTGGGGCGTGGAGACCTTCCTCGGCCCGCACGTCGGCTCCACGGACGCGATGGTCGCCCAGGTGGACGAGGAGCTCCTGAAGATCGGCCGCTGCGAGAAGGGCGACATCGTCGTGATCACGGCGGGCTCGCCGCCCGGAGTCCCGGGCTCGACGAACCTGGTGCGCGTCCACCACATCGGCGAGGACGACAGCCCCCAGTAGGCGCCGGGGTACGCCTGTCGGGCCGGGGTGGTCAGTACTTCGGCCCGACGTACAGGTCTGGGTGAGCCTGGCTGGATCTTCAGGAGCCCGGGGAGCGGAACGGTGACACGATCACACGCTCACGTGAACTTCAACCATTCCGACGTGACCTTGGAAGCGAAGGAAAGTGCCCCGGGTCGGACTCGAACCGACACTGTATGGGTTTTGAATCCATTGCCTGCTGCCAATTGGGCTACCGGGGCTCGCAGAATCAAAGGTTGCCCCCGACCTGCTGCAGCACCACCTTACCGTAGCTGGGTAGGCTCTTGGGAGCTGTGCCTGCCCTGAACGAGGAGCCCCCGTGACCGCCCCCGACTCGCCCCAGCCCGTCGCCGACGACGACAAGTCGCACGTCCCTCCGCTCACGACCCGCGTCGTGATCGCCGAGGACGAGGCCCTCATCCGCCTCGACCTCAAAGAGATGCTGGAGGAAGAGGGCTACGCGGTCGTCGGCGAGGCCGGGGACGGGCAGCGGGCCGTCGAGCTGGCCCGGGAGCACCGGCCCGATCTGGTGATTCTGGATGTGAAGATGCCCGTCCTGGACGGGATCTCCGCGGCCGAGAAGATCGCCGAGGAGTCCATCGCCCCCGTCCTCATGCTCACCGCGTTCTCGCAGCGCGACCTCGTCGAGCGGGCCAGGGACGCCGGGGCCATGGCGTATCTGGTGAAGCCGTTCAGCAAGAGCGACGTGGTGCCGGCCATCGAGATGGCGGTGTCCCGGTTCACCGAGCTGAAGGCGCTGGAGCAGGAGGTCGCGGATCTCTCCATGCGGCTGGAGACGCGCAAGCTGGTCGACCGTGCGAAGAGCATCCTGCAGACGCAGTACGGGCTGAGCGAGCCGGCCGCGTTCCGCTGGATCCAGAAGACGTCGATGGACCGGCGGCTGTCGATGCAGCAGGTCGCCGAGGCGGTCATCGAGGACGCCGAGGAGAAGAAGGCCGCGAAGGACCAGTAGGGCATCCGGAGATACGGAGAGGCGCCCCCCCCCCCCCCCGGGGGGGGGGGGGGGGGGGTGTTTTGGGGCTGGGGGGGGGGCCGGGGGGGGGGCGGGGGGCGCCGGAGGGGGTGGTGGTCTGCGGGGGCCGGGGCGCGCGGCGACCTAT